>NZ_CAJPGY010000038.1:0-65516 GCF_905339915.1 Burkholderia sp. BCC1985
ATCTGATCCGAAGATCAGCTCGCGGCCATCAAGCGCCCACACTTATCGGCTGTTAATTTTTAAAGAGCATTTCTGCGAGAAACTTCGTGTTTCTCAGCAGCGCTGCGTTTTCAGCAGCAGAGAAGTGAAATTATGAACCGTCTTTTTCAGTTCGTCAACAACTTTTTAACTGCTTCGTTGCGACGACTGGGGTTCAACTTCCTGCGCCGCCGAGGCCGCTACGACCCGCCCGACAGCACCGCTTCCCTTCTTCCTCCGCGCTGCGTTTCCGTTAGCGCGAAAGAGGCGTGATTCTAAGCACCTGCCGGCAATCGCGCAAGGGGTTTCGCGAAAAATATAAGCCCCCGCACGCTGCCGCGTGCGGGGGCTTATATGGATGCAGCCGAATCGTCAGCTCACACGCACCTGGCGCGCCACGATCTCCATATAGTGATCGAGGTCCGGCGTCGCCTTGCCCTCTTCCTTGGCCGTATCGTCCCAGCGGCGCAGGCGCAGCGCGTCTTCCGCGAACGGGCGCTGCAGGAATGCCGCCGTCTCCGCTTCACTGAAGATGCCGCCCTGCAGCGCGAGGCTGCGCACCGAATCCGGCGACAGGCTCTCGAAGTAGCCGGCGTCCGTGCGGCACAGGCAACGCTTCGCGTCGACGTGCAGCCGGATCGGCTCCAGAACCGCGTCCGAAAACAGCGGCCGCAGGAACGGCAGCACGTAATACTGATGCAGGTCGTCGATCCCGCGCGCGCTCGGCGTCTCGCCCTGCCGATTCAGCAAATGCCCCAGATCATGCAGGAACGCCGCCGCGACCAGCGCCTCGTCGGCGCCCGCCTCCTCCGCCAGCAAGCCGCTCTGCAACGCATGCTCCAGCTGCGTGACGGGTTCGCCGCTATAGGCAACGTGGCCGTGCTCGCGATACAGCCCGTGAATCTCGTCTACCGTCAATGCCATCCGCTCACTCCCAAGGCAGCGAAAACGTCTTCAGATTCGTGAAGCTCTTCATCGCTTCCTGAACGCCTTCCTTATAGCCGAGCCCCGAATCCTTGATCCCGCCGAACGGCGACAGCTCGATCCGGTAACCGGGCACCTCCCAGACATTCACCGTCCCGACGTTCAGCTCGTTCACGAACCGCACGACCGCGGCCGTACTGTCCGTACAGATGCCCGACGACAGCCCGAACGCCGTGCCGTTGCTGATCCGGATCGCGTCGTCGATCGTGTCGAACGCGATGACGGGTGAAACGGGGCCGAAGGTCTCCTCGCACACGAGCGTCATCGACGGATCAACGTTGTCGAGCACGGTCGGCGAATAGAGCGCACCGCGCCGCACGTTGCCGGTCAGCAGGCGCGCCCCCTGCGCGACCGCCTCGCCGACCCGGGCCTCGAACAGCCGCGCCGCGACGTCGTCGATCACCGTGCCCATTTCGTTTGCGGGATCGAACGGATCGCCGTACTTCCAGGCGCGCGTCTTCTCGACGAGCAGCTCGGTAAACGCCGGCGCGACCGAGCGCTGTACCAGGATCCGCTTGACGGCCGTGCAGCGCTGCCCCGAATTGCGGTACGAACCGAGCACGGCCAGCGATGCCGCACGTTCCAGATCGGCATCGCCGAGGACGATCAGCGGATCGTTGCCGCCCAGCTCCAGCACGATGCGCCGGTAGCCGGCCCGCGCGGCGATCGCCTTGCCGATCGACACGCCGCCCGTAAAGGTGATCAGCGATGCATGCGGATGCGTGACGAGTTCGTCCGCGATTTCGCGCGGGTCGCCGGTCAGCACCTGCAGCATCGGCTCCGGCAAACCGGCTTCATACAGCAGGTCCGCCAGATAAAACGCCGACAGCGGCACCTTCTCCGACGGCTTCACGATCACGCGGTTGTTGGTCGCAATCGCCGGCGCGATCTTGTGCGCGACCTGGTTCATCGGGTGATTGAACGGCGTGATCGCGACGATCACGCCATCGAGCGGCTGGCGCTGCGAGAACACGCGGCGCGCCTTGCCGTGGGGCGTCAGGTCGCACGAGAAGCTCTGCGCGTCGTCGCGCAGCGCTTCGACCGACGCAAACTTCAGCACGTCGGCAACGCGACCGATCTCGTAGCGCGAATCCTGTTTCGACAATCCCGACTCGAGCGTGATCAGGTCGGATGCCTCCTCGGCACGCTCGCGCAGCAGCGCGGCCGCGCGCTCGAGGATCTGCGAACGCTCGTAGCGCGTGAGCGCGGGCCGGTACGCCATCGCGTAGTCGAACGCGGCGCGCACATCGTCGACGCTCGCCAGCGGCGCCGTACCGACGCGCGTGCCGGTGTACGGATCGACGACGTCGAGCACACGGTCGCGCGTCGCGCGCGTGCCGCACCAGCGCAGCGCCTCGGCGCGAAACGCGGGGTGATCCTGTCGAGGGTGAGCCATCATGTCGCGACCCGATTCAGCACGAAATCGAAGACGTCGAAGTTGCGCGGACGACGTGCAGGGTCGTCCCGCTCGATCCGACGGTTGAACAGCAACGGCACCTCCTGCTCGGACACGCCGCCGTGCGAACGCAGCGGCACGGTCAGGCCGGACAGGTCGTGTTCGCGCTCGCGCGTGCCGAGCGTCATGTCGCGCCGACCGATCACGACGAGATCCCCGATCCGGTCGGCCGGCAGTTCGAAGCGCGCGGCCGCTTCCGCGTTGTCGAGTACGAGTTCGACACCATCGAGCCCGCCGACGCGCCACATCGCTTCGATCCGGTCGACGCCGGGCGCCAGGTAGACGGTCGCGAACGAGCCGAGCGCGCCGTGGTGCACGACGTATGGATCGGTGATCGGCAGGATCACGCGTGCGGCCCGCGCACCGAACCAGCCGTCAAACGCATCCTGAAGATAGATCACGTTCGGGCGGCCCGTGGCCGGATCGTGCTTCGCGTTCATCCCGTGGTCAGCCGTGAGCCCGATCGCCCAGCCGAGCGCATCGAGCTGCGCGAGATAGCCGTCCATCATTGCGTAGAACGCGTTCGCGCCGGCACTGCCCGGCTCGCACTTGTGCTGCACGTAGTCGGTGGTCGACAGGTACATCAGGTCGACCTGGCGCGTCTGCGCGAGCCGCACGCCGGCCGCGAACACGAATTCGGACAATGCCGCGCTGTACACGTCCGGCGACGGCAGGCCGACCCAGTCGAGCACGTCGACGATCCCGTTTTCCGCGAGATTCGCCTGCGCGGCCTTCTCGGCGGAAAAACAGATGCCGTTCATCTGCCAGCCGAGCAGCCGGCGCAGCTTGTCCTTCGCCGTGACGACGGCCACCCGCGCGCCGGCATCGGACGCCGCCGCGAGCAGCGTGCCGGCCCGCAGGTAGGCCGGGTCGTTCATCATCACTTCGGCGCCGCGACCGCCGTCGGCGGCCGGATCCCAGAAGTAGTTGCCGCAGATCCCATGAACCGACGGCGGCACGCCGCAGACGATCGACAGGTTGTTCGGGTTGGTGAAGGTCGGCACGACGCAGTCGGCGCGCCACGCGGTGCCTTGCGCGATCATCCGGCCGATGAACGGCGCGACGCCCGCTTCCACCGCACGCTCGAGATAGTCGTACTCGCAGCCGTCGACGCAGATGACGACGGTCGGTTCGACCGGTAGCCGGTAGCGTCGGCCGTTGACGTCGACGGAACGTCCCGCGAGATCCGCGGAACCCTTGCCCGCGGCCGATTGCTCGCCGGGCTGTCGCAATGCGAACGCGGCGTTCATGATGCCGCCCGCTTGCCGCGCGGCACGCGCGCGGCGATCAGCAGCAGCGCCGCGAGCGACGCGCCGAGCATCAGCAGCGACAACGCCGAGGCGGGCAGGTAATAGCCGCGCTCAACCTGGCCGATCACGACGATCGGCACGGTCGCGAAACCCGGCGGATAGACGGTCAGCGTCGCGCCGAGTTCGCCGAGCGACAGCGCGAAGCCGAGCGCGAGGCTCGCGCGCAGCGCCGGCACGAGCTGCGGCAGCAGCACGCGGCGCAGCACCATCGCGGGCGGTGCACCGAGGCTCGCCGCCGCTTCGCGCAGCACGGTCAGCTCCGGGCGCTGCGCGGCGGCCGCGCAGCGATAGCAGAACGGCAGGATCAGCGCGAGCTGCACGAGCACGACGATCGCCGCGGAGCTCGACAAGTCGAGCGGCTTCTGGTGATACGCGATCAGCACCGCGAGCCCGAGCACGACGCTCGGCACGCCGTTCGGCACCATCACGAGCGCGTCGACGACCGCGCCGAGACCGCGCCGGTCGCGCCCCTCGAGTGCAAGCGCAAGCCACAGCCCGAGGATCGTGCCGATCGCCGACACGCCGAAGCCGATTTCGAGGCTCGTCAGCAGCGCGTCGTATTCCGGCGACCCGAGCCGCTCGAACCAGCGCAGGCTGTAGCCGGCCGGCAGGATCGTGCCCGACCACTGCGTCGACACGCTCGACAGCGCAACGACGATGACCGGCAGCACGAACAGCCAGAAGCAGGCGAACGCGGCCAGCGCGAGCGCGGCGCGCGACGCATGCTTGAGCAGCGTGTCGCTCCAGCCGATCCGATGACGCGGCACGGCTTGCCCGATATGGAATTCAGCGGACATCGTTCCCTCCCGTCGCACGCCGGTTCACCCGGCGATAAACCGTATAGAGCGCCAGCGACAGCGCGAGCATCACGACCGCGCCGGCCGACGCGGTCGGCAGGTCGAGGTCGACGGTCGCGCTGCTGTAGATCGCGACCGGCAGCGTGACGAGCCGCGCGCTGCCGAGCACGAGCAGGATCCCGAACTCGTTCAGCGTCAGCAGGAAACACAGCACCGTGCCGGCGGCGATGCCCGGCCACGCGATCGGCAGCACGACGCGGCGCGCGAGCATCCAGCCGGACGCGCCGAGGCTGCGCGCCGCTTCGATCAGGCGCAGGTCGAGCGTCGCGAACGACGCGAGCGTCGGCCGCACGACGAACGGTGTATAGAACACGGTCTGCGCGAGGATCACGCCGCCGATGCCGAACAGGAAGTCGAGCGGCGGGTTCTCGAGATGGAACAGGTGCTGCAGCGCGATGCTGATCGAGCCTTGCGAGCCGTACAGGAAGATCAAGGTGAACGCGACGAGGAACGACGGGAACGCGACGTACAGTTCCAGGAAGCGCGTGACGAGCGACGCGCCCGGGAACGGCTTGAAGAACAGCAGCGCGGCCAGCAGCACGCCGAGCACCGATGCGGTGCCGGCGCTCGCGAACAGCACGCCGACCGTCGTCAGCAGCACGTTGCGCGTATCGGGGTTGCCGAAGAAGGTCCGGTATGCGGCAAAGCTCAGCCCATGATCGCCGGACACGCTCAGCAGCACGAGCCGCACCAGCGGATAGACGACGAGCGGGCCGAGCACGACGATCGCGAGCGCGGCGAGGTGCAGGTCGCCCATGCGCTTGCGGCGCCGCGCGGCGGCGGCATGCGCGGCGGCCGACGCGAGCACGTGCGGCGGCAGGCCGGCTTCAGGGCTCGATAAGGACGACATCGTCTGCCTCGCAATGCAGGGACACGCGCGCACCGCGCTCGGGAGCCGCGCCGCGGCCGCGTTGCATCGTCACGCGCACGGGTTCGTCGGGCGCCGCGTCGATCATGACCGCGATCGACAGGTCCGCGCCCTGCCATTCGACCGACGACACCGTGCCGTGCAGGCCGCCCGCCGCCAGCGGCATCACGGTCAGCCGCTCGGGGCGCACGCACGCGACCTTGCCGCGCACGTCGTGACGCGGATCGCCGAGCGGGAAGATCACGTGCGGCGGCAGCAGGTTGGCCGGGCCGAGATAGCGCGCGACGTAGCCGTCCCGCGGCGCGTCGTACAGCTGCTGCGGCGTGCCGAGCTGCGCGATGCGGCCGTCGCGCATCAGCAGCGCGCGGTCGGACAGCACGAGCGCGTCGTCGCGGTCGTGCGTCACGCAGACGACGGTCAGGTTCGGCAGGCGCTCGTGCAGCGCCTTCAGTTCGCTGCGCACCGATGCGCGCAGATTGGCGTCGAGCGCCGACAGCGGCTCGTCGAGCAGCAGCACGTCCGGCTCGATCACGAGCGCGCGCGCCAGCGCGACGCGCTGCTGCATCCCGCCGGACAGTTGCGCGGGCAGATGGTGGCCCGCGTCGCCGAGTTGCACGAGCTTCAGCGCGTCGGCGACGCGGCGCGTCACCTCCGGCGACGCCATGCCGCGTGCGCGCAGCCCGAAGGCGACGTTCTCGAACACCGACAGGTGCGGGAACAGCGCGTAATTCTGGAACAGCAGACCGAGGTTGCGCTTGTGCGGCGGCGCATGGGTCAGGTCGCGTCCGGCCACGGTCAGCGTGCCGGTCAGGCCGTCGGCCTTCACGAACCCGGCGATGAAGCGCAGCAGCGTGGTCTTGCCGCAGCCGCTCTTGCCGAGCACGGTCAGAAATTCACCGGCGCCGATCGACAGCGACAGATCTTCCAGCACCGTGCGTGCGCCGTAGCGCACGCTCAGGTGCTCGATCTGCACGCCGCCCGGCGCGCCGGACCGCAGCGTTGCTTGCGGTTCGGCGGCGCCGAAAGCGCCGGGATGGGTCAGGGTGGTTTCCACCGGGTTCATCCTCTTGCTCACTAATACAGGCAGCGTGCGCCGATCACTTCGGCTTGACGACGTCGAGCTGCTTGCCCGAGCTGCCGATCACGTCCTTCTTCCAGCGCTCGATCCACACCGGCTTCTTCGCCATCACCTGGGTCCAGTCGACCGGGATCAGCTTCACGCCCGCGATCGCCTTCTTGACCGCTTCGCCGTTCTTGCCGGCCAGCGGCACGTCCGTGCGGCCCGGGATGCCGTACATGTCCGGCACCTTCGACTGCACGTCGGTCGACATCAGGTAGTCGATCAGCTTCTTGCCGGCCTCCTGGTTCGGGCCACTCTTGATCAGGCCGATGCCGTACGGCAGCTGGAACGTGGTCGGCTGGTCGCCGTCCTTCGCTGCCAGGAAGATCGGCTTGACGGACAGCGCGCCGTGCTCGGCGTCGTCGAGATCCATCTGCAGGTCGCCGTTCGCGACGCTGATCTCGTTACGCGACAGCAGCACGTTCAGGTAGCCGGTGCCCTTCGTGTGGAACTTCACGCTCTGCGACAGCTTCGCGAGGTAGTCGAACGCCTTGTCCTCGCCCATCAGCGACGTCGTCAGGATCAGCACGGCCATCCCGTCGCCGGCGGTCGCCGGGTTCGAGTACGCGACCTTGCCCGCGTAGGCCGGCGACAGCAGGTCGGCGAACGTCTTCGGCTGGCTTTTCACGACGTCCGGGTTGATCGCGAACGAGAAGTAGTTGTTCACGAACGTCGCCCAGGTGCCGTCTTCCGCCTTCGCGATCGCCGGCACGTTCTTGTAGTTCACGCTCTGGTATGGCTGCAGCAGGCCCATCTGGCCGGCTTGCTGGATGAACGGCGGCAGCGTGACGATCACGTCCGCCTTCGGCGAATTCTTTTCGATGTTCGCGCGGTTGACGACCTCGCCGCTGCCCGCCGTCACGATGTTGACCTTGACGCCTTCCTTCTTCTCGAACGCCGGCAGCACATCGCGATAGAGGTTCTCGAGACCGTCCGCCGTATACAGCACGACCGCGTTCGCCGCGTGCGCGGGCATCGCCACGCCTTGCAGCAGACCGGCGGCGCAGGCGGCCAGCGCGAGCTTGCGGAACGCGCCGGCAGCGGCGCGCGAGGAATTCTGCAGTGTCATCTCACTTCTCCGTAGGCGGAACACCAAACGGCCGGGGCACGATCCGGCTCCTTTCAGTCGGACAGACCGACAACCGGCCCGTCTCGCTGCCGCGCTGCAGGTGGTTTCGCGCGGCAACCGAAGGATCACAGCGTTCGATGACAACGCCGTGACGTGTGCCACAATTTCCAAAAAATGACACATTTTGCCAATATCATGCAAGTCATTCAGAAATGCCGCCCTGGCGTTTCATCCGATCTTTGCTGGAGAAAAATCATGTCGGACCCGATTCTGCTCACGCCCGGCCCGCTCACCACGTCCGCCACAACACGCCACGCAATGCAACACGACTGGGGCTCATGGGACGCCGCTTTCAATCAACTGACGGCGAGCGTCTGCACGGATCTCGTCGCGATCGCGCGCGGCGGCGACGCATACGTGTGCGTGCCGATGCAAGGCAGCGGCACGTTTTCCGTCGAAGCCGCGCTCGGCACGCTGGTGCCGCGCGACGGCGTCGTGCTGGTGCCGGACAACGGCGCGTATTGCGCGCGCATCCTGAAGATCCTCGGCCGGCTCGGCATCGAGTCGATCGCGCTGCCGTTCGGCGAGAACGCGGCGGTCGACCCCGGCGCGGTCGAAGCCGCGTTCGCGCGCGAGCCGCGCATCACGCACGTCGCGCTGGTGCACCTGGAAACAAGTGCCGGCATCCTGAATCCGCTCGACGCGATCGCGGCCGTGTGCCGGCGGCACGGCAAGCGGCTGATCGTCGATGCGATGAGTTCGTTCGGCGCGCTGCCGATCACGCTGGCGGACAGCGGGATCGACGCGCTGATCTCGGCGAGCGGCAAATGCCTGGAAGGCGTGCCGGGGATGGGGTTCGCGATTGTGCGGCGTGCTGCGCTCGACGCGTGCGAAGGCAACTCGCGGTCGCTCGCGCTCGACCTCCACGATCAGTACGCGTACCTGCGCAAGACGGGCCAGTGGCGTTTCACACCACCGACCCACGTGATCGCCGCGCTGCGCGCCGCGCTCGACCAGTACCTGGCCGAAGGCGGCCAGCCCGCGCGCGGTGCGCGCTATGCGGAAAACTGCCGGACGCTGGTCGAATCAATGCGCGCGCTCGGCTTCACGCCGTTCCTCGACGCCGGCGTGCAGGCGCCCGTGATCGTCACGTTCCATGCGCCCGACCATCCGGCCTACGATTTCCGCCGCTTCTACGACGCGGTGCGCGACGCGGGCTTCATCCTGTATCCGGGCAAGCTGACGCAACTCGAGACGTTCCGCGTCGGCTGCATCGGCGCGATCGATGCCGGCGACATCCGGCGGGCGGTCGCGGCGATCGCACAGGCGGTCGAATCGCTCGGGATCACGATGCGGCACGCGTGAGCGCGCGGCGGCCTGAACCGCTTCGCAGTCGCGAGCGGATACAAAAAAGCCCGGCGACCCACAGGTCGCCGGGCGAACGCACCGAGAGTGCGTGGAGCCGGTGCTTACAGTTCGATCCGCTTGATGTCGCCGACGACGAAGATGTACGACAGCGCACCGATCAACGCGATCACGCCGATGAACACCAGCGCACCGACGAACGAGCCGGTCGACGCGACGATGAAGCCGACGACGAGCGGCGTGATGATGCCGGCCAGGTTCGCCGCGAAGTTGAAGATGCCGCCGGTCACGCCGAGCAGGCCGTCCGGCGCGATGTCGGACACGAGCGTCCAGCCGAGCGCAGCCATCCCCTGCGCGAAGAACGCGACCGACATGATCGCGATCACGGCTTCGTTGCTTTGCACGTAGTTCGCGAGAATGATCGTCGACGCGAGCAGCAGGCCGGCGATGATCGGCAGCTTGCGTGCGAGGTTCGCGGACTTGCCGCGGCGCAGCAACCAGTCGGAGAAGATCCCGCCGAACATCACGCCGACCGACGCGGCAATGAACGGCATGATCGCGAAGAAGCCGATCTTCAGCCAGCCCATGTGGCGCTCGGTCGCGAGATAGGTCGGGAACCAGGTCAGGAAGAACACGAGCGTCGAGTTGCCGGCGAACTGGCCGAGGCAGATCCCCGCGAGCTGGCGCTTCTTCAGCAGCCGGCCGGCCATCGCCCAGCTGAACTTGGCCTGGGCGGGCTTGCCGCCCTTGTCGCCGTCCTTGCGCACGCCGTGCACGAGACCGCCGCCCGCTTCGATGTACGCGAGTTCTTCCGAATTCGCGGCCGGATGGTTGCGCGGCTCGTGATAGAACTTCCACCAGACCAGGCCGAACACGATGCCGACCCCGCCGACGACCCAGAACAGCGAACGCCAGCCGAACGCCCCCATCAGCGCGAACAGCACGGGGCTGAAGAACGCGAGACCGATGTACTCGCCGACGGTGTAGGTGCCGGTCGCCATCGCGCGTTCATTCTGCGGGAACCACGTCGCGACGACGCGGCTATTGGTCGGGAAACACGGCGCTTCCGTCACGCCGAGGCCGAGCCGGCATGCGAGCAGCGTCCCGACGCCGGGCACGAAGCCCTGCAGGAGCGTGCACAGCGACCACAGCGTCATCGACCAGTAATAGGTGATCTTGCTGCCGAAGCGGTCGAGGAACAGGCCGCCGGGCACCTGCATCGCGACGTACGTCCACGAGAACGCGGAGAACATGATGCCCATCACGGCCGCGTTGATGCCGAGCTCCTTGGTGAGCTGCGGCGCAGCCACCCCCAGCACGGTACGGTCGAGATAGTTGATCATCGTGCCGATCGCGAGCAGCGCGAGGATCTTGTAGCGCGCCGAGGTCCGCCGGACCGTACCGGCCGCCGCGGGCGCGGCGTTCGTGTGGGTGGTGTGCTGCATGGTTGTCTCCTGGTCTATTTTTCAGCTGGTCGCTAGAAGGGTCAGCGTGCGACGAGCGACTGAAAGTGTTCGAACATCCGTTCGTCGTCCGGCGTTCGTCCGGTGAAGATCTCGAACGCATCGACGGCCTGGTACACGGCCATCCCGCCGCCCGGCAGCGTCGCGCAGCCGGCCGCGCGCGCGGCGCGGATCAGTTCGGTTTCGAGCGGGAAATACACGATGTCGGCGACCCACATGCCCGCGCGGAGCAGCTCGGCCGGCAGCGGCAGGCCCGGATGCTTGGCCATGCCGGTCGGCGTGCAATGGATCAGGCCGGTCGCGGCCTGCATCGCGGCCGCGAGATCGCTGCCCGGCGTGACCCGGGCGGCCGGGAAGCGCTGCTGCAGTTCACCCGCGAGCGCGGTGGCGCGCGTGCCGTCGACGTCGAAGATCGTCAGGTCGGCGGCACCCATCTGCAGCGCCGCATGCGCGACGGCCGCACCCGCGCCGCCCGCGCCGAGCTGCACGACACGTTCGAGCGACGCATCGGGCAGGCCGCGGCGGAACGACTTCGCGAAACCCGACCAGTCGGTGTTGTGGCCGATCCGCTTGCCATCCTTGAACAGCACGGTGTTGACCGCGCCGAGTGCGCGCGCGTCGTCAGACAGTGCGTCGAGGTGCTCGATCACGCGCTGCTTGCAAGGATGCGTGATGTTGAGCCCGTTGTAGCCCATCCGCTGCGCGGCATCGAGCAGTTCCGGCAGCGCGTCGGCGGTCACGCCGAGCACGTCCAGATCGATGCGGCGGTACACGTAGCCGAATCCCTGGCGGAAGCCTTCTTCCTCATGCATCGCGGGCGACAGCGAACCGCCGATGCCCTGGCCGATCAGGCCGATCAGAAAAGACGGGCGGCTCATCGTGCGGCTCCTTGGGCAAAAATGGTCGACAGGCGCTGTAGCGCGAATACGTAGCCTTCGGTGCCGCAGCCGCAGATCACGGCTTCGGCCACCGCCGACACATAAGAGTGGTGACGGAATGCCTCGCGGCGATGCACGTTGGAGATGTGCACCTCGATCACGGGTTTCGCGATCGCGGACAGCGCGTCGGCCAGCGCGACCGACGTGTGCGTGTAGGCGGCCGGATTGATCACGATGCCGTGCGTGTCGTGACGCGCGGCATGCAGCCAGTCGATCAGCTGGTGCTCGGCGTTCGACTGGCGGAAGTCGATCTCCAGCCCGAGCCCGTCGGCCGCCGTGCGGCAACGCTGCTCGAGGTCGGCGAGGGTTTCCGCGCCGTAGATATGGGGCTCGCGGGTCCCCAGCAGATTCAGGTTCGGGCCGTTCAGCACCAGCACCTTGTGCTTGCTCATGGTGTTTCTGCTCCTAAAACAGGGGCGAATCGCTAGTCGACTTCGCCCTCTGACGTCAAGATTTGGCGCTAGTGTGCGCTTGCGCAAGCGCAATGTCTTTTCGGGTTTTCGCTAATTTGTACCACCTAGTTAGTTTGTATAATTTCACTCACTCCCCTAGTAAATTCGGGATATGGCGCTCACCGGTAATTCAACGACTGGTTCATTCCGGCCCGATCCGGCCGACGCCACACCCCGCTCATCCGCAGGATTCGCCCATGCAGCGCTCGATCGCCACCGTGTCACTGTCCGGCACGCTCGCCGAGAAGCTCGCCGCCATCCAGGCCGCCGGCTTCGACGGTGTCGAAATCTTCGAGAACGACCTCGTCTACTTCGACGGATCGCCCGCCGACGTGCGGCGCATGGCCGCCGATCTCGGCCTCGACATCGTGCTGTTCCAGCCGTTTCGCGACTTCGAGGGCGTGAGCCCGGCCCAGCTCGCCCGCAATCTCGACCGCATCCGCCGCAAGTTCGACGTGATGCACGCGCTCGGCACCGACCGCATCCTGGTGTGCAGCAGCGTGTCGCCCGACACGATCGCGGACGACGCGCTGCTGGTCGACCAGCTCGGCGCGCTCGCCGAAGCCGCGCGGCAGGCGGGCGTGGTCGCCGCGTACGAGGCGCTCGCGTGGGGCCGCGTCGTGAACCGGTACGGCCATGCGTGGCGGCTCGTGAACGCGGTGAACAGCCCGCACCTCGGCCTCGCGCTCGACAGCTTCCATACGCTGTCGCTCGACGATTCGCCGGACGCGATCGCCGACATCCCGGGCGACCGGATCGCGTTCGTGCAGATCGCCGATGCGCCGAAGCTCGCGATGGACGTGCTCGAATGGAGCCGCCACTACCGCTCGTTCCCCGGCCAGGGCGACTTCGACCTCGCGCGCTTCACCGCCCGCGTGATCGAGTCCGGTTACAAGGGGCCGCTGTCGCTCGAGATTTTCAACGACGGCTTCCGCGCCGCGCCGACCGCGATCACGGCCGCCGACGGCCACCGCTCGCTGCTCTATCTGGAAGAACTGACGCGCGCGCGACTCGCGCAGGACGGCCGCGCGCCGGCCGCCGACCAACCGCTGTTCGCGCCGCCTGCGCCGCCCGCGCACGTCGGGTTCCAGTTCATCGAATTCGCGGTCGATGCGCAGGCGGCGGCCACCGTCGGCGAATGGCTCGGCCGGATGCGATTCCGGCTCGCAGGCCGCCATCGGTCGAAGGACGTGACGCTGTTCCAGCACGGCGCCGCGTCGATCGTGCTGAACGCCGAGCGCGACTCGTTCGCCGACGCGTTCTTCCAGCAGCACGGGTTGTCGCTGTGTGCGTCGGCGTTCCGCGTCGACGATGCGAAAGTGGCATTCGAGCGCGCGGCCGGCTTCGGCTACGCGCCGTTTTCCGGGCGCGTCGGCCCGAACGAGCGCGTGCTGCCGGGCGTGCAGGCGCCGGACGGCAGCCTCGAATACTTCGTCGACGAGACGCCGAACGCGCCGACGCTGTATGAATCGGATTTCGTGCTGACCGACATCGACGGCCCGAGCGAGGTCGGCCCGCTGACGGGCATCGACCACGTCTGCCTCGCGCTGCCGGCCGACGCACTCGACACGTGGATCCTGTTCTTCAAGACCGCCTTCGGCTTCGAGGCCGAGCGCAGCTGGCTCGTGCCCGATCCGTACGGCCTGATGCGCAGCCGCGCGGTGCGCAGCACGGACGGTTCGGTGCGGATCGCGCTGAATGCGTCGGTCGACCGTCATACGGCCGTCGCCGAATCGCTCGACCGCTATCACGGCACGGGGCTGAACCACGTCGCGTTCCGGACCGACGACATCGTGAAGACGGTCGCCGCGTTCGCGGCCGACGGCGTGCCGTTCCTGCGGATCCCGCCGAACTACTACGACGATCTGGCCGCGCGCTACGCGTTGCCGGACGAGCTGATCGACACGCTGAGCGCCCACCACCTGCTGTACGACCGCGACGAAAACGGCAGTGAATTCCTGCACGCGTATACCGAGCTGGTCGACAACCGCTTCTCGCTCGAAATCGTCGAGCGGCGCGGCGGCTACGACGGCTACGGCGCGGCCAACGCCGCCGTGCGGCTCGCCGCGCAGGCCCAGCGCAGGAAATAAGGGAGCAACGGAATTTCGTTCAGGGGTCGAATCGAAGGAGAAAAACACGACGACCCTGCGACGCGCGCCGCGCGACCGCACCATCGTGGTGAATCCCGCCGCGGCGCCCCGTCCGGCAAGGCCGGCCGCCGGCGGCCGGAAACGGCCGCCCGGCGGGCGTTACATCCAGTAACGCACACCGCACCGCAGCATTCGCGCGGCCGCGGCCGTTTTAAGAATCGCTTAAGTCTCCGACGGCACCATCCGCAACCAGTACCCGATGGATACCCCGAAAAGGAGGACAGCGATGAGCGCCGTAGATGCACCCGCGGGCCGCCCGGCCGCCCCCCCAGTGAAAAAGACGATGCTGCGCCGTTTGCTCAGCCATCATGAAATCGCGACGCTGCTCGTGCTGCTGCACGCACCGATCGGCGCGAACGCCAAACCCGAATTGCCCGCGCTGCAGGAAGCCGGCCTCGTCGAGATGATCAAGCTCGACGCCGACACGGCGCCGAGCTTCCGGCTGACCGAAGACGGCACGGCCGTCCTGAAAGGGCTCGGCTACCGCTGAGCCGCCGCACGCCGAATCCCGTCTCGCCCCTTCAGATCCGCCGGCCCGGCCGGCGCGTCACTTCACCCTGCCCGGTCCTGCAGCATCAGCCGGTATTCCGTCGGCGTCACGCCGACCGTCGCCTTGAACTGGCGCGTGAACGCGCTGTGATCCGTATATCCGCATAGCGCCGCGACGTCGGTCACCTTGTCGTGCGTGACCAGCAGCGCCGTGGCCGCATCGAGCCGCGTCTTCAGCAGCACCTGGCGCGGCGTCAGGTGGAACACCTTGTGGAAGTAGCGCTCCAGCTGCGCGACCGACATCCCCGCCATCTGCGCGAGCTGCTTCAGGTTCAGCGGCTGCACGTAGTGATCCTGGATGTGCTGCACCACGTCGGCGAGCTTGCTGTAGGCCGGATGCGAGCCCTCGTGCGCCTTCAGGTCGCGCGAGATGCCCGCGAGGCCGACCACCTTGCCGGCCGCGTCGCGCAGCGGCTCCTTGCAGGTCAGGCACCAGCCCGGCTGGCGGCCCGGATACAGATGCAGCTCGAGCTGGTCCATCAGCTGCTGGCCCGCGGTGATCGTCGCCATGTCCTGCTCGAAATAGGTCTTGCCGAAGCGGCGCGGAAACACTTCGTCGGTCGTCTTGCCGAGCAGGTCGCGCTTGTCCTTGTAGCCGCAACGCATCGCCAGCGTGCGGTTGACGAGCGCGTAGCGGCCGTTCGCGTCCTTCACGAAGAACGCGACGTCGGGCAGCGCATCGAACACCGGCTCGAGCAGGCGGAAGTGCGCGAGCATCGCGCCGAGATCGGCGTTGTCGGGCTGGTAGCGCAACGTATCGGACAGGCTCATGGGTGGTGCGGCAAGCAAGGTCGTCATCCCGGCATCTGCGAAGGGGGTGGCTGATGGCGTCGATTATAGGAGCGCCGTCTCGAACGCGTCGCGGCGATCGCGGGCCAGCGATCGGGCGGCCCGGCGAATGGCGGCAAGCGCAACGCGCCGCCGATCGGCACTGATCGGGCGACCGCGTGGGCCGGCAAGCACGTCACGCGCCATGCGGTTGTGCGCGCAACCACTGCGCCGCACGCATGTCCGGCCGGCACGATTCCGGATCGGCACGTTGCCTGGCGTCGCGCACGGCCAGCGCTGCCGACGCGATCGGCTCACCCCGCCCGCACCGAGACTCCGCGCGCCCGAACCCGCCATCCTAAAAATGCCGGCGTGTCGCGTCTTGGCGCGTTTGCGCACTCGTCATGACGATTTCAGCATATATCAGGGTTATCGACGATATGCCGAAATCGTCGCCGGCTGCGCTCCGAACGCGCAAGACGCGCGCATTTTCGCTATCTAGACTTCGATCAACGGTTACGAGACGACATCCCGCCGCCGCCGCGCACGCCGATTCCGGCACAACCCGCGCAGCGCATGGCACACCCCGCACGGCTTTCGGAAAGGCCTGCAACCCGATACGTCTCGCCCAGTTTACCGCGCCGGCCGGCTGGCCGGCGGCGGCCCAACCATGCCATCAAGGGGAAGTGAAAGTGAAGCTGAAGGTATCGCACGTCGCGCTGGCTGCTGCCTGCGCACTGTCGGGCGCACACGCCATCGCCGCCGACGTCGTCAAGATCGGTTTCGCCGCACCGCTGACGGGGCCGCAGTCGAACTACGGCTCGGACATGCAGAAGGGCGTGCAACTCGCGATCGCCGATTTCAACGCGACGAATCCGACGATCGGCGGCAAGCCGGTCACGTTCCAGCTCGACTCGCAGGACGACCAGGCCGACCCGCGCACCGGCACGACGGTCGCGCAGCGGCTGATCGACGACAACGTCCGCGGGGTCATCGGCCACTTCAACTCGGGCACGAGCATTCCGGCGTCCGACCTGTACGATCGCGCGGGGCTGCCGCAGATCTCGATGGCGACGTCGCCGCAATACACGGCGCGCGGCTACAAGACGACCTACCGGCTGCTGACGAGCGACGCGCAGGCCGGCCGCATCGTCGGCACGTATGCGGTGAAGACGCTGCACTTCAAGCGCATCGCGATCATCGACGACCGCACGGCCTACGGCCAGGGCATCGCCGACGAATTCGCGAAGGCCGTGCAGGCCGCGGGCGGCACGATCGTCAAGCGCGACTTCACGAACGACAAGGCGCTCGACTTCTCCGCGATCCTGACCAACCTGAAGGGCATCAACCCGGACGCGATCTTCTACGGCGGCGGCGATGCGCAGTCGTCGCCGATGATCCGCAAGATGCGCCAGCTCGGGATGAAGTCCGCCTTCGTGACCGGCGAGATGTCGCGCTCGCCGACGTTCCTGAAGGTCGGCGGCGACGCGGCCGAAGGCGCGATCGTCTACATGGGCGGGCTGCCGAAGGAAAAGATGCCGGGCTTCGCCGGCTACGCATCGCGCTACAAGGCACGCTTCAACGAAGACGTGATCACCTATTCGCCCTACTCGTACGACGGCACGATCGCGCTGCTCACCGCGATGAAGGACGCGAACTCGACCGACCCGAAGGTCTATACGCCGTATCTCGGCAAGGTGTCGATCAAGGGCGTGTCGGCCCCGAGCATCGCGTACGACGCGAAGGGTGACCTGAAGGATGCGCCGGTGACGATCTACAAGGTCGAGCACGGCGCGTTCAAGCCGGTCGACACGATCGCCGGCAACTGATCGCGCAGACCCTGTCACGCGCGGCGCGGCAAGCGGTTCTCCCGCCTGCCGCGCCGCGTGCGTTTCGGGCTCGACGAAGTTCGAAGCATGCCTCGGCGCGGCCCCGCGCGCGCGCATTTCGCGCTCCTGTAGAATCCCCCCACCCGCTTTGACGCTTCGTCTGCGTCGTGCCCCATCCCGGTGCGACGGTGCGTGTCACATGCCCCATCCGGCACTCGACGCACGCTCGACGACGCAGGCCGCGCCTTGCCAGTCCATGCCGATAGCGGGTTCTGGAGACGCAGCACCGACAACTACATTCGAAAACCGATCGTCCTGACCATGCAAGCTTCCGAATTGAGCGGCGTGCCTCGCGCCGCCGAACGCGCGCTCACGCGCAGCGACTACAAGACCCTTGGCCTTGCCGCACTCGGCGGCGCCCTCGAGTTCTACGACTTCATCATCTTCGTGTTCTTCGCACCCGCGATCGGGCAGCTGTTCTTCCCGCACGACATTCCCGACTGGCTGCGCCAGTTGCAGACGTTCGGCATCTTCGCGGCCGGCTATCTCGCGCGCCCGCTCGGCGGCGTGATCATGGCGCACTTCGGCGACCTGTTCGGCCGCAAGCGGATGTTTACGCTGAGCGTGCTGATGATGTCGGTGCCGACGCTGCTGATGGGCCTGCTGCCGACCTACGACTCGATCGGCATCCTCGCGCCGGTGTTGCTGCTGCTGTTCCGCGTGCTGCAGGGCGCGGCGGTCGGCGGCGAAGTGCCGGGCGCATGGGTGTTCGTGTCGGAACACGTGCCGTCGCGCCACATCGGCTATGCGTGCGGCACGCTGACCGCGGGCCTCACGGCCGGCATCCTGCTCGGCTCGCTGGTCGCCGCGGGCATCAACAGCCGTTACTCGGGCGCCGAAGTCACCGCGTTCGCGTGGCGCATTCCGTTCCTGCTCGGCGGTGTGTTCGGCCTGTTCTCCGTGTACCTGCGCCGCTGGCTGCACGAGACGCCGGTGTTCGCCGAGATGAAGGCGAAGAAGGCGCTCGCGGCCGAGATTCCACTGAAGGCCGTGCTGCGCGACCACGGCCGCGCGGTGATCGTGTCGATGCTGCTCACGTGGATGCTGTCGGCGGCGATCGTCGTCGTGATCCTGATGACGCCCGTGCTGCTGCAGAAGCAGTTTCACCTGACGCCCGCGACCACGCTGTTCGCGAACAGCGTCGCGACGCTGTGCCTTACCGCCGGCTGCATCACCGCCGGCTCGCTCGCGGGCTGGATCGGCGCGAAGCGCGTGCTCGGCATCGGCGGCCTCGTGCTGGCCGCGTGCTATTACCTGCTGTTCGCGCAGGTCGCGGCCGACGCGTCGACGCTGCCGCTGTACTACGGGATCGCCGGCTTCATGGTCGGCACGATCGGCGCGGTGCCGTTCGTGATGGTCAAGAGCTTCCCGCCCGTCGTGCGCTTCTCGGGCATCTCGTTCTCGTACAACGTCGCGTATGCGATCTTCGGCGGCCTCACGCCGGTGATCGTGTCGCTGATGATGAAGTCGAATCCGCTCGCGCCGGTCGTGTACGTCGCGGCGATCTGCGTGCTCGGCGCGATCGCCGTGCAGTTCTCGAAGGATGCGAAGGACCCGAAGGACACGCGCTGAACGTCGGCGCGTACGCGCCGGCCGGATGAACAAAGGGCCGAATCCCGCGGCGTGCGGGATTCGGCCCTTTTGTTTGGCTTCAACGCGGCGACGTGCGCGCGTCGCGCCGTTCAACCGGGTTCAATTCAGCGCAGCGCGCCGTACGACGAACTCGGCCGGCGCAACGCGTCGATGCTTGCGCCGCCGGCGCCGGTCACGAAGAGCAGCAGGAAACCGCCGGCGATCGCGACGTTCTTCCAGAAGTGGATCACCATGTCGTGCTGGACCGCGGCGTCCGTCGCGTCCCAGAAATTGTGTCCGACCATCGCGGTCGCGATCGTATAGAACGCCATCAGCAACGCGAGCGGCTTCACCTTGTAGCCGACGATCAGCAGCAGGCCGCCGAGCGCTTCGATCGTGACGACGACCGGCCCCATCACCTGCGGATAGGGCACGTTCAGCCCATGCAGATAGCCGATGAAATCGCTGTAGCCGAGCAGCTTCATCACGCCGCCCCACAAGAACAACGCCGCCAGCGCCAGGCGCGCGAAAAAAATGACGCCGGAATCGACGGAACGCGTCATGCCTCTCTCCTCGTATGCAATTCGGCCGTCCGCACGGGGCGTGCCCGTGCGGTTCGGGGTCGCGCGGCCCTGCCGGGCCGGCGGCAAATGGGCCAGCATAGAGGGTCTTTCCGCGGCGTCCAAGAAAAAGGTTGTAGCAAATCTTTACACCGCGGCGGTCATGCAGGCGCGCGGCACCGCGAAACACGGCGTTCGGCCTTGGCGGATAAATAACGGAACAGGCCCTAACCGGCGTCGCTCAACAGCACGCCTTTCTTGAAGATGAAACAGCCGTAGCCGCGCGACTCGCCGGTGACGATCACCGCATACGCCTGCTGGGCGCGCTCGTAGAACGCGAAACGGTCGACGCCCGTGAGCGGCAGCGCGCGCCCTTCCGCGCGATCGACCTCGGCCTGCACTTCGCGCTGCACGGGCGGCACCGCGGCCGGATCGCCGACGACTTCCATCCGCCACGCGGGTGTGTCGACGAACGTGTCGAGCGGCAGCACCGACAGCACCGCGCGCGCGACGCGCGCCGAGTCGGCGCCGTCGATGCGCAGCGCGCGGCCGACCACCGTGTGCCCGGCGACGGATTCCGCCGGAAAATTCGCATCGCAGATCACCAGTTCATCGCCGTGGCCCATCGCGCGCAGCGCGTGCAGGATGTCGGCGTGCAACAGCGGATCGAGATTCTTCAACATGTGGGAAAGGCTCCGGGATCGGGAACGAATCGCATAACGTTACCCGATCCCGGCCGGCACCGGGCATGCGTCGCTCGCATCACGACGCCGCGGCCGGCATTTCGTCGATGAAACCCGTGACCGACTTCAGGCGGCCCGACGCATCGACGGTGCCGAAGTCCGAACCCTTCACGACCGCCGCGCCGTCGGGCGACACGAGCGCCCACGAGAAGCGCAGGTGCTCGCCGAACCCGTCGACGTCGGTCGTGCGGCGAAAGCGATACGCGGGGAAGCGCTCCTGCACCGCGGCGATCATCGTATCGATGCCCGCATGGCCGTCGCCGGCCATCAGCGGATCGCGATAGGCCGCATCGCTCGCGTAGGTCGCATCGATCAGCGCGCGCCGGCGTGCGACGTCGGGCTCGTTCCAGGCATCGAAATAGCGGTCGATCAGGTCGGCGTGAGCCGACTGGGCGGATTGGGCGGTGTTCATGGCGAGGCTCCTTGTGTCGATGGGGGGACGATGTCGCAAACGTTTCGTGTTCGCGTGCCGCCATCGTCGCCGGCCTCGCGTGGACGGTCGATTACGTGCGAGGTAAGGAATTCGTGCCGGCCGCGGAAAGCATGCATGCGCCGAACCGCGAACCCGCCGCCGCCATCAAAAACGGGCGCCCGAAGGCGCCCGCATCGTCTGCCGTTGCAACCGCGCGCGTCAGGTCACCGGTGCCGGATTGAACAGCGTCAGCGCATTCGCGAGCTTCCATTGCTCGGCCCACGTGCGACGCTTGCCGCTCGCGACGTCGAGCATCAGCCGGAACAGTTCCCAGCCCACGTCCTCGATCGACGCCGCGCCGGTCGCGATCTGCCCCGCGTCGAGATCCATCAGGTCGTGCCAGCGGCGCGCGAGATCGCTGCGCGTCGCGACCTTGATCACCGGCACCTGCGCGAGGCCGTACGGCGTGCCGCGCCCCGTCGTGAAAACGTGCAGGTTCATCCCCGCCGCGAGCTGCAGCGTGCCGCAGATGAAGTCGCTCGCGGGCGTCGCCGCGTACAGCAGCCCCTTCTGCCGCGCCCGGTCGCCGGGACGCACGACGCCGGCGATCGGCGCGCTGCCCGACTTCACGATCGAGCCCATCGCCTTCTCGACGATGTTCGACAGGCCGCCCTTCTTGTTGCCGGGCGTCGTGTTCGCACTGCGGTCGACGCGGCCGCGCTGCAGGTAGCGGTCGTACCAGTCCATCTCGCGGATGATCTCGCGGGCGACGTCCTCGTTCGCCGCGCGCGACGTGAGCTGCGCGACGCCGTCGCGCACTTCGGTCACCTCCGAGAACATGATCGTGGCGCCCGCCCGCACGAGCAGGTCGGCCGCGAAACCGACCGCCGGGTTCGCGGTGAGCCCCGAGAACGCGTCGCTGCCGCCGCACTGCACGCCGACGACGAGATCCGACGCCGGGCAGGTTTCTCGACGGCGGCGGTTCAGCCGCTCGAGATGCGATTCGGCCATCTTCATGATCGAGTCGATCATCGAGTTGAAGCCGACGTGCGCGGCGTCCTGCAGGCACACGACGCCGCCGTTGTCCGGCGCGCCGTCGGCCGCCACCGGAATCGAGCCCGGCGGCAGCAGGCGCTCGGGCTGCAGCTTCTCGCAGCCGAGGCTCACCGTCATCACCTCGCCGCCGAAGTTCGGATTCAGGCTGATGTTGCGCAGCGTGCGGATCGGAATGTCGGCATCGGGCGCATCGATCGCGACGCCGCAGCCGTATGTGTGCTCGAGCCCGACCACGTCGTCGACGTTCGGGTAACGCGGCAGCAGTTCGTCCTTGATCCGCTTCACCGCATGCTCGACGACGCCCGACACGCATTGCACGGTCGTCGTGATCGCGAGGATGTTGCGCGTGCCGACCGAGCCGTCGGCATTGCGGAAGCCCTCGAACGTATAGCCCTCGAGCGGCGCCAGCGGCGGCGCGGCACGCGTGGCGAGCGGCAGGTCGTCGAGCCCCGGCGGCTCGGGCATGCGCATCGTGCGCTCGTTGACCCAACTGCCGCGGCGCAGCTCGGCGAGCGCGTAGCCGATCACGACGTTGTAGCGGACGATCGGATCGCCGGCCGCGAGGTCGACCAGCGCGACCTTGTGCCCTTGCGGCACGCCTTCGCGCAGCGTCAGGCCGTCGGCGAACGTCGCGCCCTCGGGCAGGCCGCCGTCGTTGACGACGATCGCGACGTTGTCGTCCGGATGCACGCGGATATAAAGCGGGGAAGCAGTCATCGGAATTCCTGGGAGGCTACCGGTCAAATCGTTAGTCATCATATGACATTCAACACCAAGCCGCGATGCTGCGTAAACCCTTATCCGGAAAGACCCTACCTTCCGCCAGCCAGCAAACCGCTTGCGCCGCCCCTCCTTGCGTTGTACGATGACATACAACGACATCGCCAATATGGCCCGGATGCCGTACCCGACGAACCCATCAGCACTCGCGCTGGACGGACGACCCAACCATGACTTCACCGCAAGAACTCAAACAGATCATTTCCCACGGCCTGCTGTCGTTTCCGCTGACGGATTTCGACGCGGACGGCAGCTTCCGCCCGGCCACCTATGCCGAGCGTCTGGAATGGCTGGCGCCGTATGGCGCGACCGCGCTGTTCGCGGCCGGCGGCACCGGTGAATTCTTCTCGCTCACGCAGCACGAGTATTCGGACGTGATCCGCGTCGCGACGGAAACCTGCAAGGGCAAGGTGCCGATCCTGGCCGGCGCCGGCGGCGCGACGCGCGTCGCGATCGAATACGCGCAGGAAGCCGAGCGCCTCGGCGCGAGCGGCGTGCTGCTGATGCCGCACTACCTGACCGAAGCCAGCCAGGAAGGCATCGCCGAGCACGTCGAGCAGGTGTGCCGCGCGCTGAAGATCGGCGTCGTGGTGTACAACCGCGCGAATTCGAAGCTGAATGCCGACATGCTCGAGCGCCTCGCCGATCGTTGCCCGAACCTGATCGGCTTCAAGGACGGCGTCGGCGAAATCGAGAGCATGGTCACGATCCGCCGCCGCCTCGGCGACCGCTTCGCGTACCTCGGCGGCCTGCCGACGGCCGAAGTCTACGCGGCCGCGTACAAGGCGCTCGGCGTGCCGGTGTACTCGTCGGCCGTGTTCAACTTCATCCCGAAGACGGCGATGGCATTCTACGAAGCGATCGCGAAGGACGACCACGCAACGGTCGGCCGCCTGCTCGACGAGTTCTTCCTGCCGTACCTGAAGATCCGCAACCGTCGCGCGGGCTACGCGGTCAGCATCGTGAAGGCGGGCGCGAAGCTCGTCGGCCACGACGCCGGCCCGGTGCGCGCGCCGCTCGTCGACCTCACCGACGCCGAAATGGCCGAACTCGACGTGCTGATCAAGAAGATGGGCCCGCAGTAAGCGGCGGGCTGACCAACGGCACGCGATCCAGTGCGTGCCGGCCCGCGCGGGACCGGCGGTTCCGCCCGGCGCTCCCCCTTTCGACGGCCGCCCCGTGCTTCGCGGGCCGGCCGTTTTCATTACATCTGTGCGATGGTCCCGACGATCCGGTAGCGCAGGCTGCCGAGCCTGAGACGGGTCGCGGCGATATCGGTGCCGGCCGCCGATCGCCGGAAGCGCGTGTTCGGATCGTCGGCAAGAATCTGATCCAGCACGTCGGGATCCACGACCGCATCGAAAAATCGGCCGAGCGTGAGCGTCGCATACTGTTTCGCGGTCGCGAGCTGGCTGTTGGCCTGCATCAGCGCCTCGGTGCGCAGGCCCGGATCGCGCTCGTCGATGCTGCGGCGATGCTTCAGCGCAAACACCAGCGCCTCCATGTCCAGCCGGAACCGCTTGACGGCCTGGCCGAACCCGAGCGAATGCGGATCGGCGCCGGTGACGGGCCGCCCCTGATTGATCGTCACGTCGAATTCACTGCCGCCCAGGTCGCGCTGCAATTCGAACAGCGCATTGGCCAGTACGCGCCCTTCGCTGGTCTCGCCGATCTGGGTGCGCACCGATTTCGCGACGTCGCCGATCGCTTTCCACAATCCGGCCGCGAACAGGTGGTCGCCACGCTTGCTGATATTCATCGGAGGGCTCCTTGTTGGTTTTTGTCGGTCTCTCAGGCTCGCCTGCGGACCGGCGGGTCCGAGGCCTCGCTAATGTAGGAGAAATTCCGGCGGCGTGGAAGCCGCCATCCATCTCGTCAAGGCGGCGCATCATGAGAAGCATCATTCGATGCCCCCCGCTCTCTAATCGAGCAAAACCGGCCCTCCATCAAGAAGGCGGCGGGGTACCCGTGGGCACCGTGCGCCGCCTTGTTTCAACCTTGCCGGAACGCGCCCCTCCCGGGACGCGGCCTTCAGTCGTCCTGCGCCATCACTCCGCCTTCCCGTCCCGCAGCCGCGGAATGTCGAGCGGATTGCGTTCCTGCAGCCCTTCGGGCAGCAGGTCGTCCGGGAAGTCCTGATAGCACACGGGCCGCAGGAAACGGTCGATCGCGGTCGTGCCGACCGACGTGACGGCCGGGTTCGACGTCGCCGGGAACGGCCCGCCGTGGACCATCGCATCGCACACCTCGACGCCGGTCGGGTAGCCGTTGACGAGCAGGCGCCCGGCCTTGCGTTCGAGGATCGGCAGCAGGCGGCGCGCGAGCGGCTTGTCGTCGGCGTCCAGTTGCAGCGTGGCCGTCAGCTGGCCCTCGAGTGCGTCGAGCACGCGCGCGACTTCGTCGAGATCGCGGCAGCGCACGATCAGCGACGCCGGCCCGAACACCTCGTGGCCGAACGCCGGTTCGGCCAGGAACGCCTGCGCGGCGACTTCGTACAGCGCGCCGCCTGCCTGGCATTCGGTCTGCGCCGCCTCGCCCGCGCCGATTTCGCGCACGCCCGGCAGTTCGGCCAGCTTGCCGCGGCCGTTGCGATACGCGTCCGCGATGCCGCGCGTCAGCATCACGCCGGCCGGCTTCTTCGCGAGCGCCTGTGCGGCGACGGACTCGAAGCGATCGAGATCGGGGCCGTCGACCGCCAGCACGAGACCCGGGTTCGTGCAGAACTGGCCGGTGCCGAGCGTCAGCGAATCGACGAAGCCGGTCGCGATCGCGTCGCCGCGCGCGGCCAGCGCGGCCGGAAACAGCACGACCGGGTTGATGCTGCTCATTTCCGCATAGACGGGAATCGGTTGCGGGCGCGCGTTCGCGAGCTGCACGAGCGCCATGCCGCCCTGCCGCGACCCGGTGAAGCCGACGGCCTGGATCGCCGGATGGCTGACGAGCGCCGCGCCGATCACGCGGCCGGGGCCGATCAGCAGCGAGAACACGCCGGCCGGCATCCCGCATTTCGCCACCGCCGCGCGGATCGCGCGGCCGACCAGCTCGGACGTGCCGAGGTGCGCCTCATGGGCCTTCACGATCACCGGGCAGCCGGCCGCGAGTGCCGACGCGGTATCGCCGCCGGCCACCGAGAACGCGAGCGGGAAGTTGCTCGCGCCGAACACGGCGACGGGCCCGAGCCCGACCTTCTGCAGCCGCAGGTCCGAGCGCGGCAGCGGCGTGCGCGCGGGCTGCGCGGGGTCGATCGACGCGGCGAGGAAGCGCCCGTCGCGCACGACGCGCGCGAACAGCCGGAGCTGGCCGACGGTGCGGCCGCGCTCGCCCTGCAGCCGCGCGACGGGCAGGCCCGTTTCGGCGTGCGCGCGTTCGATCAGCGCGTCGCCGAGCGCGACGATTTCGTCGGCGATCGCCTCGAGAAACGCCGCGCGGGCCGCGAGCGGCTGCGTGCGATACGCGTCGAAGGCGTCGCGCGCGAGTTCGCACGCGCGCTCGACATCGGCCTGCGTCGCGACGCCGAAGGCCGGCGCATCGATCGGCGCGCCCTTCGTCGGGTCGAACGCGCGCAGGGTACCGGCCGAGCCGGCCACCGCGTCGGCGCCGATCAGCATCTCTCCAGTCAGTTGCATGGGTGTGCTCCGTGGTTCGGGAATGGTTCGCTCATTGTAGCCCAACAGATATGATGTCTGCTGATGACATGGCGATATTCCTGTCGCTCCACAGTTACTCGACCGCAGGCCGCAAACCCTTATCCATGCGGCACAAGCAGGAAATTCTTGCCTCTCCCTCGGCCGTCCGAAGGGAAAACCCGAGGTGTCCGCGCGCCCTCGTTGCAGGTAATTTTTGGCCCATGTCATACGACGACATATATTAAGCACGCAATCGGCGCACCTCTAGAGATCTTCCGATCAAACTCGCCGCAGCGCGCGCGCCGCACCGCCGTGCGCTACTGGATCCGGGCGCCGCTGTCCGTCGTCACGACGCTCAACGATGCGGACCACGCGACGCCGTCGGTCACCGGCATGCCGATCCGCAAGGTGTTCGGCATGATCCGGTGACGACGGGCCGGATCTTCCCAGCGCTCAGCCGGGCGTACGTGCTCGCGCAACGGCCGAGCGGCCGGTTCCCCGATTCGTCGATCGAGTTGCCCATCGGGCGCAGGCAGCGGGCAGCATCGGCGCTGCACACCGATCCGGAATGCTTACCTCGCAGGTAATGCCCGGCGCGCGCGGGATTGCCTATCATCTTCGTCATGAACTCGACCGCCACCCTCCAATCGCTGCCCCCGTCCGCCGGCCGCGCATCCGGCATCGGCTCGCTGCTGCGCACCTGGCGTCAACGCCGCCGCCTGAGCCAGATGGCGCTCGCGCTGGAGGCCGAGGTGTCCGCGCGGCACCTGAGCTTCGTCGAATCGGGGCGTGCGCAGCCGAGCCGGGAGATGGTGCTGCATCTCGCCGAGCGCCTCGACGTGCCGCTGCGCGAGCGCAATGCGCTGCTCGTCGCGGCCGGCTATGCGCCGCTGTTTCGCGAGCGGCCGTTCTCCGATCCGCAGCTCGATGCGGCGCGCCAGGCGGTCGAAGCCGTGCTGCGCGGCCACGAGCCCTACCCCGCGCTCGCCGTGGATCGCCACTGGACGCTGCTCGCCGCGAACCGGATGCTCGGCGCGCTGGTCGCGCAGGCCGATCCGGCGCTCCTGCGGCCGCCCGTCAACGTGCTGCGGCTGAGCCTGCATCCTGACGGCCTCGCGCCGCGGATCGTCAACTGGCACGAGTGGCGCGCGCATATCCTGCACCGGCTGCAACGGCAGATCGACGCGAGCGGCGACCGCACGCTGCATGCGCTGCGCGACGAACTCGCGACCTATCCGGCACCGGCCGGCCAGCCCGCCGACACGCAGGCACGCGCCGACTACGCGGACATCGCGGTGCCGCTGCGGCTGCGCACGGCAGCCGGCGAACTGACGTTCTTCAGCACGACGACGGTGTTCGGCACGCCGGTCGACGTCACGCTGTCGGAGCTCGCGATCGAGGCGTTTTTCCCTGCGAATCCAGAGACTGCGGACGCGATGCGCGCGCTGGCGGACGCGTTGCCGGCGCAGTGAGCATCGTCAACGACGCTCGAACGCCAGCTTCACGCCCAACCCGAGCAGGACCGCGCCGCTCACCCGGTGCATGCGGGTCAGGATGCGCGGATTGCGCCGGATCGACGTCGACAGCAGGCCGGCGAACAGCGCGACCGGCCCCTTGACGAGAAACGTCAGGCCGGCAAACGTCGTGCCGAGCACGAACAGCGACAGCATCGGATGCGCGGCGCCCGCGGGGACGAACTGCGGCAGGAACGCGAGATAAAACAGCGCGACCTTCGGATTCGACACGTTGGACAGCGCGCCTTGCGCGAACGTGCGCAACCCGGACGCCGGCGCGTCGCGACCGCTCGCGAGCGTCAGCTCGCCCGACGACCGCAGCAGCGTGATGCCGAGGTACAGCAGATACAGCGCGCCGATCATCTTCAATGCAGTGAACAGCCATTCGGATGCCTGAAGAAGCGCACCCAGCCCGAGCGTCGCGAGCATCGTATGCACGAGCAGCCCGACGCTGACGCCCGCCGCGGTCACGAGGCCCGCCCGCGTGCCGCCGGATAACGTGCGCGACATCACGAGCACCATGTCCTGGCCCGGCGTCAGAATGATCAGAAGGGAAGTGGCCATGAACGGCAACCAGGCTACGTGCGGCATCGGAACTCTCCTGAAAGCGGCGCCAGGCGGGACGGGCGGGAATCGCGCGCGTCCGATGAGCCGGGCAGTCATCGGATTATCGGCAACTTGCCGTGGAGAATGGCTGCGAAGTCGGCTACTTTCGAGGCACGATTTGGCGTTATTCTCCAATATCGACTTCATCGGTAGTCAAAAATGCCAATCAAGCTGGATGCCATCGATCGGCGCATTCTGCGTGCGCTGCAACGGAACTCGAACCAGACGAACGCCGAACTCGCGCAGCAGGCCGGCCTCTCGCCCACGCCCTGCCTGCGCCGCGTTCACCTGCTGGAGGAACAGGGCGTGATCGACGCGTACGTCGCCCTGCTGAACCCGGCGGCCGTCGAGCTGCGGTTCACGGCCTTCGTGCGCGTCACGCTGGAACGCCAGGACAAGACGACCGTCGAGCGCTTCGCGCGCGAGATGGAGCAGGCGCCGGAAGTGCTCGAATGCCATCTGATGGCCGGCAGCTACGACTATCTGCTGCGCGTCATCGCGAAGGATCTCGACGACTATCAGCGCTTTCAGATGGAGACGCTCACGCAGATCGAAGGCGTACGCAACGTCGAAACCGAGATTCCGCTGAAGCGCATCAAGCAGACGGTGCGTCTGCCGATCTAGGCAGGCGAAAAGACAACGGTGTGCGCACCGCTGTCTTCGGATCAGGCGCCAGAACACTACAATGACGTCCGTTCGTACAAGATCCTGAAATGTCGTTCGCCACCCGGGCCACGCCGGCGGCGGCACCCTTCACTTGACGATGCCGGCACGCCCCGGTCTACCGCGGCCATTCCAACAATGATTCCGCTCGGTCGTTCGCCTGTCTCATGATTCCCGCTCCGATTTTCTCCGGCACCTTCTTCATCGTTCTCGGCATTTCGTTTCTGGCGGCCGTCTCAGTCGTGCTCTGGATCGTTGCGCTGGTGCTGTTTCCGCCTGTACGGCGATCGTTTCGTGCATATCGGCGACGCTCCACCGCCATCTTCGCCGCCCTGTGCGTGACGAGCAGCTTCGTCGTCGCGATGGTGGCGATCGGGCTGCAGGCCGAGGCGAACATCAGAAAGGAAGAGGCCGCGAAGCATCCCGCGCTCGTGAAGAGCGAGCGTCTGCTGGGCATCGACATGCCGCCCGGCACGCGGCTGTCGCTCTCGACTGCCGGCGACATGAACTCGATCGAGAAAGCCGAGTTTCCGCACGCGGTCGATGTCTACGGCATTGCGGCCGTCGCGCTGACGGTCGGGACGGAATTCGACGATGAAGCGCCGCGCAACGACCGGGACCTCGCCACCCTCACCGCACTGACGCTCACCACCACCGGGCCCCGGACGATCGATGGTTGGACCTGCGGTTCGAAAGCGCCGCTGAAGATCGTGCTGCGCAACGATGCGCGGAACAGGACGCTCTGGTCATGCCACCTGGCCGACGGCAATCGCGTGGCCGGCGGTGTCGTACCCGCCGGGTCGCGCGTCATGAGAAGCACCACCACCTATGGGGACGGCATGCGCGACAACGACTATTGGGAGATCAGGGTCGCGGAAGACGACGTGTTCGAATTGTCATCGCTACCGCTGCGTCACCCCGAACTGCGACTCGATCGGGAACGCAACGTTCTCGCGTTCGACTACGCGACGCTGGCGCGTGCGGCGAGCGTCGGTAACCTCACCTATCCGGCCGGCACCGAAGTCGCGTTCGGCGTGCGCGGGCTGCGCGAAGACTACCCCGGTGCGTGGCGCTTCAGGACACCCGGGCGCCAGCACGCGGTCGACAAAAACACGGGACCGATCGCCGATGGTGCGTCGGTCGTACAGGCGCCTTCGGGGAAGGTTTACGCGATCTTCCCGGGTCGTACCGACTGAATGCGCTGCGCCATCACCGGCTGGCGGCCGGGTGCGAGCGCAGCGGAATGGTGATTGCACGGTTCGCGCAGAAATGCCGAAGTCCCGCAAGGACGCGGGCGCGGGCGTCGGCTATCGCCGGCAAGCCACACCGAGCGGCATGGCGACGCCGGACGGTTTGCCGACGCTACGTATAAAGCGACGCCTGCGGCAATTCCCCCGTCAGCGCGAACCGGCCGACGTCGCGCAGCCGATAGTCGAGCGGATCGTGCAGCGTATGCGTACGCGCGTTGCGCCAGAAGCGGTCGAGGCCGAGCGATGCGGCCGTCGCACGTGCGCCGCACGTGTCGAACAGCGCCTCGCCGTTCTCGAGCGCCGCGCGCTGCGCGACGATCTTCGCGTCCGACACGGCGAGTGCCACCTCGGCCCGTTCGTCGGCCGTCAGCGCGTCATGCCGCGACCATGCGCGCTGCAACGCGACGGCCGCGCGGTCGGCGAGCGCCGCCGCCGCGACCGCCTGCACGCGCATGTCGCCGAAGCGCTGCAGCGTATAGGGATCGTCGCTCGCCTGCGCGACGCCCGCATTGATCCACGGCCGGCCGTGCTTCAGCACGTAGTCGCGCGCCTCGGCCAGCGCGCCTTCCGCGAGCCCGACGAACAGGTTCGTCAGCACGAGCTGCGACACCAGCGTGCGCAGCGTCGCGCGCGGCGTCGGCGGTGTCTCGGAGCGGTGCAGCACCTCGTCCGGCGCGAGCGTCACGCCGTCGAAGCGCACGCTGCCGCTGTCGGTCTGGCGCTGGCCGATCGGATCCCAGTCCTCGTTGACCGTGATCCCGTCACGATCGGTCGGCACCACGCCGAACACGGCGCGGCCCGTTTCCGGATCGTGCGCGGACACGGTCATCCGCTGCGAGCCGCGCGTGCCCGAACAGAAGCCCTTCACGCCGTCGAGCCGGTAGCCGCCGTCCGGCGTCGCGGTCGCCGCGAGCCGCGTGTCGAGCGGGTTGACCGCATTGCCCCACCACCAGCGATGCTCGACCGTGCCGCGCAGATAGCGTTCGCGCTGCGCCGCGCTGCCCCACACGTCGACGCTCACCACCTGCAGGATCTGGAACCCGACCAGATGCGCGAGCGCGCTGTCGACGCGCGCGATCCGCCGGATCGTGTCGTAGATCGCCGGCCACTCGGCTTCCTGTCCGCCGAATTCGCGCGGCACCGCGAGCGTCAGCAGGCCCGCGTCGGCGAGCCGCTGCTTTTCGTCGGCCGCGTGACCGCCCGCGCGGTCGCGCTCGGCAGCCGTCGCACGCAGCGCGTCGATCGCACGCGCCAGCGCATCGGCGTCGAGCGCGCGTGCGTCGGTTTCCGGCGCCAGCGTCGCCGGGCCGCGGGGATCGTTCATGCGACGGCTTCCTGTGCAACGATTTCGCCCGACAACGGCACCAGCGCGCCGAGCCGGCGACCGGTCAGCCGCGACAGGATCTCGCGCCGCCAGTCGTCGTAGATCGCGCGGTATTCGGCGATATCCGCACCGAACACGTGCGCGGTGTGCGCGTATTCGTCATGCAGATAACCATCGAGCCGCGCCTGGGTTTCCTCGTCGGCCGCGATCACGCGGTCGACCAGCGCGTCGCGCTCGGCGGGCGGCAGCGCGTTCAACGTGTCGAACCACCACTGGACGATCTGCACGCGATGCCACTCCTCGTCCGGACGGATCCGGTTCTCGCCGTGCTCGCGCATCGCGCCGTCGGCGATGCGGCCGGTCTTGCGCTGGATCCACAGCTTCGCGAGGATGTGCAGCTCGTAATGCCATTCGAACGCGAGAAAGCCCGCGACGTCGCGCACCGCGATGTCGCCGATGCGTTCCCAGTGCGCGGCGACGAGCCGCTCGACCTCCGGCAGCGGATCGCGGCCCGTCAGTTCGGTCACGCGCTCGCGCCCGATCACCGCGTGCGCGCCGTCGTCGCCGAGCTGGCGCGACAGGATCAGCTGGAAATGCGGGTCATCGCGAAACAGCGTGTCGATCGCCTTCGCGACGACCTGCACGATGAACAGGTCGTGCGACGCCATCTTCGTGTAGTAGTCGGCGACGGCGGCGAGCTCGTCCGCGCCGTGCGGCTCGCGCGGCGGCGTCGCCAGTTTGTCAGGGAAGCCGGGGCGATGGCGTCGTGCGACGTCCAGAAACAGGGCTTCCTCGAATTGTCCGTTCCATTCGCGCGGCGCGCCGATGGGCAAGGTCATGGGTATCGTTCTCTCAGGGTCTTCAATGAAAAGAGCCGGCGCTCGTGGCGCCGCTCAGGTACGCCGGGTCACGCGTCGGACCAGGCGGTCGCCCGTGATTTGCACGGCCGAAACGAGTGCGATCAGGATCACGATCACGGTCACCATGACGGTGGTGTCGAAACGCTGATAGCCATAACGGATCGCGAGATCGCCGAGCCCGCCCGCGCCGACTGCGCCCGCCATCGCGGTCGAGCCGATCAGCGCGACGACGGTGATCGTGAAACCACCGAGCATGCCGGGCAACGCCTCCGGCAACAGCACGTGCCACACGATGTGGCGGCGTTTTGCGCCCATCGCGAGCGCGGCCTCGATCAGCCCGCGATCGACTTCGCGCAGGCTCACTTCCGCAATCCGCGCGAAGAATGGAATCGCCGCGATCGACAGCGGCACGACGGCCGCCCACACGCCGATCGTCGTGCCGATCAGCACGCGCGTGAACGGCAGCAGCGCGACGAGCAGGATGATGAACGGTGTCGAGCGGAACACGTTGACGAGCGCGCCGAGCACCGCGTTCAGGCCACGCCGCGCGTAAATGCCGCCGGGCGCGGTCGTCACCAGGATCACCGCGAGCGGGATGCCGATCAGCGCGGCGATCGCGGCCGACGCGGCGACCATCGATAGCGTGTCGCGGATCGCGTCGAGCAGTTCGGGCCACCAGAGTTCAAACATAGCCGAGCACCTCCGCATGATTCGCGTGGCGGCGCGCGCGTTCGAGCAATGCGGCGACCGCGCCGCCGCGTGCCGGCGGGTGGCCGGCGTCGTCCGCGCGCGGCGACGCCGCGATCACGAGGCGCCCTTGCGCATGCCCCTGAATGCGCTCGATCCCGCCGTGCAGGAAGCGCACCGAGCCGCCGAGCGCCGCCGCGAGCGCGCCGACGTCCGGCTCGCCGCCGCTTTCGCCCGTATAACGGACGTCCAGCACGACTTGCGCGCCGTCGGGCAGCGCGGCCAGCTCGGGCAACGGCTGCACGCGCGCGGCCAGTTCGGCCGGCAGGTCGTGCACGAGCGTGCTGAGCAGGGCGCGCGTCGCGCCGTGACGCGGATCGCCGAACACGCGCCACACCGGGCCCGTTTCGACGACCTCGCCCTGTTCGATCACCGCGACCGTGTCGCACACCGCGCGGATCACTTCCATCTCGTGCGTGATCAGCACGATCGTCAGTCCGAGGCGGCGGTTGATGTCGGCGAGCAGCGCGAGGATCGATTGCGTCGTCTCGGGGTCGAGCGCCGACGTCGCCTCGTCGCACAGCAGCACCTCCGGGTCGTGCACCAGCGCCCGCGCGATGCCGACGCGCTGCTTCTGGCCGCCCGACAGGCTCGCCGGATACGCGTCGCGTTTCGCGGCCAGCCCGACGAGATCGAGCAGCGCCTCGGCCTTGCGCGTGCGCTCGGCCTTCGGCACGCCGGCGATCTTCAGCGGCAGCGCGACGTTCTCGAACACCGTCTTCGCCGACAGCAGGTTGAAATGCTGGAACACCATGCCGGTGCGACGCCGCAGCGCGACGAGCCCGTCCTCGTCGAGCGCGCCGACGTCGACGCCCTGCACGCGCACGCTGCCCGAACTCGGACGTTCGAGGCCGTTCACGAGCCGCAGCAGCGTCGACTTGCCGGCACCGCTGCGGCCGATGATGCCGAACACCTCGCCGCGCCGCACGTCGAGCGTCACGTCGCGCAGCGCGGCGGCCTGGCCGCGCGGCGTCGCGAACACCTTGCCGACGTGTGCGAACGACACGGCGGCGGCACCGTCGGCCCGCGCGGCCGCCGCGTTACGCGAATCATGCGCGTCATGCACGTCCGCACCCGCACCGGCCCGCACGGCCGATGCCTCGATGAAACCCAGCGTATCGAACAATTGCGTCATCGCTTCGCTCCGTCACGTTCACGCATGCGCGGGATGCTTGGGTTCGGGCGCCGGCACGGCGGCCGGCCGGTGCTGTGCGCCCGTGTGCCACGCGGGCAGCCGCGCGCCGGCGCCGAACAGCTTCTCGCGCAGCGTCGGCGCGGGATCGTAGTCTTCCTTGTAGATGCCGCGGTTCTGCAGCTCGGGCACGACCCAGTCGACGAAATCCTCGAACGACTCGGGCATCACGGTGCGCGTCAGGTTGAAACCGTCGATGCCCGTCTCGTCGATCCACGACTGCAGTTCGTCAGCGACCTGCGACGGCGAGCCGACGATCGGCGCATAGCGGCCGCCGAGCGACATCTGTTCGAGCATCCGGCGCACGGTCCACGTGCCGGTCGTGCTCTTGCGCGAGATCGCGTCGACGGCCGACTGGATCGAGTCGGTCTTCACGTACGAAATCGGCTCGTCGAGGCCGTACTTCGCGAAATCGATGCCGGTCGAGCTCGCGAAATGCGCGAGGCCGGCTTCCGGGCTCGCATAGCGCCGGTATTCGTCGAACTTCTCGCGCGCGAGCCGCTCGGTTTCGGCGGTCACGACGCTCACGCCCGCGAAAATCTTGATCGATGCGGGATCGCGCCCCTGCCGCGCGGCGGCCGCGCGGATGTCGAGCGCCGCCGCGCGCGCCGCGGCCTTGCTCTGCCCGTTCACGAACACGCACTCCGCATGCCGCCCCGCGAACTCGACGCCGCGCGCGGACGAGCCGGCCTGGTACAGCACCGGCGTGCGCTGCAGCGACGGCTCGCTCAGGTGGATCGCGTCGACCGAATAGAACGGCCCGTCGTGCTTCACGCGCCGCACCTTGCCCGGCTGCGCGAACACGCGCGCCTGCGCGTCGCGGATCACCGCGTCGTCGTCCCAGCTCTGTTCCCACAGCTTGTAGACGACGTCCATGTAGTCGTCCGCGCGTTCGTAGCGGTCGTCGTGGCCGATCTGCTGTGCGAGGCCCATCCCGCGCGCGGCGCTGTCGAGATAGCCGGTCACGATGTTCCAGCCGATGCGCCCCTTCGTCAGGTGATCGAGCGTCGACATGCGGCGCGCGAACAGGTAAGGCGGCTCGTAGGTCAGGTTCGCGGTCACGCCGAAGCCGAGATGTTGCGTGACCTGCGCCATCGCGGGCACGAGCAGCAGCGGATCGTTGACGGGCACCTGCACCGATTCGCGCAGCGCGGCGTCCGGGCCGCCGCCGAACACGTCGTACACGCCGACGATGTCCGCGAGAAAGATCCCGTCGAACTTGCCGCGTTCGAGCGTCCTCGCGAGATCGGCCCAGTAGTCCAGATCGGTGTAGTGCGCGGAGCGGTCGCGCGGATGCGTCCACAACCCGTGGTTGATGTGCCCGACGCAGTTCATGTTGAACGCGTTGAGCAGGATCTTCTTGCGGTTCGCCGTCGTCATGTCGCCTCCGTCACCACGCGATCGCGTACAGCGAGCCGAATGCGTTGTCGAGCGCACGGCGCACCGCCGGCGAATGCTGGTAGATCGCGATGAACTTGCGGATGCGCGCGTCGTTCACGCTCTCGGGCCGCACGACCCACTGGATCGCGAAGTTCTTGTTCTCGGTGCCGTCGAACAGCAGCGCGCTGTTCGGGTCGGTCGTGCCGGCGAGCTTGATGAAGCTCGGATAGCCCTGCGCGAGGTCGACGTCGTCGAGCGAGCGCGCGAGCTGCGACGCTTCGAGCGGGATGATCTTCAGGTGCTTCGGGTTGGACACGATGTCGTGCGTCGTCGCGCGGTAGTCGGCGCCCGGCTTCAGCGTGATGAGGCCCGCGCGCTGCAGCAGCAGCAGCCCGCGCCCGCCGTTCACCGGATCGTTCGCGATCGCGACACGCGCGCCGTCCTTCAGCTCGTCGAAGCGCTTCACCTTCTTCGAGTAGAGGCCGATCTTCATGATCGTGCCCGGCGCGATCGACACGAAGTTGTAACCGCCCTGCTTCTTCGCGTTCTCGAGAAACGGGATGTGCTGGAAATAGTTGACGTCGATGTCCTTGTTCGCGAGCGCCGCGTTCGGCGTATTCCAGTCGGTGAACTCGACGATCTTCACGTCGAGGCCCTGCTCCTTCGCCTCCTTCGCGGCAATCTTCAGCGCGTCGATCTGCGGGCTCGTCGAGATGCCGACCTTCAGCGGCGCGGTGTCGGCACGGGCGCCGTTCAGCATCAGGACGCCGAGCAGCGCGGCTGCCAGCAGGCGGGCCACGCGGCCGGAGGAAAAGCGGGCGGAAAAAACGGCATGCAGCATGGGAACCACTCTCCTGTCCAAAGACGGTATCGACGGATGAGCGGCGCCGCGGCGAACGCGCGGGCGTTCTCCGGACAGTCGTCGTCACATCGGAAAAAGATCAGCCGATGATAGAGAGTGGCAGGAAGGCGGTCTACGAAGCGATTGTGCGAAGAAAATCGCGTGCGGCGATATGGCGCCAGGGCGCGCGTCCGATGCGCGGGCGGCCGCCCCGCCGGCCATCGGGCCGAAATCTCGGCCTGCCCGCCGGGCGAATTCCGAAATCTCGGCCAGCCGGGTGTTGCCACCCTTTCCGCAGACGAAACAAAATCCTTATAAATCAATGCCCTAAAAATATTCCGGCAGGCCGGAATGCTTGGCACGGGGGTTGCATTAATAGACGCCACACGATGCCGCGTAGCAATGCGGGCATTCCAAACATCAGGAGACACGTCTTGCAGACCTCAATCCCCACCCAATCCCGTCCGGAGGCACTTGCCGAAGCCGGTCCCGCCACGCGCACACGCTTCTGGCCGGAAGGCTGGTGGAAGCTGATGGAAATCCGCATCGGCATCATCCCGCTGCCGGTCTACGTGATCCTGTTCGGGCTGATCGTCGGCTTCGCGGTGACGGGCAAGGTGCCCGGCGAGATCTCGATGGCGATCGCCGTGCTCGCGTTCTTCGGCTTCACCTGCGCGGAACTCGGCAAGCGCCTGCCGCTCTTGCGCAACATCGGCGCGGCCGCGATCTTCGCGACCTTCGTGCCGTCGGCGCTCACCTACTACCACGTGCTGCCGAAGCCGGTGCTGAACCTCACCGTCGAGTTCACGAAGTCGACCAACTTCCTGTACCTGTTCATCGCGTCGATCATCGTCGGCAGCATCCTGAGCATGGACCGGCGCGTGCTGATCCAGGGCTTCGTGAAGATCTTCATTCCGCTCGCCGCCGGTTCGGTCGCGGCCGCGATCGTCGGCACGGCGGTCGGCACCGCGCTCGGCCTCGGCGCGCGCCACACGCTGCTGTACATCGTCGTGCCGATCATGGCGGGCGGCGTCGGCGAAGGTGCGATTCCGCTGTCGATCGGCTATTCGGAACTGATGCACCTGCCGCAGGGCGAGATGTTCGCGATGGTGCTGCCGCCGGTGATGCTCGGCAGCCTGACCGCGATCATCCTGTCGGGCGCGCTCGACATGCTCGGCAAGCGCCTGCCGCACCTGACCGGCAACGGTCGCCTGCAGGTCGGCGAAAGCGGCGACATGACGCCGGAAAGCGAGGAAATCCGCGGCCACGTCGACGTCACGCACATCGCGGGCGCCGGCATCACGGCGATCACGCTGTACCTCGTCGGCCTGATGGCGCACAAGCTGTTCGGCCTGCCCGCACCGGTCGCGATGCTGTTCCTCGCGGTGCTGGTGAAGCTCGCGCGCGCGGTGTCGCCGCCGCTGCAGGAAGGCGCGTTCGTCGTCTACAAGTTCTTCTCGACCGCCGTCACGTACCCGCTGCTGTTCGCGATCGGCGTCGCGATGACGCCGTGGGACAAGCTGACCGCCGCCTTCACGATCGTCAACGTCGTCACGATCGTGTCGACCGTCGCGACGCTGATGGGCACCGGTTTCGTGGTCGGCCGCCTGCTGAAGATGTACCCTATCGACACCGCAATCGTGAACGCCTGCCACAGCGGGCAAGGCGGCACCGGCGACGTCGCGATCCTGACCGCCGCGAACCGGATGCAGCTGATGCCGTTCGCGCAGATCGCCACGCGCATCGGCGGCGCGATCGTCGTCACCGTGACGCTGATCCTGGTCGCGCACTTCGGATGACGCGCCGCTGCGCGCACCGTCGCGCAGGCTGCTTCGCACGCGCCGCCGCCGGCCTTGCCGGCGCGCGGCGCGCGTCGTTGTGGCGGGGCGTTTGGGACGGCCGGAGTTGCGGACGGCCGGTCTCGGACGGCCGGTCTCGGACGGCCGGTTGCGGACGACCGGTTGCGGACGACCGGTTGCGGGCATCGATGAGGGCGAACGTGCAGAAGAGCTTCAAGGGAATCCCGTGGTGGGGCTGGGCGTCGGCCGCCGTGCTGTATGTCGGCGTGGCGGGCGCGGCGGTCGATTTCGCGTGGGAACGCGCGATCGACGCGCTCGAGGAAACCGGCGCGCACCGGCTCGACCTGTACGCGTCGAGCCTCAAGAGCGAACTCGGCCGCTTCGAGATCCTGCCCGGCCTGGTCGCCCGGCAAGACGGCGTGCGCGCGCTGCTGCGGGCCGCGCCGCAAGACCGGCCCGCGCTCGCGCACACGGTGGACACGTATCTCGAAGCCGTGAACCGCGACGCGGGCAGCGGCGCCGTCGACGTGATCGACCTGCAGGGCGAAGTGATCGCCGCCAGCAACTGGAACGAGACGATCAGCTTCGTCGGCACCAACGTGTCGTACCGGCCGTACTTCAAGGATGCCCTGGCGCACGGCAGCGGCCGCTTCTTCGGGATCGGCACCAACACCGGCGTGCCGGGCGTCTATTTCGCGAGCGCGGTGCGCGACGGTGGCGTGCCGATCGGCGCGGCGGCCGTGAAGATCAGCGTCGACCCGCTCGAATCCGCGTGGCGCGCGCCGGGCGTCGCCGCGATGGTGGTCGACGGCAACGGCGTGGTCGTGATCTCGACCGAGCCGGCGTGGAAGTTCACCGCGCTGCGCCCGATCACCGCGCAGCAGCAGCGCGACATCCAGGCGTCGCGGCAATACGCGGGCCGCACGGTCGACATGCTGCCCTACCGCCACCTCGGCGACCGCAGCGCCGCCGCATGGTTCGGCACGTTCCCCGATCCGCGTCACGCCGGCCGCAGCACGCGCTATCTCGTGATGTCGCGGCCCGCGCCGCAGGCCGGCGATTCGCTGATGGTGCTGCTCGACATCGCCGGCGCGCGGCGCCAGCAGCAGACCGCGTTCGCGTTCGTCACCGGCGCGTTCCTGATCGCCGCGCTGCTGGCCGGCTACGCGATCCAGCGGCGCCGGGCGATCGTCGCGCGGCTGAACGCGCAGGATGCGCTGCGCCGCGCGAACGACCGGCTCGAGCTGACCGTCGCGCAACGCACGGCCGCGCTGACGGCGGCGAACGAGCGGATGCAGCGCGAGATCGTCGAGCGCGAGCGCACCGAGCAGCGGCTGCGCGATTCACAACAGGAAGTCGTGCACGCGGGCAAGCTCGCGGTGCTCGGGCAGATGGCCGCCGGCCTCACGCACGAGCTGAACCAGCCGCTCGTCGCGATCCGCACGCTGTGCGACAACGCGCGCACGTTCTTCGAGCGCGGCCAGCCGGCGCCGGCGTATGCGAATCTCGAACGGATCGGCAAGCTCGTCGACGGCATGGCCGTGCTCACCGGCGAGCTGAAGACCTTCGCGCGCAAACCCGACGTCGAGCGCGTCGCGGTGTCGCTGAACGAGGCCGTCGCGCATGCGCGCCTGATCTACGATGCGCGGATCCGCGACGAAGGCGTGCAGCTCGACGTGAACATCGCGCCCGGCACGACGGTGTCCGCGGAATCGAGCCAGTTGCAGCAGGTGATCGTGAACCTGCTCGGCAACGCGCTCGACGCGGTGCACGACGCGCCGGTGCGGCGCATCGTGATCGAAGCCGCCGGGCCGGACGACGCCGGCCGCGTGCGCTTCTCGGTGGCCGACAGCGGCGCGGGCATCGCGCCCGACGTGCTGCCGCACCTGTTCGAGCCGTTCGTCACGACCAAGCCGCGCGGCCAGGGCCTCGGGCTCGGCCTCGCGATCACGTCGCGCATCGTCGAGGCGTTCGGCGCGAAGATCGCCGCGACGAACCGCGACGAAGGCGGCGCGCAGTTCAGTATCGAATTCGCGGCGGCGACGCCGCAACAGAGGATAGAGCATGGAAGATGAGATTCGCGTGCTGGTCGTCGAGGACGATGAAAACGTCCGGATCGGCGTCGAGCAGGCCGTCGCGCTCGCCGGGTTCCCGGTCGACGCATTCGCGTCGGCCGCCGACGCGCTCACGCACGTCGCGCCCGGCGCCCCCGTCGTGATCGTGTCGGACGTGCGGATGCCCGGCATCGACGGGCTGCAGCTGCTCGAACGCGTGATGGCCGTCGATGCGCAGATTCCGGTCGTGCTGATCAGCGGCCATGCGGACATTTCGACGGCCGTCGGCGCGATGCAGGTCGGCGCGTACGACTTCATCGAGAAGCCGTTTTCGTCGGACGTGATCGCGGGGCGTGTCGCGCGCGCGGTCGAGAAGCGCCGCCTGACGCTCGAGGTGCAGGGGCTGCGCGCGGCGCTGAACAACTGGCAGGGCATTGAGGCGTTCGTGCTCGGCAAGTCGCCCGCGATGGCCGACGTGCGCAAGAAGATCCTGCGCCTCGCCGATACGTCGGTGTCGGTGCTGATCACCGGCGAGACGGGCACCGGCAAGGAACTGATCGCACGCAGCCTGCACGACTTCGGCGGACGGCGCGACGCGCATTTCGTCGCGCTGAATTGCGGCGGCCTGCCCGAGCAGGTGTTCGAGAGCGAGCTGTTCGGCCATGAGGCCGGCGCATTCACCGGCGCGATCAAGAAACGCATCGGCAAGATCGAATGGGCGCACGGCGGCACGCTGTTCCTCGACGAGATCGAGACGATGCCGATTCCGCTGCAGATCAAGATGTTGCGCGTGCTGCAGGAGCGCGTGGTCGAGCGGCTCGGCGCGAACGAGCTGATTCCGGTCGACTGCCGCGTGGTGGCCGCATCGAAGGCCGATCTCGCCGAACTCGCGGCCGACGGACGCTTCCGCGCGGACTTGCTGTATCGGCTCAACGTCGCGCAGATCGAGCTGCCGCCGCTGCGCGAGCGGCGCGAGGACGTGCCGCTGCTGTTCGAGCATTTCGTGCTCGCGGCCGCGCGGCGCTTCGGGCAACCGGCGCCGGTCGTCACGGCTGCGCAGGTGTCCGAACTGATGACGCATGCATGGCCCGGCAACGTGCGCGAATTGCAGAACGTGGCCGATCGCTTCGTGCTCGGGTTGACCGGCGACAGCCTGCTGTCGTCCGGCGGCGCGCCTGCGGCCGGCGGCACGCTTGCCGAGCAGATGGCGTATTTCGAGCGGATGCTGATCGAAGACATGCTGCGGCGTCACAACGGCAACGTGGCGGACGCGAGCGTCGCGCTCGGCATGCCGAAGAAGACGCTTTATCACAAGCTGCGCAACCTGCGGATTCCCGCGCGCGGCGACGCGGCGGCCGACGGTGGCGAATGACGCGAACGAGGATACGCAGAACAGCATGGATCGCATTGACATCACCGAACGCGGCCGCATCACCGGCCACCTGATCCGCGGCGTCACGCGCGCGCAGAAAACCTTCCGACCGAGCGACTGGCCCGAGCGCCTCGCGGGTGTCATCACGCTGTTCGTCGGCGAGCGGCGGCCCGGCTATCCGTGCGCACTGTCGCGGCTCGCGATGCCGGTCGTCGACGGCGGCGCCAAATGCCTGTTCGTGTCGGACGAATTGCGCGACGTATGCGCCGACGCGTTCGACTTCGCGATGCAGTTCGCCGCCGACAACGACCTTCCCGTCGAGCTTCAGACCGCGCCCGCGCTGGCGGTGCGGTGATGCGCGGGTCGCGTTCGGCGGCCCTTTCTCCCGTTTTCGCCCGCCCCGATGCGCGCTTGCGCAGGCGTTCACACGTGCTTTCAGCCGTCAAATAAATAATCAGACGATTTGAGCCTTCGGCACTTCCCCACGCTGCGACAAGGGTTTTCAGCCGAGCCATCAATAAAATTGATCGTCACGATGAAAATTATGCGTTTTCCTTGCAGCTTGCCGTGAGGCATAGTTGCGACGTGATGACGCACCCATTGAGTTTTCAGTCATGAACATGCGAATCGAGCCTTCGGTGCTCGCGAACCCCGACCTGCAATTTGCGACGCTTTCGTCAGGCATCAGCCTGCCGTATGTCGAGCGGGGCAGCGGCGCACCGATGGTGTTCGTGCACGGATCGTTGTGCGACTACCGTTACTGGGATCCGCAACTCGCGTCGCTGTCGGCCCACTACCGCTGCATCGCGCCGAGCCTGAGCCATTACTGGCCGGCCGTCGAGGCCGGCATCCAGGACGAGTTCAGCTGGCAGAACCACGTCGACGAGCTCGCCGAATTCATCGACGCACTCGATCTCGGCCCCGTGCATCTCGTCGGCCACTCGCGTGGCGGCAGCGTCGCATTCAACGTCGCGCGCCAGCATCCGCAGCTCGTCGACACGCTGACGCTCGCCGATCCGGGCGGCCCGCTGCAACAGCCGGGCGTGCGCGAAGCCGCGCTGCCGGCCGCCGCGATCGCGCTGCGCACGCAGGCCGTGAACCTGATCGGGCAAGGCGAAGTGGAAGCCGGCCTCGAAATGTTCGTCGACTCGGTGAGCCTGCCCGGCGCATGGAAGAGGAGCACGTCGCGCTTTCGCACGATGGCGATCGACAATGCGAGCACGCTGCCGAAGCAGCTGCAGGATCCGCTGCCCGCGTATTCGCAGCACACGGCCGGCGATATCGCATGCCGCACGCTGCTGATCGACGGCCAGCGCAGCCCGAAGATGTTCCGCAACAACGTCGACGCGCTGTCGCAGTGGATCGGCGATGCGCAACGGCAGACCGTCGCCGGTGCGTCGCATGGGATGAACGCCGCGAGCCCCGCGGTGTTCAACCGTTACGTGCACGAGTTCGTCGCCGCGTAACGCTCGCGGGCGGCATTCGGTCCGCCCGTCACTTCCCGCCCCTTTCCTGAACGAAGCGATACGGGCTTCCCCGCATCGCTTCGCCCGCCTCCGCGTCAGATGACCGGTTCGGGCTTGCGCGTCACCGCATCCGGCAACCCGAACACACTGTCGAACGACCAGTTGTATACGAACGTGAAGATCGGGAAGAACACTATCAGCACGGACGGCGAACTCGCGCCGCTCGTGTTCGCGAACATCCGGAACGGGCTGCCGCCGCCCGTGTATCTGCGGCGGCCGAAACATACGGGGCTCGGCAAGGCAGCCAGCGAACTGATGCGGGCACTGCGGGCTGAAGGCAGTCACGGCTGATCGGTGCGGCGAATCATCGCCGCACCGTCGGTCAATGCTGGATGGTTTGACCGTTAGTTGCGGTTAATGCGAACCAGCCGCCGCACCCTGGATCGAATCGACGAGCGCAGCGTTGTCGTACCGTCGCCCGGCAATGCCCCATCCGCCGTCGACCGCATGCACGACATTCACCCAGATCTGCGCCGGCGTCAGCCGCCCGCCTGCGCGATGCAGCACGATCGCGGTCGCCCGTTCGACGAATTGCCGCTGCTTGTCGGGCGCCGCGAGCGCCACGGCCGGCAGCTTCAGCTCGACGAATGCCGCGGGCTCCGCGCGACCATGCACGAAGGTCCGGTGACGCGGCAGCACGTTGAGCGAGCCGATCACGTTCGGCGCCAGGAACGCATTCCCGGTCAGCCCTTCGACCTCCAGCAGCGCATCGGTCAGTTCGGCAAATACCGGCCCTTCGTCTTCCTGCGAGAAAACCCCTTCAGATACTGTCAGCGTAATCGGCATCGCACGTTCTCCAGGTCAGGTCATCGGAATCGTGACGTGATATAAATATCAGTCACTCTCTATACATTAGACACTGATCGCTCTCTATGCAAGCGATAAAGAGCGATCGCTCTGAAGCGAGCCTGTCATGCGTTATTCCGTCGAGCACAAGCACGAAACCCGCGCGCGCATTCTCGAGGCGGCGAGCCGCCTGTTCCGCCAGGAGGGCTATGGCGGCTCCGGCATCGGTCCGCTGACGAAGGCGGCGGGCGTCACCAACGGCGCGTTCTACGGGCATTTCAAATCGAAAGGCGAAGCGTTCCGCAGCGTGGTCCTCGCCGGTCTCGACCAACTCCGGCAAGGCGTCGCGATCTTCAAGGCCGAGCATGGCGCGCGCTGGCGGCGTCCGTTCGTGTCGTTCTATCTCGGGCCGCGGCGCACCTGCGCGCTCGGCGAAAGCTGTGCGCTGCCGAGCCTGTCGCCCGAAGTGATGCGCGCCGACGACGACACGCGCGACGCCTATGAACAGGCGTTGCGGCAGATCGTCGACGAAGTGTCGTCCGGGCTCGGCGACGCCCCCGACGACGATCGCGCGATCGCGTTCCTCGCGCTGCTGTCGGGTGGCGTCACGCTCGCGCGTGCAGTGCGCGATCCCGAACTGGCGCAGCGCATCGCCGATGCGGTCGGCCGCTACGCGGTGGTGATCGCCGAACGCACGGATGTGAAGCCCGAACAGCAGGCATAACGCACGGCCAATAAAAAACCCCGATCCGCGTTGCCACGGAATCGGGGTTCTTCTTCGATCAGCCACCTGCTCGAACGGCCCCTGGCGGGCCGCTGCTTCAACGCGCGGCGACTTCCGCCTTGGCGGACGCCGCATCGCCGACTGCCGTCGGCACCGCACCCCACCCGCCGCCCAGCGCACGGATCAGGTTCACGGTCGACACGGCCTGCGCCCCGGTCAGCTGGTTCGCCTGCAACTGCGACTGCAGCACCGACCGTTCGCTGTCGATCACGTCGAGATAGGCCACTTCGCCTTCCTGATACTGCGTCCGCGACAGCGTCGCCGCACGGCGCGACGCGTTGACGGCCGCATCCTGCGCGCGAATCTGGTCGTCGAGCAGACGCAGATCGGCGAGATTGTCCTCGACCTCGCGGAACGCGACGAGCACCTGCTGCCGGTAGTTCGCGACCTGCTCGTCGTACTGCGCGCGCGCCTGCTGCACGCCGGCCGCCCGCCGCCCGCCGTCGAACAGCGGCAGCGTCAGCGCGGTGCCGGCGAACGGCCCGAGCAGGAACGTGCGGCTCGACCACATGAACAGGTTGCCGAGCGTCGACGCCTCATAGCCGAACGCGCCCGTGATATCGAGCTTCGGGAAGTACGCCGACTTCGCGAGACCGATCCGCGCGTTCGCGGCCGCCATCGCGCGCTCGGCCGCCGACACGTCCGGGCGGCGTTCGAGCAATGCCGACGGCAGACCCGGCGGGACCTTCACCGCGACCGGCACGATCGGCGTTTCCTTGAACGCGAAGTCCGCGGGCGCCTTGCCGAGCAGGATCGCGAGCGCATGCTCGGACGCCGCGCGCCGGCGCGCGACGCCGACCGCATCGGCCTGCGCGGTTGCCAGCTCGTTCTTCGCGCGCGACACGTCGAGCTCGCTGATGTCGCCTTCGTTGAAGCGGCGCTGCACGAGCTTCAGCGCCTGGTCACGCAGTTCGACCGTGCGGCGGTACAGGTCCTGGTCCGAGTCGAGCTGGCGCAGTTCGAAGTAGTTCTGCGCGACGTCCGCCTGCAGCGCGAGCTGCACCGAGCGGAACAGCGCCTCGCTCTGCGCCTGGTCGGCACGCGACGCCTCGACGTTGCGGCTCACGCGGCCGAACAGGTCGGCCTCGTACGACACCGTGCCCTGCGCGCGCCACAGCGTCGCGGTGGTCGGGCCCGTGCCCTGCGGCTGGAACTGCGACGCCGACGACAGCCCTTCGCGCGTCGGCCCGAACCCGGCGCCGACTTGCGGGAACCACTGCGAGCGCGCGGTGCGGGTCGCCGCACGCGCTTCCTCGACGCGCGCCGCCGCGGCCTTCAGGTTCTGGTTCGCGGCGAGCGCCTGCGACTCGAGCGAGTCGAGCACCGGATCGCCGAACACCTTCCACCATTCGCCGCGATGCTCGCCGTCCGCCGGTTCGGCGGTCTTCCACGTGCCGGCCTGTTCGCCGGCCGCGAGCGTCGGCGCTTCCTTGAACGCCGCGGGCGTCGACACGTCCGGGCGCTTGTAGTCGGGCCCCACCGCGCACGCGGCGAGCAGCGTCGCGAGCAGGGTGCTCGCGGCCGCCACCTTCGCGAAGCGCATCAGGCCATTCGTGTTGTGCATGTTGTCCATCTTGTTGTCCTCAAGCATCCGAAGCCGACGCACCGGACGGCGACACGCCATAGCCGGCCGAGTCCTTGCCCGCGACGTGGATCTTGCCGCCCGCCAGCGTGCGCAGCACGACGTAGAACACCGGCGTCAGCATCAGCCCGAACAGCGTCACGCCGAGCATCCCGAAGAACACCGCGACACCCATCGCATGGCGCATTTCCGAACCCGCACCGGTCGACGTGACGAGCGGCACGACGCCCATGATGAATGCGATCGACGTCATCAGGATCGGGCGCAGCCGCAGCCGGCTCGCCTCGATCGCGGCCTCGAGCGGCGTCCTGCCGTCGTGCTCCAGTTCACGTGCGAATTCGACGATCAGGATCGCGTTCTTCGCGGACAGCCCCACCAGCACCATCAAGCCGATCTGCGTGAAGATGTTGTTGTCGCCCTGCGTGAGCCACACACCCGTCAGCGCCGACAGAATGCTCATCGGCACGATCAGGATCACCGCGAGCGGCAGCGTCAGGCTTTCATACAGCGCGGCGAGCACGAGGAACACGAGCAGCACGCTGATCGGGAACACGTACATCGCCGAATCGCCTGCCAGGATCTGCTGGTACGTGAGGTCGGTCCATTCGAACCGCACGCCGCGCGGCAGCGTTTCATGCGCGATACGCTCGATCGCCGCCTGTGCCTGACCCGACGAGAAGCCCGGCGCCGGGCCGCCGTTGATGTCGGCTGCGGTGTAGCCGTTGTAGCGCACGACCATTTCCGGGCCGAACGTCGGCGTCACCGTGACGAGCGACGACAGCGGCACCATTTCGCCACGGTCGTTGCGCGTCTTCAGCTGCAGGATGTCGTCCGCGCGCTGACGGAACGGCGCGTCGGCCTGCACGCGCACCTGGTACACGCGTCCGAAGCGGTTGAAGTCGTTCACGTACAGCGAGCCGAGATACACCTGCATCGTGTTGAACACGTCGGTGACCGGCACGCCGAGCTGCTTCGCCTTCACGCGGTCGAGATCGACGTTGAGCTGCGGCACGTTGATCTGGTAGCTCGTAAACAACGGGCCCAGCTCAGGCGCCTGCTGCGCGCGCTTGATGAAGTCGTTGGTCGCATCCGACAGCTTCGCGTAGCCGACCGCGCCGCGATCCTCGATCTGCATCTTGAACCCGCCGAGCGTGCCGAGGCCGAGCACCGGCGGCGGCGGGAACACCGCGACGAACGAATCCTTGATCGCACCGTACTGCTGGTTCAGCGCACCGGCGATCGCACCGGCCGACAGCGCCTTGCCGTGCCGCTCCGAGAACGGCTTCAGCGTGACGAACACGATGCCCGCGCTCGAGCTGTTGGTGAAGCCGTTCACCGACAGCCCCGGGAACGCGACCGCGCTCTCGACGCCCGGCTGCTTCAGCGCGATCGAACCCATGTCGCGGATCACCTTCTCGGTGCGGTCGAGCGACGCGCCGTTCGGCAGCTGCGCGAACGCGATCAGGTATTCCTTGTCCTGCGCGGGCACGAAGCCGCCCGGCACGACCTTCGACACGAGCACGGTCGCACCCACCAGCACGAGGTACACGCCGAGCATCAGCGTCTTGCGCGACAGCACGCCGCGCACGCCGCGGCCGTAGTTCTCCGCGCCGCGATGGAACACCTTGTTGAAGCCGCGGAAGAAGCCGCCGAGCACGCGGTTCATCACGCGCGTGAGCCAGTCTTCCTTGTCGCCGTGGCCCTTCAGCAGGATCGCGGACAGCGCCGGCGACAGCGTCAGCGAGTTGAACGCCGAGATCACCGTCGAGATCGCGATCGTCATCGCGAACTGCTTGTAGAACTGGCCGGTCAGGCCCGACATGAACGCGAGCGGCACGAACACGGCGACGAGCGTCAGCGCGATCGCGATGATCGGCCCGCTCACTTCCTGCATCGCCTTGTAGGTCGCCGCCCGCGCGTTCATCCCGCTCTCGATGTTCCGCTCGACGTTCTCGACCACCACGATCGCATCGTCGACCACGATCCCGATCGCGAGCACCATCCCGAACAGCGACAGCGCGTTGATCGAATACCCGAACGCCAGCAGCAGCGAGAACGTGCCGATGATCGACACCGGCACCGCGATCAGCGGAATCAGCGACGCGCGCCAGGTCTGCAGGAACACGATCACGACGATCACGACCAGCGCGATCGCTTCGAGCAGCGTGTGCACCACGGCCTTGATCGACGAGCGCACGAACTGCGTCGGGTCATAGACGATCTTGTAGTCGACGCCGGCCGGCATGTCCTGCTTCAGCTCGGCCATCGTCTTGCGCACTTCGTCGGAGATCTGCAGCGAGTTCGCGCCCGGCGACTGGTTGATCGCCATCGCGACGGCCGGCTTGTTGTCGAGCAGCGAGCGCAGCCCGTACTCGGACGCGTCCAGCTCGATGCGCGCGATGTCGCGCAGATGCGTGACGCCGCCGTCCGGCGTCGTCTTCACGACGATGTCGCCGAACTCGTCTTCCGTCTGCAGACGGCCGCGCGCGTTCACCGACAGCTGCAGCGGCGTGCCGGGCAGCGACGGCGACGCGCCGATCACGCCGGCCGCGACCTGCACGTTCTGCTCGCGGATCGCCTGCACGACGTCCTCGGCCGACAGCCCGCGCTGCGCGACCTTCTGCGGATCGAGCCACACGCGCATCGCGTAGTCGCCCGAACCCCACAGCTGCACCTGGCCGACGCCCTGGATCCGCGACAGGCGATCCTTCACGTTGATCAGCGCGTAGTTGCGCAGGTAGGTCATGTCGTAGCGGTTGTCCGGCGAGATCAGGTGGACCACCATCGTCAGCGTCGGCGAGCTCTTCACCGTGGTGATGCCGAGCCGCTGCACGTCTTCCGGCAGGCGCGGCAAGGCCTGGTTCACGCGGTTCTGCACGAGCTGCGTGGCCTTGTCCGGATCGGTGCCGAGCTTGAACGTGACGGTGATCGTCATGTTGCCGTCGCTGTTCGCCTGCGACTGCATGTAGAGCATGTCCTCGACGCCGTTGATCTGCTCTTCCAGCGGCGACGCGACCGTCTCGGCGATCACTTTCGGGTTCGCGCCCGGATACTGCGCCTTCACGATCACGGACGGCGGCACGACTTCCGGATACTCCGAAATCGGCAGCAGGAACATCGCGATCACCCCGCCGAGCAGGACGATCACCGATAGGACTCCTGCAAAGATCGGCCGGTCGATAAAGAATTTGGAAATGTTCATGGGTTGCTCTGTCTGGTTGAACGCGGAAATCGAAGCGGCGGGCCGCTTACGATTCCGCCTTCGCCGGTGCGGCCGGCTTCGCGTTGTCCGCGAGCGGCGCGGACGGCGCATCGCCGCCCGTCATCGGGACCATGTGCGGCTTCACCTGCTCGCCCGGCCGCACGCGCTGCGTGCCGTTCACGATCACGCGATCGCCGGCGGCGAGGCCACTCACGATCACGCGCCGGTTGCCGTGCTGCATGCCCTGCTGCACTTCGCGATACGACACGCGGCCCTGCTGGTCGACGACGAACACGAACTTCTTGTCCTGGTCGGTGTTGATCGCCGCATCGTCGACGAGCAGCGCCTCGTGCGGTGCGCTGCCGCCCACCTTCACGCGCGCGTAGAGCCCGGGGACGAGCGTACCGTCCGCGTTGTCGAAGCGCGCGCGCACGCGGATCGTGCCGGACGACGTGTCGAGCCGGTTGTCGACCGAGTCGATCTCGCCGCTGCGCGAGTAGCCGGTTTCGTTCGCGAGGCCGAGCTCGACCGGCACCTTGCGGCCGTTGCGCGCGCCGTTGATGTACTGCAGGTAGGTCTGCTCGTCCGCGTCGAACGATGCGTAGATCGGCGACACCGACACCAGCGTCGTCAGCGGCGCGGCCGACGCGCCGGCCGACACGACGTTGCCGAGTGTGATTTCCGCGCGCGACACGCGGCCCGACACGGGTGCGGTGATGCGCGTATAGCCGAGGTTGATGCGCGCCGTTTCCAGCGCGGCTTCGGCGGCCTTCAGGTTCGCCGTCGCTTCGCGCGCCGCGTTCTGCTTCTCGTCGTAGTCGCGCTTCGCGATCGCGTTGTCGCCGATCAGGCGCTGCGCGCGCTGCCAGTCGCTCTGCGCATAGCCGTTGCGGGCCTGCGCGGCGGCGAGCTGCGCGGCCGCGCGGTCGGTTTCCGCCTGGTACGGGCGCGGATCGATCACGAACAGCACGTCGCCCTTCTTCACGAGCGCGCCGTCCTTGAAGTTCACCGCGACGATCGTGCCCGACACCTGCGGGCGCACGTCGACTTTCTCGACCGCTTCGAGGCGGCCCGAATAGCCTTGCCAGTCGGTGACGGTCTGCGGCACGACGGTCGCGACGTCGACTTCGGGCAGCGGCGCTGCCGCCTTTTCGGGCGCGTTCGCGTTCACGCGCATCGCGCCGAACGTGCCGAGGCCGACGACGGCGAGCGTCGCGATCGCCGCGGTCGCGATTCGGGAGCGGGAGGTGCGTAGGATGGCCATGTGGATCTCCAATAAGCGTGGATTGGTTCTGGTTATTCGGAACGGTTCGGCTGGCGCGCCTGGAAGCGGCACTGGAAGAAGCGCACGGCCTCCTCGAGCGCGGCTTCGTGCGTCGCGAGCGCCGCGTGCGTGACGTCCGGGTAGCGGATCACCTGCGTGAGCACGCCCGATGAAATCAGGCAGCCCGCATATTTCTCCGCTTCGACGTGCAGCACGTCGTTCTGCGCGGTGACGACGAGCGTCGGCGGCAGGCCCGCGAGGCGCACCGATTCGAGCGGCGCCGCATACGGGTGCATGCGCTGCGCCGCCTGCGGCAGATAGGCGCGATAACAGGCCGCGCATTCGCGCGCGGTGATGTCCGACGCAAGGCGTTCGGCGTCGCCGATGCGCGTCATGCTCGGGTCGAGCATCGGCCCGAACAGGGCCTGCGCGGCGATCGACACTTCGCCGCGATCGCGCGCGATGAACGCGAGACAGTTCGCGAGCTGGCCGCCCGCATCGTGCCCCGCGACGCCGATCTTCTTCGGATTGCCGCCGAACGCGCGGGCGCGCGTCGCGGCCCACACGGCCGCGCGATACGCATCCTCCGGCGCGGCCGGAAAAGGAAAGGCCGGCGCGAGCGAATAATCGACCGACACTACGAGAGCCGGTAAGCGTTCTGCTAAAAAGCGCGCGGCGAAATCGGCGTCATCCAGCGTGCCGCGCACGAAACCGCCGCCGTGGAAGTAAAGCACTACCGGCAATCCGGTCTTGTCCGCGCGCCGATAGAGGCGCAGCACGATGTCCTGCGCGTAGCCGGGGATTTCCACCTCCGCGACCGTCAGTGCCGCGCCGGCTCTGGCTTCGGCGGGCAACGCGGCTTTCAGGAATTTGCTGAATTCAGAAGCGTCCATGACGATGCAGCATCCATTTCGAGATGGAACGAATTCTGGGTCCGGCAGACATCCGGATAAATGCCTATAATCCGGCAACACAATTCAACGCCCCCGAACAATCCAGGCTGCGCTTACCCATGAGGTAGCGCAGCCTTGTCGTTCGGGCGGCAAATTAGATTGCGGAGGTTGTGATGGACCGGCTTCAGGCCATGCAGGTGTTTACTCGCGTCGTCGATACAAGCAGCTTCACCAAGGCAGCAGAGTCGCTCAGCCTGCCGCGGGCGTCCGTCACGACGATCATCCAGAATCTCGAAGCCTTCCTCGGCGTGCGGCTGATGCACCGGACCACGCGCCGGCTGTCGCTCACGCCGGACGGCGCCGCGTACTACGAACGCTGCGTGCGGATCCTCGCCGATGTCGAGGAAACCGAAGCAAGCTTCCAGAACAACAACCGGAAACCGCACGGAAAGTTGCGTATCGACATGCCGGGCTCGATCGGGCGGCTGCTCGTGATTCCGTCGCTGTGCGAATTCCACACGCGCTATCCGGACATCGACCTTCAGCTCGGGCTGTCCGACCGGCCGGTCGACCTGCTGCAGGAAGGCGTCGACTGCGTGATCCGCGTCGGTGCGCTGCAGGATTCGTCGCTGGTTGCGCGCCGGGTCGGATTGTTCGAGTGCGTGTCGGTCGCTGCGCCCGCGTATCTCGAGAAGTTCGGCGAGCCGCGAACGATCGAGGATCTGAACGACCACAAGGCCGTCAACTACTTCTCGAGCCGCACGGGCCGTACGATCGACTGGACGTTCCTGACCGACGGCAAGGAAGTCGAGGTCAAGATGAACGCGATCGTATCGGTCAACGATGCCGATGCGTACGTGACGTGCGGGCTCGAAGGCTTCGGCCTGATCCAGCCGCCGCTGTTCATGGTGCTGCCGCACCTGCGCGACGGCCGGCTCAAGGAAGTGCTGCCCGGCCTCAAGCCGCTGCCGATGCCGATCTCGGTCGTGTATCCGCACAGCCGGCACCTGTCGCCGAAGGTACGCGTGTTCGTCGACTGGATCGCCGAAGTGTTCGACCGCTGCCCGCTGCTGAGCGGCAAGGGCAGCCTCGACGCGACGTGCAGCAAGCGCACGTTCGAGGAAGCCGAGCGCGCACCGGCGCTCGACACGCCGGTCATCAACGAGTGGGTCGCGTAATCGTCTGAACCGCGGTGCGCGGGCTGTGCGGCCCGCGCGCCGTCCTGCCTTCGCGCCGCCGCGGCGTCACGTTCGTGCCGCCTTCCCCGCCCCGCACAGCGCCTTTCCTGAATCCGCATCACACCTTTGCGCCGTGCACGGCAATCGGCCGCGTGCGTGACGGCGCGCGCCGCGCGACATCGCCGGGAGCCCCGCTGCAGGCGGCTGTGCGCGATTTTCGAGTAACCCTGCCGACAGTACGGATCGCGATTGTTCCACCATCACGACAATTCAATTCGCGTCAGCCGCATTTATCGCGCCTGAACGTCCCCCTAGAGTAAACCCTGTCGCGCACCTCGTTGCGCATCGAACAGATCCCGCTTGACGGGACCGGAGCAAGCGCCGACGCGCCAACTCCGACCAACACAGGAGTTACGTCATGAACCGCCGCCATCTTCTCTCCGCCGTCGCGCTCGCACTCGCCGTGTCCGCACCGGCCTTCGCCGATACGACCACCCCGCACGCCGGCGACTACGCGAACACGTCGTGGTACACGCAGCACAGCAACGGCCCGCGCACGCGTGCCGAAGTCAGCGCGGAAGTCGAGCAGGCCCGCCGCGACGGCACGCTGGCGTGGCTGCGCAAGGCGAATTCGTATCCGCAAGGGCTCGAACTCGCGCAAGGCCCGTATCGCCCGACACCGGAAGGCAACCAGCTCGCCGGCGCAGGCCGTTGAGCATCGGTCAACGCGCAACGCCGCGCAGCGGATGATCCGCGGCGCGGCGTCGAGACACCGCCATCGAACACCCGATTAGCCAGTTAGTTGCAGGAGCCTGTGATGAACGATCAACTTCCTTCGCCGCTCGATCATTGGGACGACACGACGCCCGTCTGGACGCCGTTCCGTTCCGCGCCGCACGCGCATTGAACTTCGCGTCGATCTCTCGCTGAAGACGCTGGCCTTCAACGGCGCGGCACGCCGTCGCGCCATTCGCCCCAGTGCGTGACGATGTCCTGAACGAGCGGATTGCCCGCGCGGTACAGGTTTTCGGTCGCCGGGGCGAAGCGTCGGCCACTGCGGCATATTTTTGCCGTAGTCACTGCACCAGTGTAGCGACACAATTGGTGACGTTATCCAAGGTCAATCCAGCGACCAAGTCGCATCCATGCCCGATACAGCGATTGACACGAGCTGATTAGTCTGCCGGTCGCGCTTGCCGTCGTAGTCGATGGTCGATCGGCTGCATATTGCATGTCCAGCGGGCTCAATCCAGATCATCACGCCGGTTGAGCCAGCGAAAGGTCGCTTGTTCGCCGCAAGAACCCGCCGTCTTTCCCACCTTCCATTCACACTTCCCAATACTCATTCGTTGCATCGACCGAAATCTGGTACACCTTCGGTCCTACTTCAGGCACTTAGCATCAGCACTCCAAATGATATCCATATGGAGAGTGCCTATGACGACATCGCCACTGCCTGGTGTATCTCTCGATGGACCACCAATCTGTCCGAACATGACGGACGCGGCGTTCAGGAAACGGATGCTCGAATTGCGGGACGAAGCAGTCGAGATCACACTGCGACGGCGCAGGGAACTGATGCTCTGGAATCCGGCCACGGAAGCACGAGTGATCGAGTGGTTCGGTTCGGCAAATAGCGATACAAGACGCAGACTTACTTCGGGGCTCGACGCCCTCGCCAGGGTGATGGCCAGTCTCGGGCCAGAAAATTTCGTCCGCATCGGTTCCGATGCCGACCGCGCAACAGGATGTCTTCCAAACATGAAACATCTCGACGCCGAGGTCGCGCATGTCTGTCGCCCCGACACCGCAACTCATACAATCGCCATCAATCTCCCGTTCTGCTCGCTACCCGAGCGATCAGCCGGGAACCTCTCCTCGCAGCAATTGACCATCGTTCACGAATGCGCGCATTTTGCAGACACTTTCGATGCGGGCGACCATCCAGCGGCATACGGTCGACGGGCCAGCGCCCAGTTCGCGAAACGCTACCCGGGCATGGCGATCGGTAATGCAGACAACATCGCGTGGTTCATTCTGGCACGTTGAATCGGAGCAACTCATGCGACGTGCCCTCTCTGTCATATTCGGCGCCCTCCTGTCACTCCCGATACAGGCCAATGCGTGCAAGGTCCTGTTGACCGACAGCATGGAACTGCCGCTGAATTCGACCGAGATCGCCAACAGCGACAGACTCTCCGTCGTCAGACACTACCTGACCGCCAGGGAATGGACGCGCGAAGGGGCGGCGGTCTCGATCGACGCGACGGCCTACGATTGGGAAAGCCGCCCTGATCAACTCGCGCGGCAACGCGGTGCGCAGATGAAATCGTTTCTCGTGCAACTCGGAATGTCGCCCGACGACATTTACATCGACGAGCGAATCGTGTCGCGCAGGAACGGCAAGCTCGATCCCGATGACAGGAAGCAGCTTTGGGTCCAGTTCGTCCCGAAATGCCCGCCTGCGGGCTGTCAGAGTCTTTGCAACTCGGCAGGTACGCCCGGTGTCGCTAGTCATGCACCGACACCCGAAATGCCGGGGCCCGAGCCCGACTCGAGCCGCTTTTCATGCGGCGACAGTCGGGAACCCCCGTCAGCACGTTTCGTGACAATGGAGCGCTGGACCGCACGCACGCGCAACCAGACCTTGCTTTTGCGAAATCAAGACCACCGGCCGCTAACGCATACCTGCTACCGGATCAGCACCAGTGCCACGCAATACATCGGCATGACGGACGAGCACGGTGAGACTGCGCCCATGCAGCTATTGGGGCCGGAATATACGCGCATCGAACTCAAACTCGCGCGCCCCGGCCCGTGATCCTCCGCAGCCGGTCCCGCTGCCCCAATCCGGTCGCTCCAGGCGATATCGACTCGCCCGGAGCCCGGCCACGCGTGAATGATCGAGTGACTCCAGCGCGGCGCTACCCCCTTACCGGCGCGGCACGCCGTCGCGCCATTCGCCCCAGTGCGTGACGATGTCCTGAACGAGCGGATTGCCCGCGCGGTACAGGTTTTCGGTCGCCGGGGCGAAACCACCCTGGTCCGCATAGTTCAGCAGATTGTCCGCGCTCGTCTGCCCTGCATACGGCCGGTCGAAATCGGAACCCGTGCGCAGCACCGCGACGCGCGACAGGTCGACCCGCTTCACGCTCGCCGCGCGCTTGAGCGCTTCATAGGTCGCGTTGTCTTCCTGTGCGGTCATGCAATAGGTGCCCTTGCCGTCGGTGAGGATCTTGGTCCACTGGCGCGCGCGCTCGCCGATCAGCGTGCCCGAGAACCACGTATTGCCCGATGACGTGTCGCACTGGATCACCGTCGGCGGCCGATTCGCCGGCGCATACGTGAACTTCGCGCGCGCGGCCTGGGCCTGCGCGCTGTCGGCGAGCACGACGTTGCGCGACAGCGCATACGCGGCATCGGTCAGCTGCGGGTTGAGCTGGAATACTTCGGTGCGGTAGTCGAGCGGCGGCTTGTCGTTTGGGCTCTTCGTATTGATGCCGAGAAAGCCGGTATTCCAGCCGGCCGGAATCTCGCGCGCATCGAGTTCCCACTGCAGGCTGAAGTCGACCAGGTATTTCGACCAGGCGGCAGACCCGACCGTGCCTTGCGCGGGGTCGACGCCCGCGATGCCCGACACGAGGAAGTACGTGCGGCGCAGGTCGAAACGCTGCGAGAACGTGAGCGCCATGATCGTCGCGGACGCGTTCGCATAGCCCATGCCGGTCGTCACCACGCACACGTCCTGCTTGTTGCAGTGAACGGCCGGATAGTCGGGCGACAGGCCGGGCACGGTGATGTCGCGCCACGGGCCGAGCCGGTCGAGCCATGCCTGGCCTTCCGGACCGAACATCGTGATGATCATGACCTTGACCGGGCGGCCCTGTGCACCGGTCTCGGCGAATGCAGCGTTGCCCCCATCGTTGCCCTGGTTGTTCTGCGCAATCGACGGCGCGGTCGCACAGGCGGCAAGCGAGAATGCAGCTGCGGAAAGGATGGAGCGAGTCAGCATCGGCGTTCCTTGTTTCGGTGATGTTGGGTGAGAACGGCTCTCGGAGACTGCGCGAGGGAGTATAGAACGCGTGTGTGCGATGCGGAACCCGACTACGAAACGGCGGGCGGTGTGCGCGGCTCCAGGATTCGCATGAAACGCGGACGGGATCGACATGCGCGCCGCGCAATAACATCAGGAATACTATCTGATCGACCGACGCACGAGTCGACGTCGATGCGAATGACTGGATGCAAACCACGACGAGCCTTGCGTGGCTCTCGATCCACGGCCCGAACAGGAAATCGTTCATCGGTCGTCGATGCCTTCGAGGGAAGGCATCGATTCTAGCGACCGACAGATCCAGCGTGAAAAAAACCGCGTCAGGCGACGTCGACGCGCGCGGGCCCGTCCGCCATCTCGCCGATCACGGCCGCGCGGTCGAAGCCGTCGGCGCGGAAGCACGCGAGCACGTCGTCGACGGCATCCGGCGCGCACGCGACCAGCAGGCCGCCGGACGTCTGCGGATCGGTCAGCAGCGCCTGCGCGACGGGCGGCAGCCCGTCGGCGAGCCGCACATCGGCGCCATATGCGGCCCAGTTGCGGCCCGATGCGCCGGTGAACACGCCGTCGGCGACGAACGCCTCGACGCCCGCCAGCCACGGCAGCGATGCGTAATGCACGCGTGCGGTCAGCTTCGCGCCGCGCGCCAGTTCGAGCGTATGGCCGAGCAGCCCGAAGCCCGTGACGTCGGTCAGCGCATGCACGCCCGGCAGCGCGGCGAGTTCGGCGCCCGGCCGGTTCAGCTTGGTGGTCGTCGCCACCATCTGCGCGTAGCCCGCGTCGTCGAGCTGGTTCTTCTTCAGCGCGGCCGACAGCACGCCGACGCCGAGCGGCTTGCCGAGCACGAGCACGTCGCCCGCGCGCGCGGCCGCGTTGCGCTTCACCCGCGACGGATGCACGACGCCGATCGCCGCGAGCCCGTAGATCGGCTCGACCGAATCGATCGAATGACCGCCCGCGACCGGAATGCCGGCATCCGCGCACACCGATTCGCCGCCGCGCAACACGGCCGCGATCGTCTCGTGCGGCAGCACGTTGATCGGCATCCCGACCAGCGCGAGCGCGAGAATCGGCTTGCCGCCCATCGCATAGACGTCGGACAGCGCGTTGGTTGCAGCGATACGGCCGAAGTCGAACGGATCGTCGACGATCGGCATGAAGAAGTCGGTCGTCGCGACGATCGCCTGCTCGTCGTTCAGCCGGTAGACGGCCGCGTCGTCGGAGGTCTCGGTGCCGACCAGCAGGTCCGGGAACAACGCGGGCGGCGTCGCCCGCTTCAGCAGCTCGGACAGCACGCCCGGCGCGATCTTGCAGCCGCAGCCGCCGCCATGCGACAGGCTCGTGAGGCGCGGAACGGCGGGCGGGGTGAGGGGGGCTTCGGTCATCGTCGGCATCCGGTGAATAACAACGTTCTATTATCGACAATTCCGCGCGAGCGCGCCCGACACCCACATAATTGACGGCGCCCGCCCTCGTCCGCTCGCTCATTCATGGATCACCTGTTCATCGGCCTCGTGCTGTGCTCCGCCCTCTTGCACGCGATCTGGAATGCATTCCTCCACGTGAGCGAAGACCGTCTCGTCCAGCTCGGCACGATGTCGCTGCCGTATCTCGCGTTCGGCATTGCGGGCGTCGTACTGCTGCCCGCGCCGGCGCCCGCCGCGTGGCCGTATGTCGCGGCGTCGGCCGTGCTCGAGGTCGCGTACTGCTTCACGCTGGCGCGTGCATACCGCAACGGCGAGTTCGGGCAGATCTACCCGATCGCGCGCGGGATCTCGCCGCTGCTCGTGTCGGTGCTGGCGTTCGCGGTGCTGCACGAGCGGCCGACGCCGTTCGGCTTCGCGGGCATCGCGCTCGTATCGTTCGGCATCATGTCGCTCGCGTTGCGGCGCGGCTTCCGGTTCTCCGGCGAAGGCGTGCCGTACGCACTGCTCACGGGCGTGTTCATCGCCGCGTATTCGATCTGCGACGGCATCGGCTCGCGCGTGTCGGGCAGCGCGCTCGGCTATATCGCGTGGGTTTATCTGCTGTGGAGCATGCCGCAGCTCGTGCTGGTGTGTGCGATGCGCGGCGGCCCGCGCGTGGTGTTCGGTTCGCGCGCGTCGCTGCGGCAAGGCGCGATCGCCGGCACGATCTCGCTCGCCGCCTATGGAATCGTGATTCTCGCGTACCGGCATCTGCCGGTCGCGACGGTATCGGCGCTGCGCGAGACAAGCTCGATCTTCGCGGTCGCGATCGGCTGGTTCGTGATGCGCGAGCGGCCCGGCGCGCAGCGGCTCGCAGCATGCGCGCTGGTGGTCGCGGGCGCGGCGTTGATCCGGCTTTGACGCGCGTGCGTACGCCCTCAGGAAGGACCGGCAGTCACGGCAGGTCCGGTGCACTCGGCAGTCGGGCCGTTGTGTGCTTGCCGCCGAGGTTTTTCCAGACGAGGCAATTGTCTCCGCGCGGCGGAGACAATTGACCTGGACCTGCTTGAAAACGCTGATCCATATCGCCCCCCTCTCATACGTGACTTTCGCATCGCGCTCTGCCGTCTCGAGCGTTGGTCGTCACCGCAACTGCCGCACACGTCAAGCCGCCGCAATCATCCCGTCGAACGCCCGCTCGTCGATCGCCTCGGCCAGCGTCGCGAACGCCGTCGCGATCTCGTCCTCCGGCACGCACGCATAGCCGAGCAGCAACCCCGACGCCGCGCGTTCGCGCTCCGCGTAATAACCGGACAGCGGCCGCACGACGATGTTGCGTTCGAGCGCGGCCTGCGCGACCGCGCGATCGTCGACCCCGTCCGGCAGCCGCGTGACGAGATGCAGCCCCGCATCGCTGCCGAGTGCCTGCAGCGTGTCGCCGTAGCGGCGCGCGACCGCATCGAGCAGCACCTCGCGGCGCTGCCCGTACAGCGTGCGCATCTTGCGGATATGCGACACGAAGTGCCCTTCCGCGATGAACTCGGCGAGCACCGCCTGCTGCAGCAGCTGCCCTTCGCGATACAGCTCGGCGCTCGCGGTCGCGAAGCTCTCCGCGAGCGGCTCCGGCGCGACCAGATACCCGACCCGCAGCCCCGGAAACAGCGTCTTGCCGAAGCTGCCGACGTAGATCACCTGCCCGGCCGTATCGAGCCCCTGCAGCGACGCGAGCGGCCGGCTGCCGTAGCGGAATTCGCTGTCGTAGTCGTCCTCGATGATCCAGCAGCCGTGCTGGCGCGCGTATTCGAGCAGCATCCGGCGCCGCGCGAGGCTCATCACCATCCCGAGCGGATACTGGTGCGACGGCGTGACGAGCATCAGCTTCGGCGGCTCGGCGAGATCGGCGGCCGACGGCGCGATCCCTTCGTCGTCGACCGGAACCGGCCGCGTGGTCAGCCCCGACACGTTCAGCACGCTGCGCACGCCCCAGTAGCACGGATCCTCGGTCCAGATCGCGTCGCCCGGATCGGTCAGGAGCCGCACCGCGAGGTCGATCGACTGGTGGATCCCGGTCGTGATCACGATCTGCTCGGGCGTGCAGCGCACCGAACGCGACGTGCGCAGGTAGTCGGCCAGCGCCTCGCGCAACAGCGCGAGGCCGCCGCCCGGCGCGTAGGTCAGCAAATCGGGGCGCAATCTCCGCCAGTACTTGTTGTGCAGCCGCGTCCACACGCGCGCCGGAAAGCGCGACACATCGGGCACGCCGGGCATGAACGCGCCGCCCTGGCGCTTCGACACGCCCGCGCCCTCGACGAGCCGCGTGCCGCGCGCCGACAGCCGCCGCGCGGACGATGGCGCCACCGCCGGGCCGGCGGCCGGGTCGGGCGACGCGCCGACGATCTCGTCCGGCGCGCTGTCGGCGACGAACGTGCCGCGCCCCGTCGCCGAGTTCACATAGCCTTCGAGCGCAAGCTGTTCGTAAACCTGCGTGACCGTGTTGCGAGCGATCCCGAGCTCGGCCGCCAGCAGCCGCGACGACGGCACGCGCGTGCCGGCCGGCAGTTCGCGCGACAGGATCGCCTGCTGCAGCAGCCGGTGCAGCTGCCGGTAGATCGGCTGTTCGCCGCCGCGCACGAGGCGCTGCGCCAGCCAGTCCGACAACACGCTTGCGCGCATGATTGGCTCCTGAATATTTATTGAAATGGCTCTGATTGCCAGAGCCAAATGTGATTATAGTCGCCTCCATGGGCTGCCAATGCGGCCGATTTTTATCCCACCGGACAGAACATCAAGGAGATGACCGTGAAGAATGCCGACCTGCAAGCCCGCAAGAACGCCGCCACCCCGCGCGGCGTCGGCGTGATGTGCGATTTCTACGCAGCCCGCGCCGAGAACGCGGAGCTGTGGGATGTCGAAGGCCGCCGCTTCATCGATTTCGCCGCCGGCATCGCGGTGCTGAACACGGGCCACCGCCACCCGAAGATCGTCAAGGCGATCGCGGATCAACTGAACAGCTTCACGCACACCGCTTACCAGATCGTCCCGTACGCGTCGTACGTCGAGCTGGCGGAAAAGATCAACGAACGCGCGCCGGGCGACTTCCCGAAGAAGACCGCGTTCTTCACGACCGGCGCCGAAGCCGTCGAAAACGCGATCAAGATCGCGCGCGCCGCGACCGGCCGTCCGGGCGTGATCGCGTTCTCGGGCGGCTTCCACGGCCGCACGATGATGGGCATGGCGCTGACCGGCAAGGTCGCCCCGTACAAGCTGAACTTCGGCCCGTTCCCGGGCGACGTGTTCCACGCCCCGTACCCGAACGCGCTGCACGGCGTGACGACGGCCGACTCGATCAAGGCGATCGAGATGCTGTTCAAGGCCGACATCGATCCGAAGCGCGTCGCCGCGATCATCTTCGAACCGGTCCAGGGCGAAGGCGGCTTCAACCCGGCGCCGGCCGAGTTCGTGCGCGCGCTGCGCAAGATCTGTAACGAGCACGGCATCCTGCTGATCGCCGACGAAGTGCAAACGGGCTTCGCGCGTACCGGCAAGCTGTTCGCGATGCAGCACTACGACGTGCTGGCCGACCTGATCACGATGGCGAAGAGCCTCGCGGGCGGCATGCCGCTGTCGGGCGTCGTCGGCCGTGCGGACGCGATGGACGCAGCGGCGCCCGGCGGCCTCGGCGGCACCTATGCGGGCAATCCGCTGGCCGTCGCGTCGGCGCACGCGGTGCTCGAGATCATCGACGAAGAGAAGCTGTGCGACCGTGCAACGCAACTCGGCGACGTACTTAAGGCGAAGCTGAATTCGCTGCAGGCCGACGTGCCGCAGATCGCCGACGTGCGCGGCCCGGGCGCGATGATCGCGGTCGAGTTCCTGAAGCCGGGTTCGGGCGAGCCGGACGCGGAATTCACGAAGCGCGTGCAGACGCGCGCGCTCGAGCGCGGGCTGCTGCTGCTCGTGTGCGGCGTGTACTCGAACGTCGTGCGCTTCCTGTTCCCGCTGACGATCCCGCAGGCCGTGTTCGACGAAGCGCTCGTGATCCTCGAGGAAGTGCTGAAGGAAACGGTCGGCGTGCCGGCCTGAGTTTCCGTCCGCGTCAACTGAATGCGCCGCCGCCGTCGTCAGGACGGCGGCGGCCTTTTTATCCGTCATTTTCAAGGCAGGCGATTCATATGAGCACCGTTCAGGAAACCCTGGCACTGAAAGATCCGTCGCTGTTCCGCCAGCAGGCGTATGTCAACGGCGAATGGCAAGGCGCGGCGAACGGCGAGTCGTTCGAGGTCCGCAACCCGGCAACCGGCGGCCTGCTCGGCACCGTGCCGGCGATGGGCACGGCCGAGACGCGCCACGCAATCGAGGCCGCGAACGCCGCATGGCCGGCATGGCGCAAGAAGACCGCGAAAGAGCGCGCGGCGATCCTGCGCAAGTGGCACGACCTGATGATGGAAAACGCCGACGACCTCGCGCTGATCCTGACCACCGAGCAGGGCAAGTCGCTCGCCGAGGCCAAGGGCGAGATCGGCTACGCGGCGTCGTTCCTCGAGTGGTTCGCGGAGGAAGGCAAGCGCGTGTACGGCGACACGATCCCGACGCCGGCGAGCGACAAGCGCATCGTCGTGACGAAGGAAGCGATCGGCGTGTGCGCGGCGATCACGCCGTGGAACTTCCCGGCGGCGATGATCACCCGCAAGGTCGGTCCGGCGCTCGCGGCAGGCTGCCCGATCGTCGTGAAGCCGGCTGAAGCGACGCCGTTCTCGGCCCTCGCGATGGCCGTGCTGGCCGAACGCGCGGGCGTGCCGGCCGGCGTGTTCAGCGTCGTCACCGGCGATCCGAAGGCGATCGGCGGCGAGCTGACGTCGAACCCGATCGTGCGCAAGCTGTCGTTCACCGGCTCGACGCCGGTCGGCCGCCTGCTGATGTCGCAATGCGCGGCGACGGTCAAGAAGGTGTCGCTGGAACTCGGCGGCAACGCACCGTTCATCGTGTTCGACGACGCCGATCTCGATGCCGCCGTGCAGGGCGCGATCGCATCGAAGTACCGCAACAGCGGCCAGACGTGCGTGTGCACGAACCGCTTCTACGTGCACGAAGCCGTGTACGACCAGTTCGCGCAGAAGCTCGCGGCAGCGGTCGGCCAGCTGAAGGTCGGCCGCGGCACGGAGCCGGGCGTCACGCAGGGTCCGCTGATCAACGAAGCGGCCGTGCTGAAGGTCGAGGCGCACATCGAGGACGCGCTCGCGAAGGGCGCGACCGTCGTGACGGGCGGCAAGCGCCACGCGCTCGGCCACGGCTTCTTCGAGCCGACCGTGCTGACCGGCGTCACGCCGGCGATGAAGGTCGCGAAGGAAGAGACGTTCGGGCCGCTCGCGCCGCTGTTCAAGTTCGGCAGCGACGACGAGGTGATCCGCCTCGCGAACGACACCGAGTTCGGTCTCGCCGCGTACTTCTACAGCCGCGACATCGGCCGCGTGTGGAAGGTCGCCGAAGCGCTCGAGTACGGGATGGTCGGCGTGAACACGGGCCTGATCTCGAACGAAGTCGCGCCGTTCGGCGGCGTCAAGCAGTCGGGCCTCGGCCGTGAAGGCTCGCACTACGGCATCGACGACTACGTCGTGATCAAGTACCTCTGCCTCGCCGTCTGACGGTTCGGGGCCTGGCGCTTCGGCGACAGGCCCTGACCGCCCGGCCGGAACCGGGCGGTCACGACGCGGGCCGGTACCTCCTCTCCGCCGTGCCCGCGTCACCTTGCCGTGCGCGATGTCGGCACGCGTTCCGTGCGCGACGTCGATGCCGCATCGGCCAAACGTCATGCCGTTCGGCAATTTCGTTCAAGTCTCATTTCTCGTTCCACTGCCAGCCGCTAGATTGAGCGTTCCACCTCGATCCGGTTTGCCTGCGCATGAACAGTTCTTCCATCCGCCCGACCAGCGTATCCCCCGCGCACCGCGCCCTCGTCGCGCTTCCTCGCACCCGTCCCGGCATCGCGCCCCGCACGAAGGGAGCCGGCACATGAGCGTCGGGTCAGCCGATCGTCGTACGTGCCCGCCCGAGGAAAAGCGCGGCGGGCCGAGCAATCACCAGCCGTTCAACGTCGTCTACGACGGGCCCGCGCTCGGCGAGCACCGGATGGACGTGCGTGACCTCGCACCGGTGCTGCTCGCGATCGCCGACCTGTTCTCGTCCGCCAACAAGGAACTCAATGGCGACCACTCCGAGGTTCGTCTCGAGGTCAGGGGCGGCTTCAAGTCCGGCTCGTTCCATGCAGAGCTGATCTTCGTCCAGTCGCTCGCGAGCCAGATCCGCGACCTGTTCGCCGGGCCGAACGCCAATGCGTTCAGCAACGCACTGGCAATCCTCGCCGCATTGGGGATCATCGGTGGCGGCGGGCTGATCGGCCTCATTCGCACGCTGCGCGGGCGCAAACCGCATCGCACCGAGCCGGACGGAGCGCATGTCAGGATCTGGATGTCGGAGCAGGAATGCTTCGTCGTCGATGAACCCATCGTCCGGCTGTATCGGAACCGGGCCGTTCGCGTCAACCTGCAGAAAATGCTCTCGCCGCTCGAACATGACGGCATCGACAGCTTCGGCATCGTCCGCGACGACATCGTCGAACTCTCGATCGAACGCGACGAACTCGGTACGTTCGCGAGCAGCGACGATCCCGGCGAAATCGTCACCGACACGATCGCACTCAAGATGCTGAAGCTCGAATCCGTCGTGTTCAAGGACGGCAACAAATGGCGCGTGCACGACGGCACGTCCGCGTTCTATGCGTCGCTGGACGACGAACGGTTCATCGCGAAGATCGATGCCGGCGAGCGCTTCGGAAAGGGCGACGTGCTGGTCGTCGATCTGCGCCAGACGCAGATCGTCACCGACGACGGGCTTCGCAACGAATACCGGATCGTCAAGGTTCGCGAGCACCGTGCGCCGTTGCAACCGGCGCTGATTTGATCTACGCCACCCGTGGAGGTGACGCGCGGGCCGCCCCTCTCCGCCGTGCCGCGTCACCTGCCTTCCCCGCCTTCAACGAAACACGTTCACCGCATGCACGAGCCGCGTCGCCTGCTGCTTCAGGCTTTCCGACGCCGCCGCGCTCTGCTCGACCAGCGCCGCGTTCTGCTGCGTGATGTTGTCCAGATGCACGACCGCCTGATCAACCTGCGCGACCCCGGTGCTCTGCTCGGCCGTCGACGAGCTGATCTCCGCGATCAGGTCCGACACGCGCTTT
>NZ_CAJPGY010000039.1:0-62964 GCF_905339915.1 Burkholderia sp. BCC1985
GCGAGCAAGTCCTGTGTGGTCAAAATCCTGTCTCCTCCTGCGCCCCGACCGTTACGGTCAGAACTGGTCTTCCGTCAACGCGAGCACGCTCTCGTTGCCCTTCGCGCCGACGATCGACGCTTCGAGCCCGCCTGCCTGCACGAGGACGTGTTCCGCATAGCATTGTGCGATCGCGATCTTCGCATCGAAGAACGCCGTGTCGCTCGCGCGGTTCGCGTGCGCCGCCAGCAGCGCGCGCGCCATCTGCCATCCGCACAGCACGACGCCCGCCAGCTTCAGGTACGGCACGCTGCCCGCGAACACCGCGTTCGGGTCCTGCTTCACGTTCGCGACCACGTAGTCCACCACCGTCGACAGCGCGCGCGCACCCTTCTCCAGCTGCGCCTTCATCGACGCGGCCGCCGCGCCGTCGACCTTGCCGAGCGCCGCGACGGTGTCACCGATCTCCGCGATCAGCGCCTTCGCCACCGCGCCGCCATCGCGCATCGTCTTGCGGCCGACCAGGTCGTTCGCCTGGATCGCGGTCGTGCCTTCGTAGATCGCCAGGATCCGCGCGTCGCGGTAGTACTGCGCGGCGCCGGTTTCCTCGATGAAGCCCATCCCGCCGTGCACCTGCACGCCGAGGCTCGCCACGTCGTTCACCATCTCCGTGCTCCAGCCCTTCACGACCGGCACCAGATATTCGTAGATTGCCTGATGACGCGTGCGCGTCGCCTCGTCCGAATGGCGGTGGGCAATGTCGCTGTGCGCGGCTGCGACGTACGCGAGCGCCCGCGCGCCCTCGGTCAGCGCGCGCATCGTGCCGAGCATGCGGCGCACGTCCGGGTGATGGATGATCGTCACCGACTGCTTGGCCGACCCGTCGACCGGGCGGCTCTGCACGCGCTCCTTCGCGAATTCCGCGGCCTTCCGGTAGGCACGGTCGGCCACGCCGATCCCCTGCATCCCGACGCCGAAGCGCGCGGCGTTCATCATGATGAACATGTATTCGAGGCCGCGATTCTCCTCGCCGACGAGGTAGCCGATCGCGCCGCCGTTGTCGCCGTACTGCAGCACCGCGGTCGGGCTCGCCTTGATCCCGAGCTTGTGCTCGATCGACACGCAGTGCACGTCGTTGCGCGCGCCGAGCGAGCCGTCGTCGTTGACCAGGAATTTCGGCACGATGAACAGCGAAATACCCTTCACGCCCTCCGGCGCGTTCGGCGTGCGCGCGAGCACCAGGTGGACGATGTTGTCCGCCATGTCGTGTTCGCCCCACGTGATGAAGATCTTCGTGCCGAACACCTTGTACGTGCCGTCGCCCTCCGGCTCGGCGCGCGAGCGCACCAGCGCCAGGTCCGAACCGGCCTGCGGCTCGGTCAGGTTCATCGTGCCGGTCCATTCACCCGAGATCAGCTTCGGCACGTAGCGCTGCTTCTGTTCGTCGGTGCCGGCCGTCAGCAGCGCCTCGATCGCGCCGTCGGTGAGCAGCGGGCACAGCGCGAACGACAGGTTCGCCGCATTCAGCATCTCGATGCACGGCGTCGCGATCAGCTTCGGCAGCCCCTGGCCGTCGTATTCGGCCGGATGCTGCAGACCTTGCCAGCCGCCTTCGACGAACTGGCGGAACGCGGCGCCGAAACCCGGCGTCGCGGTCACGACGCCGTCCTTCCAGCTGCTCGGGTTGCGGTCGCCCTCGACGTTCAGCGGCGCCAGCACCTCGTCGCAGAATTTCGCGGATTCGTCGAGTACGGCCTGCGCCGTGTCATAGCCGGCGTCCTCGAAACCCGGCAACTGCGCAACGGTGTCGATGCCCGCGAGTTCCTTCAGCACGAACAGCATGTCCTTGACAGGGGCGTTATAGCTCATGGTCGATGTTCCAAATCAGGCGGTGAATGAGGCGCGCGGCCCGGGCGGCTGCGGCAAAACCGGCCAGCGCCAGGCGACGTCGTGGCCCATCGTAATGCCGCGCCGGCGGTTTTCCATTGTCATATCCGGCCCACATGGTGACAAAACCGGCCACACGATGCGCGGGGCGATGGCGGAAACGGGCGTCCGGGCGGGGCGGTTCGGGTGCCGTTTCCAGCATAAACGATGCGCAATCGGCCTGCCGGCCGGACGGGCCGGGCGGCGGCTCGAACGACCGGCGAAGCCGAAAACCGGGAGACGATCATGGACATCGCCGAAGGATGCCGGCCTGAGCGCGTGCGACGGCAACCGCGCCGAGCACATGGCGGCCGGCGCCAAATCGGCCGCCGTTTTTCGCTGCCCGGGCCGGCACGTTTCTGCATAGACTTTCGTCTCATCAAGCCAGCGAGCACCGGAGCACAGACCAGCATGAGTGAACGCCCGAAGCACATCGCGGATTTCGTCCGGATCGCCGGCGAACTGTTCCAGTCGGACCGGCTTCCCCCCGCCGCGCGCGCATTCGCGCCGAAAGTATTCGCGCGGCTGCAAACGCCGTCGGACAACGGAACGCGGCTCGCGGAGCGCTACCCCGCCTGCGCATGGCTCGCCCCGGCGCTCAAGTCGGTCGCGCACGTCAGCCCGACCTTCGCCACGGTTGCACGGCTGATCGGGTCGCTCGAACCCGTGGTCGGATGGTCGCGTCGCACGTCGGGCAAGGACGGCAGCCCCAACTACATCGACGGGCACGCGAACGCGATGATCTGCGGGCCCGGCGGCGCGGAGAGCCGCGACGACATTCAGCTCGGCTTCTCGCTGATGATGCCCGGCGTCAGATATCCGGATCATGGTCACGCGCCGGAGGAAGCGTACGTGCTGTTGACCGCCGGTAAATTCCGGCAGCAGAACGGCGAATGGTTCGATCCCGGTATCGGTGGCGGCATCCACAACCCGCCCGGCACGCTGCATGCGATGCGCGCCGGCGATACGCCGTTCCTCGCGATATGGTGCCTGCTGAATTGATCCGACGATCGTCACGATGCGCTGACGGATCCGCCCACGGTGAGCGCCCGGCCATTGACCTACCGGTCGGTCCGGATTGTTTCAAACCACTGTTGAACGGTACCCAGGCGTTTCGCGATCGGCCCGATCATGCCGGTATGCGTGTAAGCGAAACGATTCGACGCCTGCCCGAATCTCCAGCTTCCGTGTACGCCGACGAAATCATCCGAAGGAAGGCGAGCCGACCGGGCAACGAGCGGCGAGGCCATCGACCGGAAGCCGGCCATGGGAACCGGCGAAGGACGCCGGTCATGGGAGGCCCGTGCAGCCCACAGCGCGGCGGCCGGCTCACGCAGCCGCGCCGCACGGCGGAAGCAGCGGTCCGACCGCCTCGTCAACCTCCATTCGGTCGACGCGATATCGCCCGCGCGTGGATAAAACGCAACAGCACGGCAGAAGACGCGTTCGACGATTTTGTGTCCTCGATGGCGCCGTTGTTATCGGGCATACTCTATTCGCGCCCAGCGAACGGTCGTTCCATTTTTACTGCGAACCCTCGCGCGAGCCACTAAACACACACCTGATTCTGTTACCTTGACGCACCGGCCCGAGCGCTTCGCGATGGCCATCACCCATCTTTCACACTATGACATTACAGATTGGGGTTCCTCTGGAGACAGCCACCGGCGAACGGCGCGTTGCGACCGTTCCCGAGGTGGTCGAGAAACTGATCAAGCTGGGGTTTTCGGTGGCCGTCCAAAGCGGCGCCGGTGCCGGCGCGAACTTTGACGACGACACGTACCGCGCGGCCGGCGCGAGCATCGCCGCCACGGCGGCCGAGCTCTGGTCCGGCAGCGACATCGTGCTCAAGGTGCGCCCGCCGAGCGCCGACGAAGTCGCGCTGATGCGCGAAGGCGGCGCGCTGATCGGCTTCGTGTGGCCCGCGCAGAATCCCGAGCTGATGCAGCAGCTGGCCGCGAAGCGCGCTACCGTACTGGCGATCGACTCGCTGCCGCGCACGCTGTCGCGCGCGCAGAAGATGGACGCGCTCACGTCGATGGCCGGCATCAGCGGCTATCGCGCGGTGATCGAGGCCGCGCATGCGTTCGGCCGCTTCCTGAACGGCCAGGTCACGGCGGCCGGCAAGATCCCGCCGGCGAAGGTGTTCATCGCCGGCGCCGGGGTGGCCGGTCTGGCCGCGATCGGCACGGCCGCGAGCCTCGGTGCGATCGTGCGCGCGAACGACACGCGCGCCGAGGTCGCCGATCAGGTCAAGTCGCTGGGCGGCGAGTTCGTCAAGGTCGACTACGAAGAGGAAGGCTCGGGCGGCGGCGGCTACGCGAAGGTGATGAGCGAGGGCTTCCAGCAGGCGCAGCGCGCGATGTATGCGCAGCAGGCCAGGGACGCCGACATCATCATCACGACCGCGCTGATCCCCGGCAAGCCGGCGCCGAAGCTCATCACCGCCGAGATGGTGCAGTCGATGAAGCCCGGCAGCGTGATCGTCGACATGGCCGCCGAACAGGGCGGCAACTGCGAACTCACGGTGCCCGGCGAAGCCGTGGTGCGCCACGGCGTGACCATCGTCGGCTATACCGATCTCGCGTCGCGCCTGTCGCGGCAGTCGTCGACGCTCTATGCGACCAACCTGCTGCGCGTGATCGAAGAGCTGTGCAAGGCCAAGGACGGCACGATCAACGTCGACTTCGACGACGACGCGATCCGCGGCCTCACCGTCATCAAGGAAGGCAACGTCACGTGGCCGCCGCCGCCGATCAAGCAGGCGGCCGTCGCGCCCAAGCCTGCAGCGGCCGCACCCGCGGCAGTCGCGGCGCCGGCGAAGTCGAAAGGTCATGGCCACAGCGGCGAGCCGATGTCGGCCAAGGCGCTCGCGATCGTGTTCGCGATCGGCGCGCTGGCGTTCCTGCTGGTCGGCCAGTTCGCGCCGGCGAGCTTCCTGTCGCACTTCACGGTGTTCGTGCTCGCGTGCTTCGTCGGCTACATGGTGATCTGGAACGTCACGCCATCGCTGCACACGCCGCTGATGAGCGTGACCAACGCGATCTCGTCGATCATCGCGATCGGCGCGCTCGTGCAGGTCGCACCGCCCCTCGGTGAGCTGGCCAACGCCGGCGATCGTCCGTCCGGGCTGATCCTCGGTCTCGCGGTCGGCGCGCTCACGCTCACGGCCGTCAACATGTTCGGCGGCTTCGCGGTCACGCGCCGCATGCTGGCGATGTTCCGCAAATAAGGGGACGACAATAATGACTTCCAACCTGACTACCGTCTCCTATATCGGCGCCGCGATCCTGTTCATCCTGAGCCTCGGCGGCCTCGCGAACCCCGAAACCGCGCGCCGCGGCAACCTGCTCGGCATGATCGGCATGCTGATCGCCGTGCTGGCCACCGTGGCCGGGCCGCGCGTGTCGGCCGCCGGCATTCCGTACGTGATCGCCGCGCTCGTCGTGGGCGGCGCGGTCGGCCTGTACGCGGCGAAGAAGGTGCAGATGACGCAGATGCCGGAACTGGTCGCGCTGATGCACAGCCTGGTCGGTCTCGCGGCCTGCCTCGTCGGCTTCGCGAGCTACATCGACACGTCGCTGCAGTTCACCGGCGCCGAGAAGGCGATCCACGAAGTGGAAATTTATGTCGGCATCCTGATCGGTGCCGTCACCTTCGCGGGCTCGATCATCGCGTTCGGCAAGCTGTCGGGCAAGATCGGCGGCAAGCCGCTGCTGCTGCCGGCACGGCACTGGCTGAACCTGGCCGCGCTGCTGATCGTGATCTACTACGGCCGCGCGTTCCTGCATGCGGAAAGCATCCAGGACGGCATGCTGCCGCTCGTCGTGATGACCGTGATCTCGCTGCTGTTCGGCGTGCACATGGTGATGGCGATCGGCGGCGCGGACATGCCGGTCGTGGTGTCGATGCTCAACAGCTACTCGGGGTGGGCGGCAGCCGCCACCGGCTTCATGCTCGGCAACGACCTGCTGATCGTGATCGGCGCGCTGGTCGGCTCGTCGGGTGCGATCCTGTCGTACATCATGTGCCGCGCGATGAACCGCAACTTCATCAGCGTGATCGCGGGCGGCTTCGGCAGCGGCGCGGGCGCACCGGCGGCAGCCGGCGGCGGCGCCGCGCAGCCGGCCGGCGAAGCGGTCGCGGTGAGCGCAGTGGAGACGGCCGAGCTGCTGCGCGAAGCGAAGCGCGTGATCATCGTGCCCGGCTACGGGATGGCCGTCGCACAGGCCCAGCACACGGTGTTCGAGCTGACGAAGCTGCTGCGCGAGAAGGGTGTCGACGTGCGTTTCGCGATCCACCCGGTCGCGGGCCGCATGCCGGGGCACATGAACGTGCTGCTGGCCGAAGCGAAGGTGCCGTACGACATCGTGCTGGAGATGGACGAGATCAACGGCGATTTCCCCGAAGCCGACGTGTCGATGGTGATCGGCGCGAACGACATCGTGAACCCGGCCGCGCAGGACGACCCGTCGAGCCCAATCGCCGGCATGCCGGTGCTGGAAGTGTGGAAGGCGAAGACGTCGATCGTGATGAAGCGCAGCATGGCGTCCGGCTATGCGGGCGTCGACAATCCGCTGTTCTACAAGGACAACAACCGCATGTTGTTCGGCGATGCGAAGTCGATGCTCAATGAAATCTTCGGCGCACTGAAAGCCTGAGTACGGCCACGCGCGTGGAGCGGCAGCAAGCCGCTCCAGCGCCGCGTGGCTTCGATACGCCGTCGCGGACGCCGAACCGGACGACGCGCAGCCTCCCCCGCCTGCCCTTTTCCCGTTGCACCGGTTTGGTCAGCGCTTGTGGACGACGGAGTCGAGCACGAAACTGGTCGTCATGTTTTGCACGCCGTCCAGCGCGCTGATCGTTGCCCAGATGTCGCTGATGCGCTCGTGCGTGGCCGCCTCGATCTGCACCAGCAAATCGACCTCGCCGCTGAGGACCGCGCAATCGCGCACCTCGGCGATCCGCTCGAGTGCGGCGAGCACGTCCGCGCCGCGCATCCGGTCCCGGCGATACACGAGCATCACGGCGCGCACCGGCACGACATCGTCGGGCAATGCGAGCCGCACCGTATAGCCTGCGATGATGTTCAGCGCTTCGAGCCGGTCGATCCGGTTGCGGACCGCCTGCCTGGACAGACCGATCCGGTCGGCCAATACCGCGAGCGGTATCCGCGCATCGGCACACAATGCGTCGATGATCTTCTGGTCCAGGCCGTCGATCTTCATTGGCCGAACCCGGTGTGCGCGGCGCCGCGTGCATCGACCGCGTCGCGCAATGCCGCGATGTGGCCGGGGCCGATTCCGCAACACCCGCCGACGATCCGCGCGCCCAGGCCAAGCCACTGCTCCGCCCATCTTGCATAGCCGGGCGGATCGACGTCGCAGCGCAGGCCGTCGAGTTCCTCGTTCGCGCGCGCATCGGCGCGCTGAGGCGGAAACGCGTTCGCATAGGCGCCGATCGCGAGCGACGTTCGGGTGTTCGCGAGCGTGCGCTGCACCGTCTCGATCGCCGCACCCATCACCTCCGGCTGGCTGCAGTTGAACAGCAGCGCGGTCGCGCGCGCGGACACGGCGGCGTCGATCGCTTCGTCGAGCGTCTGTCCCGATCGCAGTACCGGCGTGGCGCCTGCGTCGACGTCGTCACGCAGCGTGAACGAGACCCAGAGCGGCTTCGGATTCGCACCGAGCGCACGCCGGACCGCGCCGATCTCGTCGGTCAGGCTCTGCGTCTCGGCCAGCCACAGGTCGACGTAGGGATCGAGCCCGTCGACGAGCGTCGCCAGGATCGCATCCGCGCACGCCGCGTCGAACAGGTCGGGTCGGTAGGAACCGCCGGTCGGCGGAAGCGATCCCGCGACGCGCACGGGCCGCGCTGCGCGGTCCGCCGCTTGCCGCGCGAGTTGCCCGGCAAGTGCCGCGAGCGCGACACCGTCGCGGCGGAACCGCGCTTCGCCGATATGGAACGGCACGACCGCATAGCTGTTCGCGGTGATCACGTCGGCACCCGCCGCGATGAACGCGTCGTGCGCAAGGCTGACGTAATGCGGCGCTTCCATCAGCGCGAGTGCCGACCATTCCGGCTGCCTGAACGGCGCCCCCATGCGCGCCAGTTCGCGCCCCATGCCGCCGTCGAGTACTGTGATGTCTTGCATAGTCCGTGCTCCGTCGTTGCAATCCGCGCGGCTCGTGCCCGCATCGATTCAAAGGTCGGCGCGACGCGCGTGGGGCGTCGACCGAGCGTGCGCGCGGGTCCGTGTCAGATCTGCGCCAATGCTTGCGCGATATCGCTTTTCAGGTCGTCGATGTGCTCGATGCCGACCGAATAGCGGATGAAATTGAGCGGGATGTCGGCAGCGCGCATTTGCTCCGCCGACATCGTGCCCGCCCACATCGATGCCGTATGGATCGCGAGCGAATCGACGCCGCCGAGATTGCCTGCATTCAGCGGCAGGCGCAGCGCCTCGACGAAGCGCTGCGCTTCGCCGTAGCTTCCCCGCACGCCGAACGCGACCACGCCGCCGAAACCGCGCATCTGCCGGCACGCGAGCCCATGCTGCGGATGGCTGCGCAGGCCCGGATAGAACACGCGCTCGATCTTCGCGTGCGCTTCGAGGAATTCGGCGAGCGCCTGGGCGTTCGCATTGATCCGCTCGACGCGCATCGGCAGCGTGCGCAGCCCGCGCAGCAGCAGCCACGCGTCCATCGGCGACAGCACCGACCCGAGCGTGATGTGCGTATGCCAGATCTGCTCGGCGAGCACGCGGCTCGTGCAGATCACGCCGCCCGTCAGGTCGTGATGGCCGCCCAGATACTTGGTCGCGCTGTGCACGACGATGTCGACACCGAGCCGGTGCGGCTGCTGGTTGATCGGCGACGCGAACGTGTTGTCCGCGAGCGTGAGGATGCCGCGGGCTCTGGCGATTTCGGTCACCGCGGCGATGTCGGTCACGAGCAGCAGCGGGTTGACCGGCGACTCGAGCACGATCAGCCGTGTGTTCGGCCGGATCGCGCGATCGAACGCGACCACGTCGGTCTGGTCGACGAACGTCACCTCGACGCCGAACCGGCGCAGCATGTCGTCGAGCAGCTTCGTGGTGCTCATGTAATGACGCGTCTGGCCGACGACGTGATCGCCGGCCTTCACGACACTGAGGATCGCGGTCGCGATCGCGCCCATGCCGGATGCCGTGACGAGCGCGGTCTCGGTGCCCTCGAGCTCCGCCATGACCGCCTTCACGCGCTCGTGAACCGGATTGCCGTAGCGCGTGTAGTTGCGCGGATGCTGCGGCACGCTCGACATCTCCGCGAATTCCTCGCTGCCAGCTGCCTTGAACACCGCCGAATAGTGGATCGCCGGCGCGACCGACTTCTCGTCGGTCACGTCGCGGTCCGCGGCGAGCGCCAGCGTTTCAAGCTTGTATCCCATGTCGTCCTCGGATCTTTCGTTGTGTCGCGTTCATGCGGCGCCCGTCAGGCACGCACGCCGCCCAGATGGCGATTCAGCAGACCTTCGACGCGCTTGAGCACGGTCGAAAGCACCGCCGTGATACCGACGTACACGATGCCGGCCAGCATCAGCGCGTCGGTCGTATAGGTTTCGATGGAGATGCGTCGCGCGACACCGGTGAGGTCGAGCACGGTGATCGTGCTGGCAAGCGCGGTCGATTTCAGCTGCAGCACGATCTCGTTGCCGAGCGTCGGTGCGACGATGCCGATCGCGCGCGGCACGATCACGAACCAGGTGAGCATGAAGCGGCTCATCCCGAACGCGAGCGCGGCCTCCTTCTCGCCGGCGGGGACGCCGGCGATCCCGCCGCGGATGTCTTCGGCCATGTAGGCCGCGAGATTGAGCGTCAGCGCGCACAACGCACACGAGAACGATCCGCCGACCAGCAGCCACAGAGGCGATGCACGCACGATCGAGAACTGCGCGAGCCCGTAATACAGCACGAAAATCTGCACCAGCAGCGGCGTGCCGCGAAACACCGACATGAACAGCCGGCTCGGTGTCGACAGCCAGCGGCACGCCGACGTGCGCGCGACCGCCAGCGGCACCGCGAGCGCGAACGCCAGGGTGCACGACAGCACCAGCAGCTCGAGCGTGATCCAGATGCCGCGCGCGACGTCCGGGCCGGACTGCGCGATGAGGGAAACAAAGTCGTTCATCAGATGGCCCTCCTCAGGTGCGTGCTGCGTAACCGCGGCCCGCAATGCGCTCGAGCCACGCGAACACGGGGTTTGATGCGGCGAGAAAGCCGAAATAGACGACTCCGACCGCCACGTAGAAAACGAACGGCTGCTTGGTGAACTGCGCGGCGATGTTGGCCTTGCGCAACATGTCCTCGAGCCCGACGATCGACACCAGCGACGTGTCCTTCAGCAGGTTCTGCCACATGTTGTTCAGGCTCGGCAGGCAGATGCGCCACGCCTGCGGCAGCCGCACGTACCACAGCGTCTGCAGGCGTGTCATCCCGTACGCGCGCGCGGCTTCGATCTGGCCGGCCGGCACCGCGCTGAACGCGCCGCGGAACATCTCCGACGAGTACGCGCCGAACACCACGGCGAGCGCGATCACGCCGGCGGAGAACGGGCTGATGACAACGGCGCCATCGAATTGCGCGTTGAGAAAATGCGACAGCCCGAAGTAGCAGATCAACAGGATCAGGAACTCGGGAATGCCGCGCAGGAAATTGGTCAGCGCATAGGTCGCATGCCTGAGCCACCCGAGGCTCGACAGTTTTGCCGACGCACCGGCGATGCCGAGCAGCATGCCGACGCACAGCGCGGCGACCGCCAGCTCCAGCGTGACGAGCGCGCCAGCCGCGATCTGCGCGCCGTAGTTCACCAGGATATCCATCGTAATGTCGCTCCGTGTAAGACCGGAATCGCGCGGCCCGCCGTCCGGCGCCCGCGCGATTCCGATGCGCGGTTATTGCGGCGCGATGCTGAACGGGAAATAGCGCTTGTTGGCCGCGGCGAACGTGCCGTCCGCCTGCACCTGCGCGATGCCCTTGTCGAACAGCGCCTTCAGCGGCACGTCGCCCTTGCGCACCGCGATCGCCGTACCGTCGCCGAAGATCTCCGCATCGGCGATCGGCTTGCCGACGAAGTCGAAGCCTGCCTTCCTGCCGGCCTTCGTCAGCCAGTCGTACGCGACCGTGTTGTCGGCGAATACCGCATCGACGCGCCCGGCCTCGAGATCGAGCCAGGCCTCGTCGAGCGTCTGATAGACCTTCACGTCGATCCCCGACTTGCTCGCCGGCAGGCGGCGGCGCAGATAGGATTCGTGCGTCGAGGCCGTCTGAACGCCGATCGTCTTGCCGCGCAGCGTGGCGGCGTTGTCCGTGATGCCGGAGCCCTGCTTCGCGACGAGCTGCACGGGCGCCGTCGTGACGATGCGCGTGAAGTCCACCGACTGCTCGCGCTCCGGCGTCTTCGACATTTGCGCGAGCACCGCATCGATCTGCTTCGCCTTGAGTGCCGGAATCAGCGCGTCGAAATCCATCGTCACCCACTGGCACTTGACCTTCATCGTGTCACACATCTTCTTGCCGATGTCGATCTCCATGCCCTGCAGCTTGCCGGAGGCATCCTTGTATTCGAACGGCGCGTAATCGGCGAGCGTGCCGACCCGCACGACCTGCTCGGCCTGCGCGACCGATCCGAGCAATGCCGCGCCCACGCACAGCGACTGAAGCAGCTTTTTCATGGTTTCCTCTCCGGTTGGCATTGAATCCGCATCAAATGATGCTGGACAGAAACTTCTGGAACCGCGGCGATTTCTGGCTCGCGAACACTTCGTCAGGACTGCCGTCTTCCTCGATTCGTCCCTGGTGGACGAACACGACGCGGTTCGCGACTTCGCGCGCGAACCCCATCTCGTGCGTGACGACGAGCATCGTGCGTCCCTCGTCGGCCAGCGAGCGCATCACTTTCAACACTTCGCCGACGAGTTCCGGATCGAGCGCCGACGTCGGCTCGTCGAACAGCATCACGTCGGGGTCGGTCGCGAGCGCACGCGCAATCGCGACGCGCTGCTGCTGGCCGCCCGACAGCTGGTTCGGATAGTGTTCGCACTTGCCGGCGAGCCCGACCCGTTCGAGCATCGCGATCGCCTTGTCGCGGGCGTCGCGCTTCGGCACGCCGAGCACGCGCACCGGCACGAACATCACGTTCTGCAGCACGGTCATGTGCGCCCACAGATTGAACTGCTGGAACACCATCGCGAGCCTGCGGCGCACGTGCATCACCTGCCGCGCGTCGGCCGCGACGAGCGCGCCGTCGCGGCCCGCCTGTTTCAGCGCGAGCGTTTCGCCGTTCACGCAGATCCGGCCGCGGTCGGGCATTTCCAGCAGGTTGATGCACCTGAGGAAGGTACTTTTCCCCGACCCGCTACTGCCGAGGATCGACACGACCTCGTGATTCTTCGCGGTCAACGAGATGCCCTTGAGCACCTCGACACCGCCGAACGACTTGTGAATATCCTCGACCACCAGCGCGTCCGCCGCCGGTTTGCATGCAGGAATTGCTGCTGGCATCCTCGACTCCTTCCTCGATACGTTGCTCACACCGCTGCGGTTCGCGCCGCGCCGGCCCGCGAGGGGCCCGCGCTCGCGCATCAGCCCGACAGCCGCCGGTTGCGCCTGAAGCAGACCACCTTCGGCTGCGTCATGTCCGTCATCGCGAACCGAACGCCTTCGCGGCCCAGCGACCCATGCTTGAATCCGCCGAACGGCATGCCGTCGAAGCGGTAATCGGACGAGTCGTTGATCATCACGCCGCCCGCCTGCAGACGCTCGGCCGCGCCGAGCGCCACCTCCAGGCGGTTGGTGAACACGCCTGCATGCAGGCAGCTCTCCGACGCGTTGGCCGCGTCGAGCGCCTGCTGCAGGTCGGTGAATTTCTCGATCGTCACGACCGGCGCGAATACCTCGTCGGTCCAGACACGCGCGTCGTGCGGCACATCCGCGAGCACCGTCGGTTCATACAGCGCCCCGCGTCGCCGATGGCCGGTCAGCACCGTCGCACCGCGCGACACTGCCTCGTCGACCCAGCGCTCGATGCGGATCGCCTGTTCCTCGCCGATCATCGGCCCCATGTCGGTCGCATCGTCCAGCGGATCGCCGACGACCATCCTGCCGGTCAGTTCGACGAAATACCGCACGAACGGCTCGTACGCGGCCTCGGCGACGAAGATCCGCTGCGTGCCGATGCAGTTCTGTCCCGCCGCCCAGAACGCGCCCGACACGCACGATTCGGCGGCATCCTTCAGGTCGCAGTCGGCCATGACGATCACCGGCGCATTGCCGCCCAGGTCCATCGCGATCTTCTTGAGTCCCGCATCGCGCGTAATGGCCTCGCCGGTCTGCGGGCCACCGGTAAAGGTCACCATCCGGATCCGCCGGTCGCGCACCAGCGCGGACGCGAGATCCGCGCCGCCGTGCACGATCTGCAGCGCGGCGCGCGGCGCACCGGCTTCCCACAGGACCTCGACGAGCGCCTGTGCGGACAGCGGCGCGAGCAACGAGGGCTTCAGGATGACCGCATTGCCGGTCGCGAGCGCCGGCCCGAGCTTGTGTGCGACGAGGTTCAGCGGGTCGTTGAAGGGCGTGATCGCGAGAATCACGCCCAGCGGCTCCAGCGTGTAGTAGCCGCTGCGATCCTCCGAGCCGGGATACCCGTCGAACGGGATCGTCTCGCCGTTGAGTCGTTTCGCTTCCTCGCCCGACAGGCGCAGCGTGTTCACGCAGCGCGCGACTTCCTTGCGGGCCTGCCGCAGCGGCTTGCCCGCCTCCAGCGCGATCGTGCGTGCGAATGTCTCCGCTTGTGCCTCCACGCTCGAGGCTGCGCGAAACAGGAGGTCGGCCCGCTGGCTGCGCGACATGGTGGCGGCCGCGCGCGCGCCGTCGAGCGCGCGCTCGACGAGGAGCGGCGCCGCATCGGCTCGCGACAGACGAACCTGGCCGACGGTCGAGCCGTCATACGGCGACCGCACATCGGCCACGCCGGCTCCCGTGCAGTCGCTCATCACCGCATCGCGCGCGCTCATGCGGCCACCTCGTGCGAGGCCGCGCCAATCCGGTCCGCCAGTTCGATCAAGTCGGAGAGGATCGCGAACGCCGTTTCCTCGCGCCCGGCACCCGGCCCGCTGATCGTCACGCCACCGAGCACGTCGGTGTCGAACGTGATCGCGTTCGTCACGCCGCTCGCGGCCAGCAGCGGATGGCCGGCCGGCAGCTTGCGCGGTTCGACGCTCGCGGTAACGGTGCCGTCCGGATGGCGGGTGGCGGATCCGATCAACCGCCAGGACATGCGCTCCGCCGCCGCTGCGCGCACGTCTTGCTCGGTCAATTCCACGATGCCGCGGCACGTCACGTCGGCGCGCTCGAGACCGGCATTCCACAGTGCGTTCGCCAGAATGACGACCTTCAGCTGTACGTCCGAGCCGTTGACGTCGGCCGCCGGGTTCGCCTCCGCATAGCCGCGCTGCTGCGCATCGCGGATCGCCGCATCGAAGCTCGCGCCGGCCTCGACCTCGCCGAGCACGTAGTTCGACGTGCCGTTCAGGATGCCGGCGAAGCCGCGGATGTCGCAGCCGCGCAGCGAGGTCGCGAGCTGCCGCAGCACCGGCGTGCCGCTCATCACCGTGCCCTCGTACATCACGCACGCCCCCGATTGCGCGGCGATCCGCGCCAGTGCCGGCTGCGCGAGCGCGATCGGCCCCTTGTTGGTCGTGATCACGTGCTTGCCGCATTCGAGCGCGGTACGGCAATGCGACAGCGCGGGCTCACCGGTGGTCGGATCGGTGAAGGTCGCCTCGATGACGACGTCCACGTGTTCCGACGCGATGGCCTTCAGCACCGCACCGAGGCCGACGTCCGGCGACACCAGCGTGCCGGGATCGCGACGCAGCGCTTCGGCATCGACGCCCCGCCGGGCGGTTTCGTCGAGCACGTCCAGCGCGATACCGCGAGGATTTGTCGCGATCCCGAGCCGCAGGTCGGCGACCATCGTCACCGATACGTCGAGTCCCGCCGCACCCAGCATCGCGCGCTTCTTCTTGAGCAGTTCGACCAGTCCCTGATTGACTCCGCCGAAACCGACCAGTGCCAGTTTGAGTTCCATCTCGATCATCTCCTGTTCATTGACCACACGACACAGGTTAGTTATGCGAATCGATTTTCAAATTATGCGTTTCGCCCGATTCAAGCCACCACCCGTTGCGATTCGTCATGCGGGACGGACGGATCGCCCGTCCCGCGCGAAACCAGTCCGTCAGGCGGCCGGCGGTTCGTCGTCGCCGTCCTTGTCGACCGGCACGAACAGCCCGACCTTGACCGCGCTCAGCACGACATTCGTGTTGATCCGGCGGATCATCGGATTGCTCTGCATGATCCGCGCGGACAGCCGGTCGTACGCCTCGACGTCGCGCGCGGTGATGATCGCGATCAGGTCGGCGGAGCCGGTCACGTAGTAGATCTGCTGGATCTCGTCATGCGCCTTCGACCACTCGCGGAACCTGGCGACCGTCTCGTAGTTTTCGCGTTCGATCTCGATTGCGGCGATGAACGTCATCGGCCTGCCGACCGCCGCACGATCGACCACCGCGATTTCCGCCGAAATGATCTTTTCGGTGCGCATGCGCTTCAGCCGCTTTTGCACGGCCGACGTGGACAGGCCGATCCGTTCGGCAATGGCGTCCGCGGTCGCGCTGCAATCGCGCTGGACGATATTCAGGATCTTGCGGTCGAAGGAGTCGAGTGCGTCGGTCATCGCGTGGTCTGCCGGAGAACGGGTGCTTGCGTCAAAGATAGAAAGGGCGGGCCGATCTGAGCCCGACCAGATGCCGGACACGGTCGAACGCGGTGACGAGCGTTTCGCGCCACTGCGCCGCCGGCCCGCAGATACATACGGGCGCGAAATGGATCGTATCCACACCCGCGGGAATTCGGAACGGACGCTCGATGCCATCGTCCGATTCGGTCACGAGTGCGGTGCCGTCGACTTCGGTCAGGCTCATCAGCAGATGGACGGGTGCAGTCGCACCCAGCAGGTCGCGCAGAGGCGACTCGCTCGCGGACAACTGTTCGAGCAGCGGCAACTCGTACGCGCCGGGCCACCAGGTGTCGTGCTCGTCGAGCCACGGGCCGACGCCCGGCATGCCGACCATCTCGAGGATCCGGTTCGCACCGAGATGCGCATACGCGCGACACCGGCCGGCTCCGTCGGTCGACGAGCGCGCCAGCCAGCCGCCGGCGCTCGGGACAGGGTCCGTCAACGCGACGTTCGCAGGCTTCAGTCGGCCGAGCATGTCGGCCGTGCCTGCGGCGAATCGGTGCCCTTCGCAGGACCTCTGTGCGTGATCCGGGACGATCTGGTCCGGCACGATCCTGCACACCCATTTGGGACCACCCTGCAAGGCGGCGGGGACGTCGCCGGCCCGGACTTGAGCGGCTCGCCTGCGGGCATGTTCGACGATGACGATTGGCGTGTCCGGCATACGACTCTCTTGTGCTTGCTGGGCCGCGTCGCAGCGATGCTGGCGCGCTTCATGGATCGGCCGACGGTGTTGGGGCTGGAGAAATCATATCGCCTCGATGCGACTGAAAAAATCTCAACAGCCATTCTTTTCGACGTAAAGCGTCGAATAACGAGGGAAACCGGACGTCTGGCATCCAACCAGGGTCTCCGCAGGTCCGGTGACGGGTGCTGGCGGGAAGATGACAACATCCGGATGCGGGCCAACACGCTCCGCGGGCGCCCGATGGCGCGAGGCGAATCTGCTATCGGCCACGGGTGGCTCACACCACGAAGCCACCCCACCGAGGATGGTGATTGCTTGGGCATCGGATCGCGGAGAAAGCCTGCAATCATGAAGGAGACGGGCCCGCTTCGGTCGCCGATATCGGCTCACGTCGGCTGCCACGCTCAGGTATCCGATGACCGGAACCTGACGGTAGGCGATCGAACGAACACGCGCATCGGCGATGAATTGATGTCTTATTCCATTGATTTATATCGATACGCTGAGCTACACGCCTTCCTGCAGTTGCAGACCCACGATGCCCACGACGACGAGAGCAATGCAGATCAGTCGCCCGACGAAGGCGGGCTCATGGAACCAGGCGATGCCGACCAACGCCGTTCCCGCTGCCCCAATTCCCGCCCATACGGCGTAAGCGTCTCCTAGCGGGAGGACGGTCAATGTGAGACTCATTAGCCATACGCTCAGTACGGCCGCCACGATCGATATCCCGCCGGGCAGTACTTTTGTGTAGCTCTCGGAGAGCTTCATCGTCACGGAGAAGACGACTTCCAACAAGCCGGACGCTACAACGACCGCCCAGTCAGCAAGCGGACTGGAGACGGCAAACATGGGCCCCGCCTTCGGGTTGGAGGTGGTCGACAGAGGGTATCAAAGTATTTCCTCTCACGGACATCGGAATCGAAGAATGCGGCTGCCTGGCCAGTCGCGGATGTTATTTCTTCACTTGATGCCGGGCCGCCAAGAGGCGTCAACTCAAATGCCAATGCCATGGACTACGGGGATTCCGGAGTGACAAAGTCAATTTTCTCTACGCCAGTGCCTATTCTTCATGTCGACAATAATCCGCCACGAATTGTCTCCGCCGACCTGCCTTCCCGCTTCCGATCTGCGCGAATCATCTCGCTAGCGCGCTCCGCGATCATCAGCGTCGGCGAATTAGTATTGCCGGACGTGATCGTTGGCATGACCGACGCATCCACGACCCGCAAGCCGCTCACGCCGCGCACGCGAAGCCGGGAATCGACGACCGAGCCCGGATCGTCCGCCCTTCCCATCCGGCAGGTTCCAACCGGATGAAAGATGGTTGTTCCGACGTTGCCGGCCGCATACTGCAACTCCTCCTCAGTCTGGAATTGAATGCCGGGCAGTATTTCCTGGGGGCGAAACCGCTCGAGCGCGGGTGCCGCAACTATGCGCCGGGTCAGCCGCAGCGCGTTGGCCGCGACGTGGCGGTCTTCCTCAGTCGACAGATAGTTGGGCGCAATACTCGGTGCCATCAGCGGATCATTCGACGTGATGTGCACGCTACCCCGCGACGACGGCCGCAATTGACAAACGGACGCCGTAAATGCGTCGAACGGATGCAGCGGTTCGCCGAACCGTTCGAGCGACAGCGGCTGCACGTGGTACTGGACGTCGGGGCGCGTCAGCGTCGTATCGTTCGGGTCCGACTTCGCAAACACGCCGAGCTGCGACGGCGCCATCGCCATCGGCCCGCTTCTGAACAGCCCGTATTCGAGGCCGATCATCAGCTTGCCCCACCAGTGAGCACTGAGCGTGTTCAAGGTTCGCACACCTTCAACCTTGAATGCCATGCGCAATTGCAGATGATCCTGCAGATTCTCGCCGACGCCGCGCAGATCTTCCACCACCTCGATTCCAAGCTTCGCCAGACGATCGGCATTCCCGATTCCCGACAATTCGAGCAATTGCGGAGAATTGACAGCGCCGGCACACAGGATCACTTCACGCCTTGCCCCGGCAATGCACGGTTCGTCGCCGAGACGAAACTCGACTCCGGCGCAGCGCTTGTTCTCGAACAGGAGTCGTCGGGTCTGCGCGTTCGTCAGAATCGTCAGGTTCCCCCGCTTCGCTACGGGTCGAAGATAACCTTTCGATGCATTCCAGCGAATGCCGTGCTTCTGATTGACGTCGAAATATCCGACGCCGGTGTTGTCGCCGCGATTGAAATCGTCGGTTGCGGGTATGCCGGTCTGCTCGGCGGCTTGCGCGAACGTTTCGAGAATGTCCCATTTCAGCCGCTGCTTTTCCACGCGCCACGGACCGCCGGCGCCATGAGCATCACTTGCACCGCCGTGATAGTCCTCGCTCTTCTTGAACGTTTCGAGCACCGAGTTCCATTGCCAGGACGAATCGCCCGTCATTCGCGCCCATCCGTCGTAATCCTCTCGCTGACCGCGCATGTAGATCATGCCGTTGATCGATGAGCACCCACCCAGAACCCGGCCTCTCGGATAGGACAGCGCCCTGCCGTTCAATCCCGCCTCGTCACGGGTCTTGTAACGCCAGTCGGTCCGTGCGTTTCCGATGCAATAGAGATACCCCACCGGAATGTGAATCCAGTGGTAGTTATCCTTCCCGCCCGCCTCGATCAGCAGCACGGATACGTCTTCGGCTTCGCTCAAGCGATTCGCGACCACGCAGCCAGCCGTACCCGCTCCGACCACGATATAGTCGAACTCGCCGACCGATCGCGTCGCGCGGGCTTCGTTGATTTCTCCTGCCGACATCTTGCCTCCTGGATTATTTGCATAACACCTGCGTGTCGTTCCGGACACTTGCCTCCGCCAGGGCAGATCCGATCATCTGCCGACGCACGCAACGTCAGGTCATCACCTGCCTCGCGACGGATCGGGAACGCAACCATTCCATGGTGATCAACAGCAGACTTGAGAAGACGATGAAAATGGACGCGAGCGCGGCGACCGTGGGCGTGATGTTTTCGCGAATCCCGATGAACATCTGAAGCGGAAGCGTTCCCTGAGTCGGACCGGCGATGAACATCGTGATCACGACGTCGTCCAGCGACGTAGCGAACGCAAACAGCGCGCCGGAAATCACCCCTGGCGCAATGATCGGCAACGTAACGGCAAAAAATGTTCGTACCGGCGATGCCCCCAGGCTCAGGCTGGCTCGCACATAGTTCTGGTTGAAGCCGGCAAGCGTCGCATTGACCGTGACCACGACGAACGGCGCGGCGATCACCGTATGCCCGAATATCAGTCCGGCATACGTTCCGGCCAGTCCCCATCGGGCAAACAGCAGGTACATCCCGACGCCGGTGACGATGACCGGGACGATCATCGGCGAGATCAGGACGGCGACCAGCAAACCCTTGCCCCTGAACGATGCCTTGTTCAATCCCAATGCCGCCAGCGTTCCGAGGACGGTTGCAACGACCGTCGCGATCGGCGTCACGATGAAGCTGTTTGCGCCGGCGCGCGCCCAGTCCGTGGACGTGAACAGATTGTGATACCACCTGAACGAGAATCCGTGTATCGGATAGACGAGAAATGAGTTCTCGTTGAACGAAAGCGGAATGATCGCCAGGATCGGCAAAATCAAAAACAGTAGCACCACGACGTTTGCCGATCGCAGTGCGTAATGCCATACGATTTCCGGCGTCGACATGTAGGGCGCGAAACGCGGCACGTGAGTTTTCATGATGCTAAGCCACCTTGATTTCCGAACCGACGATCCTTCGATAGAGCGCGAAGAGCACCAGCGTCACCAGGAGAAGGACCGCACCGAGCGCACAGGCCATCCCCCAATTCAGGGCCACGTTGGTGAAATACGCGATGTAGTAACTGACCATCTGGTCGCCGGCGCCACCGAGCAGCGCCGGGGTGATGTAATAGCCCAGCGAGGTAATGAATACCAGCAACCCGCCCGCGCCGACACCGGGAAGCGTCTGCGGCACGTAGACTTTCCAGAATGCCCCGAAAGGATGACTGCCGAGAGAAATGGCCGCTTTCGTGTAACTCGAAGGAATCGACTTCATCACGCTGTAGAGCGGCAGGATCATGAATGGCAGCAAGATGTGCGTCATCGCGATCAACACCCCCGTCCGGTTGAACAGGAGCGACAGGGGCGTCGAAATCACCTGCAGCGCCATTAACGCCTTGTTGACGAGGCCCGCCCCCTGGAGAATGACGATCCACGCCGAGATCCGCACGAGAATCGATGTCCAGAACGGCAGAAGCACCAGGATCATGACGAGATTCGCCTTTCGAGCTGGCAGAATCGAGATCCAGTAAGCGAGCGGGTAACCCAGCACCAGCGCCGCAAGCGTCACAAGCCCGCTGATCACGAAGGTCCGCATGAACACCGCACGGTATGCGGACGCGCCGTTCTCGACCGGCACGATGTGGCCGTCCGAGTCCTCACGATAGTCGATCGTGGCAAGGAGATACTGGCTCGTGTAACGGGACGATACGCTGGCGATCGCCTGCCAGTAGCGCGTATCGGCCCAGCGTGGGTCGACTTCGATAAGGCGCCTTTGCATATCCTGCGCAGATATCGCCGCATCGTCGTCGGTGAAAGGAAGCGCGCTGGTCGTCTTGTAAAACAACGACCGGAACCCATCCTTCAGGCCGTTCAGCCGACCGGCCGCGGTACCGGTATCGTTGTCTCCACCGTTGCTCTCCACGTCGAGCACCAGTGCACGGTAAGCCTCGGCAGGAACGGGTGACTTGCCATCCCAGTGGCGCAATGCCGAGGTCGTCTTGGGCAATGCATCGACCACCTCGGGACTTTGGACCGATCGAGAAATCATCGATGCGACCGGCATCACGAACACAAGCAGGATGAACAGAACGAGGGGCGCCACCAGTCCTAACGCCACTACCTCCTTTCGAAACTGAACGGCTCGCAGCGACCGCTTGAGTTGGCGTGTATTCCAGCTCTGTTGCCGAGAAGTTATGGTGCTCATGCTTCTTCCCCCGGTCGTTACTTCGCGGCCCAAGCCGTGAAGCGCTGCTCCAGTGCGTCGCCGTGGTCCGTCCAGAACTCGACACTGTTGGGAATGGCGGTTTTGCCATTCTTCGCTGAATTGGGAAGCGCTGCCTGTGTCGCCGCATCGAGCATTTTCAGCGATGCCTTGTTGGTCGGACCATACGGAATCTTCTGCGCGAACGCGACTTGTGCCTGGGGCTTGAGCACATACGAGATGTATTTTTCGGCCGCTTCCTTGTTCTTCGAGCCCTTCGGAATGACGAAGAAATCGAGTTCGTAAATACTCTGATCCCACGCAATACCGAGATTCTTGTTTCCTTCACGCACTGCCGCGTCGATGCGACCGTTATATGCGGTCGACATCGCGACGTCACCTGCAATCAGGAATTGTGGCGGCTGCGCGCCAGCTTCCCACCACTGGATGTAGGGCTTGAGTTCGTCCATCTTCTTGAACGCGCGTTCGACACCCGCGGACGTGCCGAGCACCGTGTAGACGTCTTTCGGCGCCACCCCGTCAGCCATCAGTGCGAACTCGAGGTTATAACGAGCCTCCTTCTTCAATCCCCGCTTTCCCGGGAATTTCTTGACGTCCCAGAAATCCTTCCAGCCTTGCGGCGCGCCCTTGGTCAGCGTGGGGTTGTATGCGAGCACGGTCGACCACACGAACGTGCCGGCCGCGCAAGGCGTGGCAGCTCCGGCCATCAGGTCACTCTTGTTGGCGATCTTGGACCAGTCGAGTTTTTCGAAGAGACCATCCTGGCATCCGCGACCGACGTCCGCCGCTTCCACCTCCAGGACATCCCAGGTGACATTTCTGGCTTCGACCATCGCTTTGACCTTGGCCATGTCACCCGTGTACTGGATGGCATTCGTCGCGATGCCGCTCTCCTTCGCGAACGGGTCCACCCACGCCGCCTTTTGGGCATTACCGGCCGCGCCACCATAGTTGACGGTCGTGAGACCATCGGCGAAAGCCGCTACCGACAGGGACGCGAGCAGCGCGGCGCAAATCATTTTCGAATTCGATTTCATTGTCTCCTCCTACTGAGTGATAAAAACTAAACAGTCAGCTCAAGATCTTCAGGTGGTCCTCACGGAACGACAGCGCAATCCGGTTTCCCTGACGAACGTGCGACCGCCAATCGTGTTCGAGGGGAACCTTGACAAAGCACTCGGCTTGCCCCGGGCCACGGCAACGCAGGCGAACGTGGTCGCCGAAATAAATTGCGTCGAGCGTTTCGGTGTCGATGACATTGCCCTCGTTGACCGCGAACGTCGATTCGACAGAGAGCCGTTCCGGTCGGATAACCGCCGTCGCCTGGTTGCCGACGTCAACGGACGCCACATTCAGTGCGCGCACCGTCGTCCCGTCTGCGAGCCGAAGCTGGCAACGGTCGCCGTTCCTTGCAACGACCGTGCCGCTCATCCGATTGTTGTCGCCGATGAAATTCGCGACGAAGAGATTCGTCGGTGATTCGTACAAGCGATCCACGGTATCGAGCTGCTGAATCACACCCTGGTCGAACACGGCAACACGATCGGACATCGTGAGTGCTTCACTCTGGTCATGCGTGACGTAGACGAACGTCAGCCCGAGCTCCTCGTGAAGCGCCTTCAGCTCGAGCTGCATGTGTTCGCGCAATTGTTTGTCGAGCGCGCCGAGGGGTTCGTCCATCAGCACGAGCCGAGGGTTGAATACGAGTGCACGCGCCAGCGCAACGCGCTGCTGCTGACCGCCGGACAGCTGGCTGGGCATCCGTTTGCTCAGCTTGTCCATGCCGACCATGTCGAGCGCTCGCTTGACCCTTGCCTCTCGTTCAGTGGGCGGCATTTTCCGAACCTTGAGCGGGTATTCCAGATTCTGCGCGACCGTAAGATGAGGAAAGAGCGCGTAGTTCTGGAACACCATCCCGATATTGCGTTTATGCGGCGGGATCCGATTCAGCAACTGGCCATCGAGCCAGATCTCGCCATCGGTCGGATACTCGAATCCTGCGAGCATCATCAGACAGGTCGTCTTTCCTGAGCCGGATGGGCCGAGTAAAGTCAGGAATTCGCCCTTTTGGATTTCAAGGTTGAGATCCTTGACGACTAGCGTCTCGCCGTCGTAAGTTTTTTTTACGTGACGAAAGCTCACAAGAGCCTGAGTCGGATCGTGCATGGCTGTCTCCAATATAAGAATATTCACATCCCGCCGTAGCCTTGCGCACGGCGGCTGTGTGTCGCGTTGAGTCATCCGGCGAACCACCGGCGCGACTGTCTCGTCGTCGCGACGTTCGCTTTGCACCGCGCTTCATGCGGGAATGCTCGACTGGTCGCCTGACTCGACAGGACACCCAACTAGCTGGGCAAATACTCTTCGGACCAGCTATCTCCGATCGCATGTCGGGAAATCAGTATCTGGATCTCGGCGTCGCTGTATCCGAACTCCCGCAGGACGGTGTACGTCGATGCGCCGAATTTTTCAGCTGGTGCCAAGGCGCGAATCCGAGCATGGCGCGGACGAATCGCGAAAGGATCGAGCTGCGTGACGCATCGACCGCTGGGATGATTCGCGTAGACGCTGAACGAGTAGCTGCCGTTGTCGATACCGGGACGATCGTCGCAAGGCCGGCTATTGTGCCGGCGCAGATTGACGATGTTGTCCGGCACCGCCGCCGCGATATTGGCGGCCTGCAACCTGATCTGCCAAGACGCGGCGGACGCGGTACCAAGCGCGGACGCGAGGAATGCAGCCGGATCCTTGGCTGCCGCAATTCCGGCCAGACCTTCTACTCGATCCAATTCGCTTAACTCACTTTCGCTGGTGTCCACATAGATCCAGTCGTCCGCGGCCCGGAAGAATCGAGACATCGCGCCGTAGCCGCTCACCTCGCGACCAGACGGCTCGTCGAATGGTGGGCGATTCGCATAGTCATACGCAAACGGAATCTGCACCAGATTGCCGAGTGCCGACAAGGAGGTTCTCGTGCGCCCGACCTCGCCTGTTTTCGCCTTGCGGTAAAGCGCGGCAGCCACACCTAGCGCAGCCGCGAATCCGCACATGACATCGATCGTTCCGACATGCGCATGCTCCTCCGGCGTCTCCATGCCGCCGCCGAATCGCACCATGATTCCGGTGCACGCCTGGATCAGATCGTCGTAGCCAAGGTACTCGGTCCGCGGCCCGCGTCGAGGACCGCCGAAGCAGTCGAGCTGGCAGAAGATCACGCCGGGATTGATGGAACGGAGGCTCGCCTCGTCCAGCCCCAGCGGCTCAAGCTGACGATCCGGGGCATTCATGACGATCACATCGACAGACCGCGCAAGTCGAGCGAACACCTCGCGTCCATCCGGATGGTTCAGATCGACGAGCACGCTCCGCTTCCCACGCGCCGACGACATCCCGAAGACCACGGTATTCCACGGATCATAATTCGGCACGACGGGGTCGAGCTTGATGACATCGGCGCCAAACCGACCGAGAAACGACGCCGAATGGGGACCGGCGATCACGTTCGTCAGGTCGAGCACACGTACCCCGTCGAGCCACCCCTGTGTTGGCGCCCCCGACGGAGCAGGCAGTTCAGTACGCTCCTGCTCATCCAGAATGGCTAACGCATCCCGGAAGGTCACCGGATGGCGGGACGCCGGCGAGAGCATGGATTCGGCACAGTCTTCAAGCCACGCGACCGGCCCGGGCTGTTTCATCACACCATATTCGAGATCGTCGACATTCACGACCAGGCCGGCAGTATTCGCGTGGTCGTCATGCAGCCACTCCCGCGTGGTCCGGTGTGCCGCTCCGGGGAAACCTCCTTCGCCGAAAATCTTTTCCCACTCGGCCGCTGTTTTCGTACGAAAAACTTCCTTCATTCGTGCGGAAATGCGCTTCGCCCACTCTTCAGGTAACGGATAAACCCCTAGCGACGCGTTCCCTTCCCATTCGGAAATCGGCAGGTACGGATCATCGACCCGTGGCAAACCGGCCTCTAGCATTTCCTCGTACAGTCCCATCGCCTGCAGACAGCGGCGTGCGTGCGAGCGATGTGACGGGCATACCGTATAAAACTTGCGGCCGTCGGCGCACTCGTAGGTCCGGTAGAACGGATCCAGATATTCCTGCAGCGCTTCGTACGACAGATCCATCGGTAGATCGTTGGAGCGCCGCCGCTCGATTTCCTTTTCGCGCAGGGTCTTGTATCGCTCGGGGTAGTTCTCGATATGGATCGAGTTGTAGGAGAGCCCCTCCATCACAGCCGACGCCAGCGGGACCTCGATTTCATCTCCCATGCCGGTGCGCTGCCGTGCCTGCAACGCAAGCGCGACAGCCGAGACGGCCAGCATGGTGCCGTAGGCAGACGCGAGCGGCAACGGCGAGAAACTCGGGTTGATGCCCATCAGCACGCGGTTCTGCCCCATGTCCGTAAAAACGCCCGAAGCCGCCGCGATGATCGGCTCGAACGCGCGCCATTCGCGACGTAACTGGTCGTTGCTGGCAAAGCCGGGCATCGAGAGCGTGATTAGCTCCGGGCGTGCTTCACGCAACTTCGCGAAATCAAGACCCAGCCGCGCCATCACGCCCGGCCGGAAGTTCTCGATGACAACGTCCGCGCGGCGGATCAGATCCTTGGCTTCTTCCAGGCCTTTGTCGGTCTTCAGATCGATCTGCAGGCAATGCTTGCCGCGGTTGAGCACCGCATTGGCCGGGCTATCCCAAAGCGGCCCGACTGGAGGATCGACGTGAATGACGGTCGCACCAAGATCCGCGAGGATCATCGCGACGGCTGGCCCCGCAATGTACTGGCCGAAATCGATGACTTTCACACCGCTGAACGGCAATTGATTGCTCTTTCCCATAATCCGCCGAGTCGCCTCCAGACTGGCCGCATCGCGCGACCGTCGATCATCATGTTGTGGACAATCCCCGTCACCGCCGGCCGGCCGCGTCGAATCGCGGTTGGATGCCGGTCAAACGGGATGGAGGCAACTTTCGGTGAGAAGCCGTGGCGGGTAAAGCAATAAAAAAAACGGGGATGGGTATGTTTTTTTTATGACTCGAGCAGATGATGGGCAGGTCGGAGATCGCGTCCCGGCAACCGGACTCGCATACCACATGCGAGATCAGAATCTCGCGTGTGCCCCCTGAACCTGAGCACCGAGCCATTCGACGAACGCAGCCGCATGAGGATTGACGATGTTGTGCGGGGAATAGACGAGGTAGAACGCCTCACTGGTTGGAAGGCGTGGTTTCAGTGGCGCGATCAATTGGCCGGAGATCAGCATGTGCTCGACGAGGGACGACCGTGCAAGCGCAACGCCCTGACCGAGTTCAGCCGCCTTCAGGGCCGAAATCAGCGTGTCGAATTGCATCCCCTTCGACGAATCGACCTTCGATGCACCCGCTTTTTTGAGCCAGTATCCCCAACCTTCCTCATAGCCGAGCACATGGAGCAGTTCGAAATGCGCGAGGTCCTTCGGCACCGAAAGCGGCGCTTTGGGAGACAGCAACCCGGGAGCACAGACCGGCAGCAGCGTGTCCCAGGTCAGTCGCTCAGCACGCAGCCCCGTCCATTTCCCGTGCCCGTAGCGGATCTCCAGATCGGCTTCGACATCGGTGACGCTGCTATCGCCTCCCCAGATATTGCTCGTAATGCGTAGATTGACGTTCGGATACCGCTTGCGGAAGTCCGGTATGCGCCACGCGAGCCAATGCGTGAAAAACACCAGGCTCACTCGCACCGTCAGCACCTTCAGATGCCCTTGCCCGAAAATCTCGTCGGTGGCGGCAGCAAGCCGCTCTATCGCTTCATGCACGACTGGCAGGTAGGCGAGTCCGGCCTCGGTCAACTCGATGCCCCGCGGCAGGCGCTTGAATAACGCCGTCCCGAGTTGGGATTCAAGTCCTTTCACCTGCTGGCTGATTGCGGCCTGGGTCAGATTCAACTCGGTCGCCGCGTGCGTGAAACTCAGGTGCCGGGCTGACGATTCGAATGCACGTAGCCAATTGAGCGGTGGAAGTCGTTTCATCGTGCGAATCGTTGCAATAGATCGGGTGGGCAAACGAGAATACCGGCATTCTATTGCACCGATCCGATCAGAATCGGTCGCTGGGCGCCGCTGCGGATGTCGAGAGGCAACGACAAGTTACTCGCCAGCGCGACATCATATGAGGGATCGTTAATCCATATCGACCGCATTCCGATGGAGCTTGCGCGGCGCCAAGAATCGCTCGCCGGAGCGTCATCAGCATTGACCCTGCTCCCGAACATCTTGATGGCGTGGAACACCGCTCACGTGCAACGCGATATCGACGCTCGTCGTGGACAACCGGTCGAAGCGATCGATTGCGGCGAATCACTCCCACTCATACGGGTGGTATCAACTTGCGCGGCACCTGCTTTCTGGACGTTTCGCATCCAACCAACCGCCGACCAGTCCGGCGTCCATCGCGACCGCCGAACCCGCAAGTCAATGCGATGCACCGAACAGTTGAATCACGACGCCGCGCAGCCACCGGTTGCCGGCCTCATGGTGATATCGCGCATGCCAATGCTGCCGTACCGCAAACCCGTCGACCGGGATCGGACACGCATGAACCGCCAGATCGCTCGCCTGAGCCAGTGTCTGGCCGATATGACGCGGTAGCGTCGTGATCAGGTCGGTCGTCTGGACGATCGCACCCAAGCCCAGGAAACCCGGCAACTCCAGCACGACGTCCCGCTCGATACGCGCCTGCCGCAGCGCCTGTTCGAGGAGTTGCGCCCCGGTTCCCGCGGTAATGGCGACGTGTCCTTCGGAACGATACTGCTTCGCCCCGAGGCGACCGCGAATCCGCGGATGATGCCGGTTGGCCAGACATACCCAGTCCTGGTCGTACAGCTTCTGCTGATAAATGCCGCCGCCCAGCCACGGCACATAGCCAATCGCGAGGTCGGCTTCGCCGGATTCGAGTGCGCGTTCCGTATTGCCGTCGATCCGCGCGGCTTCCAGCCGGACGCCGGGCGCCTGTGCCCGGACATGGGCCAGCAGCCTCGGAAGCAGCGTGATGTGGCTCGCGTCGGTCATGCAGATGCGAAAGCGTCGCTGGGCCGTCGCCGGATCGAACGCGATCTCCCATGCGGTGAAGCGCCGCAGGGATTCGAGAATTTCCCGGCATGGCCCGATCAGCGCGTCGGCTTGCGGGGTCGGCGCCATGCCGCCGGGTGTCCGGATGAAGAGCGGATCGTGCAGGTGTTCCCGCAAGTGCCCGAGCCAGATGCTGACGGTCGGCTGGCTCTGGCCCAGTTGCTCGGCGACGCGCGTGACGCTGCGCACGTCGTACAGGAGATCGAAAAGCTGAAGCAGCTTCAGGTCGGGCAGGTCGGCGGGCATCGTGGCGTTATTGTCCAGGGCAATGACGACATTGTATCCATTGCATTGTCGGCATGAGCGGCGACTCCTATCGTGATGCCATACGTCAGCTTTGCATGGGACCAGAGTAAGGCGCTAAAGCGCCAACTCTGGTCGACAAAGGAGAAGCCATTGAAAATAGCAATTCTGGGCGCCGGCGCACTCGGCTGCGCGATCGGCGCCACCCTCACCCAAGGCGGCCACGAGACCTGGCTGATCGACCGCTCGCCGGCACACGTCGATGCGATGCGCCGTGACGGCCTGCGCGTCGACGACGCGGCCGGCACCCGCCACGTACGCGTCCACGCGACGACCCAGGCTGCCGAAGTCGGCGTGGCCGACCTGGTGGTGGTACTGGTCAAGTCGTTCCACACCGACGCGGCCATCCGCGGCGCCCAATCGCTGGTGGGGCCGGATACCACCGTGCTGTCGTTGCAGAACGGCCTCGGACACGAGGACATCCTGATCGACGTCGTCGGCCGCGAGCGCGTCCTCGCGGGCAAGACCTACGTCGGTGGCGTGCTGCGCGGCGCGGGCCATATCGAATCCGGCGTGATCGGCAAATACACCTATATCGGCGAACTAGACGGCCGCATCACACCGCGCGTGCAGGCGATCGCCGCCGCGTTCGATGCGGCCGGCCTCGCCACGACGATCAGCGACAACATCGTCGGCACGATGTGGGACAAGCTGCTGGTGAACGTCGCGACGGGTGCGCTGACCGGCCTGACCGGCCTCACCTACGGGCAGCTTTACGACGAACCGCTGCTGAAGGCGACGTCGCTCGCGGCCGTGGCCGAGGCGATCGCGGCGGCGCAGGCGGCCGGCGTCAAGCTGTCGATGACCGATCCCGAGCAGGCCTGGACGCTCGCCGCCGAGGGGCTGCCCGCGTCCTTCAAGACGTCGATGCTGCAAAGCCTGGAGAAGGGCTCGATCACCGAAATCGACTTCATCAACGGTTCGGTCGTGCGCTGGGGGCAGCGCTACGGCGTGCCGACCCCGGTCAATGCAACGCTCGTCGCCTGCATCAAGGGGCTGGAACGCGCGATGGCCGACCGCCAACGGCAGGAGGCCGCCGCATGAATGCCACGAAAGCCTATCTCGAACACGTCGCGATCTGGGTCAAGGACATCCGCTGGCACATCCGCTTCTTCGAGGACGTGCTCGGCATGACCCTGCGCGAAGTGGACGGCACGCTCGACGCGCCGCGGCAGTACTGGACGCTCGGCGGCCTGCAGTTCATCCACGCGCCGGAACACGATGGCCCGGAAGGCCGGCTCGCGCATCTCGGCGTGATGTGCGAAGACCTGGAGGCCGCGCTGGCCGCGGCGCAACGCTTCGGCGTGACGGAGATGCCGCAAGGGCGCAACTGGCTTCGCCTGCCCGACGGGCTCGCCGTCGAGCTGATCCAGGCCAGGCCGGCTTCCTGCGTTGCGCAGGCGCTGGCGATCAACCCGCGCGCGGAGGCATGACCATGACGATCGTCGAAAAATACTGGGACGACGCCCGCGAGGGCGACACGTGCACGAGCCCGAGCTACACCGTGACCAAGGAGCGCATTCTCGCGTACGCCGACCTCACCGGCGACCATACGCCCGTCCACGTGGACGAGGAATACGCGAACGCGAGCCATTTCGGCTGCCTCGTCGCGCACGGCCTGTTCGGCCTGTCCATCGCCGACGGCCTGAAGACGCAGAGCGACTATCGCTTTCTGCCGGGCATGTCGCTCGGCTGGAGCTGGGATTTCCTGCTGCCGATCAAGGTCGGCGACGTGCTGCACGTGACGTTCCGCGTCGGCTCGATGCGGGCGAGCAAGAGTCGCCCGGACTGGGGCATCGTCGTGCTGCCGTCGGAGCTGATCAATCAGGACGGTCAGGTCGTTCAACGCGGCGAGCATCGCCTGATGGTGCCGCGCCGCCCGGAGGCACAGTGATGCAGGCTCGCCCACTCGAAGGCATTCGCGTCGTCGACTACAGCCACTTCCTTGCCGGGCCGTACGTCGGGCGCTGTCTCGCGGCGCTCGGCGCCGAAGTCATCAAGGTCGAGCGCCCCGGCTCGGGCGACGCGGGACGCCAGCACGCGACCGTGCTCGACGACCAGCAAAGCGGCTACTTCCTGCAGCTCAACATGGGCAAGCGCGGCGTGAGCGTCAACATGAAGGACGCGCGCGGCAAGGCGTTCATGCAGCGGCTGTGCGACTCGGCCGACGTGTTCATCGAGAACTATCGGCCGGGCGCGCTGGACAAGCTCGGGCTCGGCTATGCCGAACTGTCCGCGCGCAATCCGGGCCTCGTCTACTGTTCGATTTCGGCGTACGGGCACACCGGTCCGGACGCGCATCGCGCGGGCTTCGGGCTGATCGCGGAAGCCAAGAGCGGCATCATGCAGATGGTCGGCACGCCCGGCGAGCGGCCGCCGCTGCTGCGCATCTCGCTCGGCGACATGTATACCGGCATTCATGCGGTTGCGGCCATCAACGCCGCGCTGCTGGGGCGCGTGAAGACCGGCCGCGGGCAACACATCGACATGGCGCTGTACGACACGCTGGTATCGATGCACGAATACGCGGTGCAGTGCTACACGCTGCAGGGCGTGCTGCCCGAGCAGACCGGGCACGACATGCCGACCTCGACGCTCTACGGCGTATTCCGCGCCGCGGACGGCGATCTCGTGATCGCCGCGCAAGTCGACGACGCGTGGAAACGCTTCGCCGAGCTGATCGCGACGCACGGCGGCCCGGCGAATTTCGGCGCCGACACGCGGTTTCACGACAGCACCGGGCGCAACGCGCACCGCGCGGAGATTCTGTCGGTGGTCGAGCCGTGGGTGGCCGCGCGTTCCGTCGCGTCGGTACTGGAGCTGCTCGACGGCATCGACGTTCCGTGCGCGAAGGTGCAGCGCATCGACGAGGTATTGAACGATCCGCAGATCCAGGCGCGAGGCATGGTCGTCGAGCAACAGCATCCGCGCTACGGGACGCTGCGCCTGCCCAACCTGCCGTTCCGGTTTTCCGATTGCGATACGACGATACGCGACGTCGCGCCCGATCTCGGGCAGCACAACGCGGAAGTCGCGCGCGCCCTCGGGTTCGATCCGGCCGAAATCGACGCGATGCAGGCCGACGGCGTCCTCTATTCAAAAGCGAGCCAATGATGACCGACCAATACGCGGTGATTGGCAATCCGATCGGCCACACGAAATCTCCGTTGATTCACGGCCTCTTCGCGCAGCAGACGCGCCAGGATCTCAGCTACACGGCGATCGAGGGGCCCGTCGAGCCGGCAGGCGCTTTCGCTGCCACGGTCCGTGCGTTTTTCGACGGCGGCGGCAAGGGCATCAACGTCACTGCGCCGTTCAAGCTCGACGCGTTCGCGATGTCGGACGAACGCAGCGAGCGGGCGCAGCTCGCGGGCGCGGCCAACGCGCTCAAGTTCGACGGCGGCCGCATCCTGGCCGACAACTTCGACGGCATCGGCCTGGTTCGCGATATCGAGGCGAACCTCAGGCTGCCGATGGCCGGCAAGCGTGTCCTGGTGCTCGGTGCGGGCGGCGCGGCACGCGGCGCGCTATTGCCGTTCCTCGAAGCCGGACCGGCTGAACTGGTCATCGCGAATCGCGACGTCGACAAGGCGCGCGCATTGGTCGCGCAGGTCGCCGGACGCGGTCCGCTCGTTGCCGGCGGCTACGCGGACCTCGCACGCATGGGGCGTTTCGACCTGGTCGTCAACGCGACGTCGGCGAGCCTGACCGGCGATCTGCCGCCGGTTCCGCCGAGCGTGTTCAGTCCGGCCGGCACAGCCTACGAACTCGCCTACGGCAAGCGTCTGACACCGTTTCTCCGGCTCGCGAAAAACGCCGGCGTACACGGCATTGCGGACGGCGTCGGCATGCTGGTCGAGCAGGCAGCCGAAGCATTTGCATGGTGGCGCGGCGTACGCCCCGAGACCAGCTCGGTGATCGATCGGCTGGCCGTGCCCTTTGATTGAACACGCGATGGAGATTCGCATGAAGAAGATCCTGATGCTGCATGGCATCAATCACAACATGTTCGGCAAGCGCGACCCGGCACAGTACGGGACGATCACGCTCGCGCAGATCGATGCGCGGCTGCAAGGGCTGGCGAGCGAACTGGGTGTACAGGTGGAATCGTTCCAGACGAACAGCGAAGGCGCGATGTGCGAGCGCATTCATCGCGCTTTCGAGGAACGCCAGGATGCGGTGCTGATCAACGCCGGGGCATGGACGCATTACAGCTACGGCATTCGCGATGCCCTCGCCATCCTCACGTGCCCGATCGTCGAACTGCACATGTCCAACATTCATGCGCGCGAGCCGTTCCGGCATCACTCCGTGCTGGCCGAGATCGTCAGCGGGCAGATTTGCGGTTTCGGAGTCCAGAGCTATCTGCTGGCGCTGAGGGCCGCGGTCTCGGCGCTCGGCGACGCATAGGCCGATTCCCGCATCGGCCGCCGATGCGGGACCGACGCCCATGCGCAACCGTTCCCGGGTGCGCGGCGTGGCGCACCGCGCTGGTTCGCCGTGCGCCGGATCGACGGGCCCCGGTCAGGTCACACAACGGAGTCGCCACATCGGGCAGTGACGACTCCCCGCATCACCCGCGTTGCCCGGCACACATATCAATATCTGGAGACGACGATGACCACGACCTTGCGAGACGAGCCTCGCGGCAGGCACCAATCGAGAAAAGCCGCCATCAGCGGCTGGATCGGCTCGGTGCTCGAATACTACGATTTCTTCATCTACGCCACGGCATCGGCGCTGATCTTCCCGCAGATCTTCTTTCCGCACGGCAGCCCCACGACCGCCATCATCGCGTCGCTGGCCACTTACGGTGTCGGCTACGTGTCGCGCCCGATCGGCGCATTCGTGCTGGGCCATCTCGGCGACACGCGCGGACGCAAAACCGTCCTGCTGTTCTGCATGTTCCTGATGGGCATCTCGACCGTCGGCGTCGGCCTGCTGCCGACCTATCAGCAAGCCGGGCTGATCGCGCCGGCCTTGCTGGTGACGCTTCGCCTGCTGCAAGGTTTCGCCGTGGCCGGCGAGATCACCGGCGCGAGCTCGATGATCCTGGAACACGCGCCGTTCGGCCGGCGCGGATACTTCGTCAGCTTCACGCTGCAAGGCGTGCAGGCGGGCCAGGTGCTGGCCGCCGCCGTGTTCCTGCCGCTCGCCTACTACATGCCGTCCGCGCAATTCGACAGCTGGGGCTGGCGCATTCCGTTCCTGCTGAGTGCGCTGGTCATCGTCGCGGGTTTGATCATTCGCCGTAAGGTCGACGAATCGCCGGCCTTCGATGAAGCGGTACGCAACCAGGCGCAAGCCGGCTCGCCCGTCGCCGACGCTTTCCGGCATCACTTTCCCGACATGGTGCGCGTGGCCTGCATGTCGATGATGAACGTGATTCCGGTCGTCGCCACGATCTTCGGCGCAGCCTATGCGGTCCAGCCGGCGTATGGCATCGGCTTCCAGAAAGACATCTATCTCTGGATCACGGTGATGGGCAATATCGTTGCGATGATCGTGATTCCGTTCGTCGGCAACCTGTCCGACAAGGTCGGACGCCGGCCGCCGATCATCGTCGGCGCGCTGGCGGCCGGCCTGCTCGCGTTCGCCTACCTGTATGCGATCAGCATCCGCAACGTGCCGCTCGCGTTCGCGATGTCGATGCTCATGTGGGGGGTCGTGTACCAGGGCTACAACGCGGTATTTCCGTGCTTTTACCCGGAACTCTTCCCGACCCGCACGCGCGTCTCCGCGATGGCGATCGCGCAGAACCTCGGCACCGCGGCCACGGCGATGCTGCCCGCGCTGTTCACCGCAGTCGCGCCGCCCGGCGCACACCACGTGTGGCTGATCGTCGGCGGGATTGCGTTCGGCATCACCGTGATTGCGTCGCTCGCAGCCGCGAGCGCACGCGAGACCCACCGTGTCCATATGAACGACCTGGGGCAAGCGAACGCTCGACCGGTCGACAAGGCAGAATACGACCGGCTGCGCGTCGCTGCGATGGCGCGCCATCGCGTCGTGCACGAACACGTGCCGGGATCGCTGGGCAGCTAGCTGGCGCTCGACGGGCAGTTCCGGCTTGCTGCTGCACCCTCGCCGGCAGAGCGCACTTGCGTTGCCGCTGTCTTCACCCGATGCCTGATACCGTGCCGAAAACCGTCATGCCGGACACCACGCGCCCTGCCCGCCTGAACTTCGCGCTCATGTTGCCGCTTCTGCTGGCGGCCCAGCCGGTGGCGACCGACAGTTACCTGCCGGCGCTGCCTGAAATCGCCGCAACGCTGGGGTCCGCGAGCGTCAGCCTGACGGTTTTCGCATTGATATTCGGGATCGGGCAATTGCCGATGGGCAGTCTTGCCGACCGGTACGGCCGCCGCCCCGTGCTGCTGAGCGGCCTTGCGCTCTATACGCTGGCAGCGCTCGCGGCTGCGCTCGCGTCGAGCGCGGCGATGCTGGTCGCCGCTCGCGCGATGCAGGGCTTTGCGATGGCCGCGATCCTGGTATGCGCGCGCGCGACGGTGCGCGACCGGTATTCGGCAGCCGAAGGCCCGTACGTGATGGCGCGCGGTTTCATGGGAATGGGGATGATGGCGTTCCTCGCGCCGATTCTCGGTGCGTATGTCACGCAGCAGGCCGGATGGCGATGGGTGCTCGCGGGGATGAGCCTGTATGCGTTCGGGCTGCTCGTGATGTGCTGGTACGGCTTCGAGGAAAGCTTCACCAGAGTGGCTTCGAGCCGGGGCTCGATCCGCGGCTCGATAGGCGGCTCGATCCGCGACGTGCGCGAGATATTCGGCAATGCCACGTTCAGGGTATGGGCGCTGCTGGCCGCCTCGACGTACACCGGCATGTTCTGCTTTCTCTTGCTCTCGCCCGCAATCTACATCCGGCATCTCGGCCTGTCGCCCCAGCGATATGGCTGGATACCGGCGAGCGGTACGTTCGTCTATGTGCTGAGTACGTATGGCTGCCGCCTGTTGCTGCGCCGTCAGAGCATGCTGCGAACGGTGCGACAAGGCGCAACGTTGAGCCTCACCGGCGCGGTGATTCAGGCATTGGGGTGTGCGCTGCTGCCTGGAAGCATCTGGCCGCTGCTCCTCGGGCATGGCGTGTATTGCCTCGGCCACGGCATCCATCAGCCCTGCGGGCAGGCAGGGGCGGTCAGCAGCCTGCCCCATCTGGCCGGCCGCGCGGTATCGTGGTCCGGCTTCATCATGATGTTCTTCGCTTTCGGCGTGGGGCAGACGGCAGCGGTCTTCACCGATCCGCGCTATCAACTGGGCGCGTGGCCGATGGTGGTGCCGATGCTCGTCGTCGGCGTGACGCTGGTCACGATCGCGTTTGCGTGGCTGCCGACAATCATCCACACAGCGTCGGTCGGCAGGCAGTCCGGCGTATCGGCGAGTTCGAGCAGCTGACCGGGCCGCCGTGCTTGCGTGTGAAGCGCGCGGCCGATGCGCTCGCCCTGTCCGTCGAACGCGTCGCGCACGACGTGACGCCGCCCGCTCGTGACGGCGAACGACGCGAGGCGGACGATCTTCGCGACGCGCTATTGCCGATACGAAAAGCAAAACGGCAAGCCGCACGCACGCCGACGCCTGACGACGGGGAGCCGTCCATGGGAGCGCGCGAAGGATGCCGGTTATGGGAGCGGGATCGAAACCGGGTTTGAGCAACCCGCGCTACGCGCGCCGCCGGTAAGTCCCCGGCGTACTCCCTGTCCAGTGCCGGAATGCGCGATGGAACGCGCTCGGATCGTCGAAGCCGATATCGGCGCCGATCGCCGCGATCGTGTCGAGCGTGTCGGTGAGCCGCTGGATCGCGATGTCGCGCCGCAGTTCGTCCTTGAGCGCCTGGAACGTCGTGCCCTCCGAGGCCAGGTGGCGGCTCAGCGTGCGCACCGAGCAATGCAGATGCTCGGCTGCCTGCTCGATCACCGGCAGGTCGGGCAGCGCCGCCGACAGGTATTGCCGCACGCGATGGCACACGAGCTGTTCGCTGAACGATTCGAAGATCCAGTCGCCGGGCGCGCGCGCGAGGAACTTGCGCAGGTTGCGCTTGCTCTGCCGGATCGGCGCGTCGAGGTAGTCGGCGCTGAAGCGCATCAGCGTGCGTTCGCAGTCGAACTGCACGGAGCCGGTGAAGAAGTACAGGTGCTCGACCGCATGGCGCGGCCGCGGGCACGCGAACTCGATCTGCAGCAGCGGGATCTTCTGCCCGATCAGCCAGGAACACACGCCGTGCACGAGCTTGAGCATCAGCTCCTGGCCGAGCGCGCCGATCGGGCCGACGGCCGGGTTTGGCCGCAGCAGCACCTGCGCGACGAGGCCGTCGCGCTTCGATTCGACGAAGAAGTCGTCGAGCAGGATATGGAAGAACTGGCCGAAACGGTGCAGCGCCGTTTCGAGGTTGCGCGCATCGAGCAGGCTCAGGCACAGGTACTTCAGCGTGCCACCGCGCAGCGGGCGCGAGAAGATGCCGGGCATCTCGTCGTCGAGGTCGATCGCGAGCGTGCGGTACAGCGTCGAGAACTGCTCTTCCGTCACGCGCGCGTGCGGCTCGCCGAGCAGCTCGAGCGGGATGCCGGCCCCGCGCAGGTAACGCTCGACCACATCGCGCTGCGCGCCCGCGCTCGCCAGAAAGCCGTTGACGAGCGAAATCGGCACCGTCGCGCTCGGCGACGGCAGCGCCTGCCCGGGCCGGGCGGAAGGTGAGTCTGAACCGGTCATCGCGTCCCCGTCGGTCGAACCGCTCGCATTGTACTTGAGCGGCCCGGGCCGGGCTTTCGGGGCTTTCTCGGCTTTCTCGGCTTTCTCGGCTTTCTCGGCTTTCTCGGCTTTCTCGGCTTTCTCGGCTTTCGGCGCGCCGGCCCGCGCGCCGCCGGGCGCGCGACGCGTCGGCGCCATCAGTCGGCGCGGCTGAGTTCCCGGCGCAGGATCTTGCCGACCGTCGACTTCGGCAGCCGCTCGACCAGGCGGATCAGCTTCGGCACCTTGTAGGCCGCGAGGTTCGCGCGGCAATGCGCGACGAGCTCCGCTTCGGTCACGGCCGCGTCCGGCGCGAGCACCACGAACAGCTTCACGGCCTCGCCGGTGCGCGCGTCCGGCACGCCGATGCACGCGCATTCGGCCACGCCCGGCAGCGCGGTGGCAACCGCTTCCACCTCGTTCGGGTACACGTTGAAGCCCGACACGATGATCATGTCCTTCTTGCGGTCGACGATCTTCAGGAAGCCGGCCGCGTCGAACACGCCGATGTCGCCGGTGCGGAAGTAGCCATCCGCGGTGAACGCCGCCGCATTCGCTTCCGGCTTCTGCCAGTAGCCGCCCATCACCTGCGGCCCCTGCACGCAGATCTCGCCCGCTTCGCCGATCGCGACCTCGCGATCCTGGTCGTCGAGCAGCTTCACGTCGGTCGACGGCAGCGGCAGGCCGGTCGTGCCGGTGAACGCGTCGATCGACTGCGGGTTGAAGGTGACCACCGGCGACGTTTCCGACAGCCCGTACCCTTCGCGGATGAAGTTGCCCGTCACGGCCTTCCAGCGCGCGGAGATCACGTCGATCACCGCCGCGCCGCCGCCGGCCGATAGCTTCAGCCGCGACCAGTCGACCTCCTTCAGCCGCGGATGGCCGGCGAGCCCCGCGTACAGCGTGTTGACGCCGACGAACACCGTCGGCCGCGCGGCCTTCAGCACGTCGATGAAGCCGTCCATGTCGCGCGGATTCGCGACGAGCCAGTTCTCCGCGCCGATCGCGAAGTAGGACAGGAAGTTCACCGTCAGCGCGAAGATGTGATACAGCGGGATCGCCGTGACGACGACCTCCTCGCCCGGCTGCCGTGCGCCCGACACGATCGCCGCGAACTGCTCGATGTTCGCGACCAGGTTGCGGTGCGACAGCGCGGCGCCCTTCGACAGCCCGGTCGTGCCGCCCGTGTATTGCAGCAGCAGCAGATCGGCGCCGCCGAGCGCGACCGGCTCGAATGCGAGCGCTTCGCCGGCGGCGAGTGCATCCGCGAGCGGGATCGAGCCCGGCGGCAACGCGTCGCACGCGCCGGCCGGCGCATCGACGACGCCGAGATCGCCGCGGCCCACGCCCAGCACGGTCCGGATGCGCGTCTTGCCGACCACGTCGGCGAACGTCCCCATCGAGCCGCCGCACACCACGGCCACTTCGACGCCCGCGTCGTTGAGCTGGTGCTCGAGTTCGTGCGCGGTATAGAACGGGTTCACGTTGACCTGGATCGCGCCGAGCCGCGCGAGCGCGACGGTCGCCACCGGAAACGCGAGCACGTTCGGCAACATCACGGCCACGCGGTCGCCCTTGCGCACGCCGACGACCTGCTGCAGGTACGCGGCGAGCGCGGCCGACAGGCGGTCGACGTCGGCGTAGGTCAGCGTGCGGCCGAGCGCGCGGAACGCGGGACGCTCGGCGAAGCGGCGCATCGCGTCGTCCAGCAGCGCGGTTACGGAAGGAAAGCGATCGGGGTCGATCTCGGCGGGGATCGAGCCGTACGAGCCGATCCAGTGTCTCTTCGTCATTGTCCTGCTCCTCGGGGGACGGCACCGGGCAGCGCCGTTCGCACGGCGGCCCGCGCACCGGATGCGCATGGGCCGTCGCCTGAGCGGGAACTATCGCCCGCCAACCGTTCTTTGGAAATGATCCGGGCGGTCGAAAAGATGATCGAAACGGACACGCGGACGCGCGACGAGCGGTCAGCCGCGGCGTGCGCTCGCGCGGCGGTTTGCCCTTGCCGGACCGTGCAAGCCCGTGCGCATCAGGGTGAACCCTATGGCGCGCCCGCGCGTTCCGGCGCAGAATCGCGAACCCGGAACGGTATCAAATCGGACGCAGAACCAGCCATGCCGCGCAGTGCGCTCTTGACCCCGACGGCCGCCGGCGCCGCCCCGCTGCCGGACGCGCCGCTTGCCCCCGCGTCGCGCGAGAAACGCTTCTCGCCGGCCAAGCTGGCCGTGCTCGTCGGCGTCGCGCAGGAACTCGGCCTCGACCCGGCCGCGGTGCTCGACGGCACCGGCCTGGCGCCGGACGCCGTCGCCGACCCGTTCACGCTCACGTCGTCGCTGCAGTTCCTGACCGCCGCGCGCAACGCGATCGGCCGCTACGACGGCACCGATCTCGGCGTGCGCGTCGGCCGCCGGCTGCATGCGTCGAGCTACGGGATGTACGGCTACGCGATGCTGTGCTCGGAATCGCTCGCGCATGTGTTCGATTCCGCCGTCAAATATCACCAGCTGGCCAACGGGATGCTCGCGATCCGCTGGGTCGAACAGGGCGACACCGCGTCGTGGCTGTTCCCGGATCCGCACGAAGCCGCGCTGCCCGGGCCGGACCTGCCGCTGTACCGCTTCCTGATCGACATGCAGTTCGCGCTGCACGTGACGATCATCAAGGACGTGATGGGCGCGTGGTGCGTGCCGGCCCGCGCGCAGTTCGCGCAGCCGGAGCCGGCGCACGCGGCGCAGCTCGCCGATGCGCTCGAATGCCCGATCGCGTTCGACCAGCCGCACCATGCGTTGAGCTACCCGGCCGCGTGGCTCGCGCGCGCGCCGCAGCTCGCGAACCCGATCACCGCCGCGCAGGTGTCGTCGCACTGCGCGCGCCTGCTCGACGAGTTGCGCAGCCAGGCCGGCGTCACGCGGCGCGTCTACCAGGAACTCACGCGCACGCCCGGGCAGTTTCCGGACATCGACGCGATCGCCGATACGCTGTGCATGACGTCGCGTACGCTGCGCCGCAAGCTCGACGCCGAAGGCTCGTCGTACAGCGAACTGCTGACGAGCGTGCGCAAGGCGCTCGCGATCGATTACCTGAGCACCACCACGCTCAGCACCGAGGACATCGCGCTGACGCTCGGCTTCAGCGACGCGGTGGGGTTCCGCCACGCGTTCAAGCGCTGGACCGGCACGACGCCGAGCGAGGTGCGGCGCAAGCGTGGCGGGTGACGGCGAGCACCGCCGGTGGCGTGGACCAGGATCGGTGAAGTCGTCACCGAGGCAGCGCAAACCGACCGTGTTCCTTTTTTCAGCCGAAAGAAGGCGCGCTTTCGCCAGCCGCCGTGCCGATCTTGCGCGTTGAACAGGGCGAATCATGAAACCGTTGCATAGCCGTTGCCTGGCACTTCTCGGTGGCGTCAAGTCTGTTGCCTGGCTGCTCGTCTGCGCATCCGCGCATGCGCAGACTTCCGGGCCGTTCGAACTGAAGTGGACCCATCCAGGCGAGAAGCTCGTCTACCAGTCGCGCGGCTGTGCCGATGAATGCTGGGAGGCTGCGGTGGTGAACAAGCGTACCGGCGTCTTGCTTGCACGCCTGCGCTGCGACGGCACCGACTTGCCGTTGACCCTGCGCGGCTACCGGCCCGCCGCGACGCCATCCCAAGTGGATCTCGGCGATTGCAGCCCCGATTCGTGGCCGCCAGACGGCGTGAACAAGTTCGAGGCCATACCGGCGGAATTCGAGCGATTGCTCAGGATGCCTTGACGTTGGCGACTCGCACGGCAGCGCTCGGCACCGAGCGCTTTCAGCGTGACATCCTGATGCGGAAATCGCGACATCGTCCGACCGAAACGCATTGATCGCCCCATCGTCCGAAGCCACGGACGACCGACGAGCCGGGGGCAGCCCGCCGCGATTTCCGCGCATGCATTCGGGCGGAAATCGCGCCAACGGCGCGGGTCGGCTTCAGTTGGCTTCCGTCAGCTTCAGCGCGCCTCACCCGCCGCCGGATTCGCCACCGCCAGTGCAAACTCGAACACCGCGCCGCGCCCGTCCCGATCGACGAGCCGGATGCCGCTGCCGTTGAGCGCCAGCATCCGGTGCACGATCAGCAGCCCGAGCCCGCCGCTCGTCGCCGCGCCGCCGCTGATCGGCCGCTGCGGCCGCCGGAACAGCCCTTCGCGCCGCGCCGGCGGAATCCCTTCGCCGGTATCCGACACGGTCACCACCACGCGATCGTCGAGCGGCGTCAGTGCGACCTCGACCTCGCCGTGCTGGGGCGTGTGCCGCAATGCGTTGTCGAGCAGGTTGGTCAGCACGCGCTCGATCATCCCGAGATCGGCCGACACGACCGGCACGCGCGGCGGGATCCGCGCATGCAGCGCGATGCCGCGCGACTGCGCGGCGAGTTCGAACTTCTGGAATACGTCCTGCACGAGATCGACGAGCGAGAACGGCTCGCGCTCGGCCTGCACGCCGCCCGACTCGAGCCGCGCGAGCTCGAACAGCGCCTGCGCGAGCCGGCCGACCTTCGAACTCTGCGCGAGCGCGATCGACAGGTAGCGGCGGCGCTCGGGTTCGGCGAGCGTGTCGGACTTCAGCGACAGCGTCTCCAGATAGCCGTGCAGCGACATCAGCGGCGTGCGCAGGTCGTGCGAGATGTTCGTGATCAGTTCGCGTCGCTGCTGGTCCTGGCGCGTCAGCGCGCGCCACTGGTCGCCGATCCGGTCGGCCATCTGCGCGAACGCGGATTCGAGCACCGCGATCTCGTCGCCGCGTCGCCCCGGCGGCGAGCGCGGCACCGGCGGCTGCGCATCGGGCGCGGCGTTCGCGTCGAAGCGGCGCATCGCGTCGGTCAGCCGGCGCAGCGGGCGCGTGATGAAGCTGAACGCGATCAGGCCCGCGAGCAGGCCGAGCAACGCGACGACCGCCATCGACCACAGCGTCGTGCGCAGCACGTTGCCGGCGTCGACGCGCGCCGCCAGCCGGTCGTGCGCTTCGCCGAGCAGCACCACGTAGATATAGCCGGACGGCGGCTGCCCTGCGCGCTGCAGCGGCGCGGCGCTGAACACCTTGCGCGTGTCGGGGCTGCGCGGATCGTCGCCGAGGATCGGCAGCGGCTCGCCCGCGATGAAGCGCTGCACCGGCGCGAGATCGACGCGCTCGCGCTTCACGTGGCCGGGCGGCGCGTCGTCGCCCTTGATGCGCCCCGCGTTGTCGAGCAGGTACACCTCGACGCTCGGGTTCACGCCCATCAACTGGCCGAACAGCGTGCGCACGGCGTCCGGGCGCAGCCCGTTCGCGTCCATCAGCGGCGTGCTGCCGGCGATGTGCGCGGCGAGATCGCGCGACAGGCCCTGCACGACTTCCTTCTCGCGCATGTCGTTCGCGCGGATCTGCAGCCACGCCGACGCGCCCGAGCACGCGAGCAGCAGGATCGAGAACACGAGCGACAGCCGCTGGGTGAGGGTCAGCTTCATCACGTGTCCCGCTGGTCCGGCGCGGCGAGCTTGTAGCCGCGCCCCCACACGGTGAGGATCCGCACGGGCTCGGCCGGATCGGCCTCGATCTTCGCGCGCAGCCGGTTGATGTGGGTGTTCACCGTGTGTTCGTAGCCTTCGTGCTGATAGCCCCACACGGCATTGAGCAGGTCCATCCGCGAGAACACCTTGCCCGGATGCCGCGCGAAGAAATACAGCAGGTCGAACTCGCGCGGCGTGAGGTCGATGCGTGTGCCGTCGACGGCGGCTTCGCGCGCGATCGGGTCGATCGACAGCCCGGCCACGTCGAGCGTGCCGGCGTCGATCCGCGAATCGCGCGCGAGCGCGTCGACGCGCCGCAGCAGCGCCTTGACCCGCGCGACGAGTTCGAGCACCGAGAACGGCTTCGCCAGGTAATCGTCGGCGCCGAGTTCGAGGCCGAGGATCCGGTGCACCTCGCTCGAACGCGCGCTGGTGATGATGATCGGCGTGTAGCGCGCCATCGCGCGCGCGCGCCGGCAGATTTCCAGGCCGTCGACGCCCGGCAGCATCAGGTCGAGGATCAGCGCGTCCCAGTTGCCCTGTTCGAGCAGGCGCAGCCCTTCCGTGCCGTCCGCGCTGTGCACGACTTCGTAGCGCTCGTCGCGCAGGTGCAGGCTCAGCACGTCGGCGATGTCGGCGTCGTCTTCGACGATCAGGATGCGTTTGGGGTGGTCCATGGCGGTCGGCGGCGGCACGGCGGCGGCGGTCTTCGGTCTCGAACGGCGGTTCCGGCCGGCCAGGTCCGGCAAGCCGGCCTGCCCGGGGCGAATCGCGGCGCAATGCCGCGCTGCCGCCATTGTGCAAAATTTTGCGGCGGAAAGGGGTCACAAATCGTTTAAGTTTGGATCGTGGCTGTGTCCCGAGGCAATTCCAGCAAGGCTTTGCGCTCCGCCCCCAAAAATCGAACCTCCCTTACCCCAGTCGAACACTAAAAAAACACTAAAAAGCAGCCGCGACGAAGCCCCAGATCCGGCGAGCGCGGGAAGTCGGCAGCGTTCTCGGCAGCATCCGAACTACTCGTCGTGTATGAGTGATCGGTACGATTACTTGATCAACTGCATCCCCGCGACCTTCGAGGCAGACACGTCGAAAGTAGCCGTGTACTCGCACTCGGCTACATGCCCGGAACGCTCGATCAGGCAGTCCGCGAAATCCGCCTTTGAAGATGCGAAAACGCGAAGTGCCTTACGTACCGTGTCAGCACTTTCGACGACCAGTTCTTTGGTCCCAATCATTGATTCGACGATGTCCTTCATCTGCTCTCGTTCGACACCGTAGCAGCGCCCAAGTACCCAGACGACCTCGATTAATGCGACCTGCGAAACATATCCCGGCCGCTCGGACGACAGGGATTCCATCAGTGCCGTCGCCTTCTTCGACTGAACTTCATCGTCTTGCGCGAAGTAGCGGACTAGCACGTTTGTATCCAGTCCGATCATCGCGCTGACGCCCCCTGCTCGGCGATGGCCTGATTCATGTCGTCAATCGACACCGGTTTCGCAGGCTTCTTCACAATGCCCTTGAGCGCCACGAGCGAGCGCGTCGCTGGATAGACCTCGTACCGGCCTGTCGCCTCGTTGAAGCTGAATTCGATCCGGTCCCCGGCCTCCAGGCCAAGCTGATTGCGCACGTCCACAGGGATCGTGACCTGGCCCTTTGAAGTAATAGTTGCTGCTGTCATAGTGACACCTCCTGATTCCTTACTTTATGGTAAGGAAAATCAAAAAGCAAGAATGACTTCCAAGGCGCATCGCACCGATGACCCTCAGAGACGGTTTCAAAAAGAGCCCGTGGGCCTGTTAACTTTCGCGGCGAGCGTTAACCTCAGACATCGGAACAACCGAGGCCGAAGAGATGGGCAAGCCGATCATCGACGACGAATTGTGGACACTGATCGAGCCGTTACTGCCGCCATCCAAGCCGCGGCGCGAGAAGAACCCGGGCCGCCTGCCTGTTTCGAATCGCGCCGCGCTGACCGACATCTTGTTCGTTCTCAAGACCGGACTACGCTGGCGTGACCTGCCTGCCGAGATGGGTTGCGGCTCGGGCGTGACATGTTGGCGGAGGCTGCGCGACTGGCAGGCGGCCGGTGTGTGGGACCGCTTGCACGAGCTGCTACTCGCGAAGCTGCGAGCAGCAGACCAGATCGACTTCTCGCGAGCCGCTGTCGATTCGTCATCGATTCGCGCCGTTGGGGCGGGCCAAAAACTGGGCCAAACCCTACCGATCGTGCTCGACCCGGTTCGAAGCACCACATCGTCACCGATGCCAACGGCACGCCGCTTGCCGCGATCCTGACCGGCGCGAACGTCAACGACGTCACGCAATTGCTGCCGCTGATCGACGCGATTCCACCGATTCTCGGATTGCGCGGCCCCCCACTGCAGAGACCGCGTGTGGTCTACGCCGACCGCGGATACGACTCCGAGCGACATCGAAAAGCGTTGCGCAATCGTGGTATCGAACCGGTGATTGCCAAGCGTCGTACCGAACACGGCAGCGGCCTTGGAAAATATCGCTGGGTCGTTGAACGCACGCATGCTTGGCTGCATCACTTCCGTCGCCTCCGTATTCGTTTCGAGCGCCGTGCCGACATTCACGGCGCGTTCCTCAAACTCGGTTGCTGCCTGATCTGCTGGAATACCCTTCGACGTACCGATCGGCATATTTGAAAACAACTGCAAGATTGGTGAAAGCGGGGCGGGATTGAGATTATAATTTCCGCCGACCTGGAGGGTATTTAAATGAAAAAAATTCATCCGTTTATATTATTTTTGATTTTTTTATTCGGCTGCGTCAATGCGCCTGTCATTCAATCGCCCAGCCAGCTTGCAGCAACTCACGGCTATGTATACGTTTCCATCCCAAAAGGGAGTGCGAGTGATAGTGTACAACTGGAGTCTCTGAAAGACAATTCCACTTTTTTGCTGCAGCCGCACCCAGGCATTGATTCGTATGGGGCGGGGCTTTGGATTCCGGCTGGCGAGTATCGGCTGGCGAAATGGAAAAATTACAATCTGATAGATTATCCAAAAATAGAAGTTCAGCGAGGCCGGATAACGGACCTTGGTGGCTTGATTCAATTGCCGATTGGGGGATATAAATTTGTGGTGCTCCCGGTTAGGCATAGGGAATTTGTTGAAAACTTAAATTCCATCGTAAATGAATATCAATCGGTTTTGATGTCGAAATATCCGATCGAATGGGAGGTTCAGAAAGTGCCCGCGCCCATTGAAACCATATATCCCCTTACGGGGCTTGGCTTGCTGGCCGACTTATTGATGGATTATGAACGGCACGTCAACAGGCCAGCCATAAGCAAGCAACTTGTCGACACGCGGGCGGCGAATGATTTCTTTCAGTTATGGAAAACTGCAGCTCCGCCATTGACTCGGAAATTTGAACACGACGCATCTGGCAACCTGTACTACGGTGCAGATATGGGTCAAATTCGGATCAGAGGCCCTCAGGGGAACTGGAGATCGCTGGATACAGGCTCGCTGCACGAAGTAACTGCCGTCAAGGTAGACGGCAAAGCACTTCTGGCCGGATTCGACAACGGTGTTATTCGTGTCACCGAAGTTGGGCGGGGGGACTGGAAAATTCTTGCCGCCATGGGAAGTGATGCCAGAATCGTGGATATCGATCGAAAAGCCAACCGATGGTTCGTGGCAGTGGCACGAGGCGTGGTAAATGGTCCTGTCTGGAAGGAGATAAATAATATCGAAATCTATCAATCCGGCGAGAATGATTTGCGGGATCTGGTCAAGATAAAGCAAATTGGCGGCGGAAAAGGACTCAAGGCAATTAATGCATTTCCCGGGCAGATTGAGTCAATCGGCGATTTCTACTATGTTGGCACCCCGTCTCAACTATTAAGACTAAATTTGTCCACGATGGCGTGGACCCCAGTTACCCCGCCCACCGAAATGACCGGCTTTCACGCATCATCCGCATCCGGAGTGCTGACCGCTTATCATGCGCAAGGCGCTTTTTCCAAGTTGTACTTGTCAAGCGACAATGGTGAAACTTGGTTGAAATACAATACTCCGCCGTACGTTTTCTCGGATATTCGGTTTGATAATCTCAGCGAGGGAAGAGCGGTGCGTTGGAATACAGGAGCATTTAGCTCGGATATTGAATTAAGGGAATTCGATCGTCAGAGCGGTTCGTGGAAAACGCTTACGGAAGCGCCGCATGGCTGCCGGCGCATGTTGCCGGACACGAGCGGCACGCCAAGATTTTGCATAACGGCAGCCGGCAGTATTCTCAGCTATATAGATTCAAAGTGGTCGGTTGAATACGCTGCAGACTAGCAGGCTGCTGAAACAGGAGGCTGGTCAGCGAAGCGCGCTTCGGGAAACAAAGCGTCAGCGGACTCTTCTTCCGCTGTCGCTTGGTGGGAGGTAGTGACAGTTCGATCAGCATCCAGGGTTCGCCGTTGATGATCGGCTGGCCCATCTGCGATCTGCGCCGTAGGCAGTTAGACCCTGCGCCGGCCGGGTCGTCCGAGCGCCTCCCGCCGCTCACGCGCCGTGACCGGGCTTTCGCGTTTGCGCGTCGAGCCGCGTCCCGCATCTCGCCCCTGACGGGCTTCAATCCCTGGCGCGGCAGTCAACCCCGCCCCGTCCTATCCAGGCGTGGCCCTACCAGGCTGTTGAAAAGCGCCTCGTTTTGACGGCTGGAGCACTATTTAAAAGGGTTTCGTATGCGATTGGCTGCTGAGTTGCAGATAAATCGTCACGGCTGCCCTGCCGGCTAGCGGGCCAGCAGGCGCGTCGCCGCGCGACGGCCAAGCTTAGCCGGCTCGGGCCGCTTGCCCTTCCAGTCGGTGTCGACATTGCGGCCGCCGCCGGCCGGCGGATCGTCCGGGCCGTCCTTGGGCCAGAAGCTGTTGTGGCTGGCCCACGCCTGGATCAGCGTGCCATCTACCGAGAAGTGATCTCTGGACAGCAGCCGTTGCTTGTCCGCCAAGCTCACGACTTCGGTAAAAAACGCTTCGACCACTTCGTGCTCGAGCAAGCGATCCCGGTTCTTCGAGAACACCGAGTGATCCCAGACGGCGTCTTCGATCGCCAACCCGACGAACCAACGGAACAGCAGGTTGTAGCGCCTCTGCTCCATCAGCATGCGCTCGCTGCGCACCGAATAACACTTACAGCAGCAATGCACGCAGCAGCTTCTCGCGCGCCCGTCGACCGCAGGCGCATGCAGCGAAGCTGCATGAACGCATCGCCGCTCCAGCGCGTCACCCCTGCGTATGCCGCAATTCGCCGTCGATCTCCTGCGGCAGCCTCAGCAGGTTGAAGATCGGGCAGACCGCCTCGACCGCCTGATGCAGCGCGCGGATGGCCTCGGACGGCTCGGGTGACACGATGTCGAGCGTATAGCGGATGTTGTGCGGGAATACCGGGACATGCTCGAACCCCGGCTGCTGTGCGAGCGGATGCTGGTCGCCGGTCACCTCGACCGCGATCGAATCGATCTTCAGGCCGCGCTCGGCCGCCTGGATCAACGTGATATGCGTGAGGCAACTGCCGAGCACGCCAAGCTGCAGCTCCGGCGACGCGGGCCCGAGGTTGTAGCCCGCGAAGTCGGGCGGACTGTCGCTGATCACCTGGAAGTCGCGAATCCGGATCTCGCGCACGCCGCTGCGACCGAGCGCGCGCACGGTCGCCTTCAGCGGCGTCGCCTTGAAATCGGGATCGTTGCGGGCTGCCTGCTGCTTCGCGTGCCACGCATCGCGTTTTTGTGCGAGATAGTCGTTGAGTGTCGTCATGGTCGAGTCAGGGGTAGGTTGCACGCGCGCGACGGATCGATTCGCCGCGTGCCGAGGCCATCAATCGGCCGCCGGAATCCATGCGGCGGTCGCCGCGTCGCTTGCGCGGAACGCAGGAAACTTCGCGCCGAGTTCGGCCACGGTGCGAATGTCGTTTTTCACGAGATCGTCGCGCGTGATCAGCGTCGGCTTGACCGCGATGCGCGCGCCCGGGTCCTGGCCGGCCACCAGCAGTGCCGCCGCGCGCACCGACACGGCGCCGACGACCGCGGGATTGGTCGCGGCCGTCGCGACCCACGCGCTGTTCGGCGCGCGGATCGCCTCGATGTCGGCCGTCGAGATGTCGGCACTGTAGATGCGGATCTTCGACGCCAGCTTCGCTTCGTCCGCGGCGAGCTTCGCGCCGCGCGCGAACTCATCGTAAGGCGCAAAGACGACACGGATATCCGGATTCGCGCGATACGCCGCGGCCGCCTGATTCGCGACGGACTGCGCGATCGGATTGTCGACGGTGCCCCAGCGCGCCTTCTCCCGCACCTTCGGGTGCGCGCGCTTGAAGTCGCGCCACGCGGCATCGCGCCGGTCGAGCGGCGCGAAACCGGCGACGTAGACGTACCCGGCCGAGAACGCGTCGCCGTTGTCCTTGACGGCCTGCCCGAGCAGCAGGTTCGCGAGGTCGCGATCGTTCTGCTCGATCTGCGGCACCTTCGGATTGCCGAGGTCGACGTCGAACGCGACGACCTTGATGCCTTTGTCGAGCGCACGCTGCACGACGTCCTTCAGCGATTCCGGCAGGCCGTGATTGACGATGATCGCGGACACGCCGACGCTGATCGCCTGCTGGATCTGCTCGCGCTGCTCGGCCGCATCCTGCCGGCCCTCGTAAATGCGCAGATCGACGCCGAGCGCACGCGCCTGCTTCTGCGCACCGGCCTCGTAGGCCTGGAAGAAGTCGCCGGTCGACAGATAGTTGACCAGCGCGATCTTCACGCCGCCTTTGTCGAACGGCGCGGGCGCGCCCTTGAGCGGACCGGCCTGCGCGGCGGGCACGCCCAGCGCAGTCGCGAACCACAGCATGCATGCACCGATCTTCAGATCGACGCGCGATTTCCGGCGAAGCAACGAGCGCATGGCGGGCCTGTCTCCAGATAGGACGATATCGGCCCAATCTATCAGCGCCGCACGCGAACTCAAACCGAGCGATTCGGAAATAGATATGACTTAGGATGACAAACCGTTCCGGTTCGGTGAGCCGGCCGATCAAGGCGAGCCGCTGCGGCGCATCGCGGCATGCGCATCACGCTCGCGCATCCGTGCGGCGCCCGATGCCAAACGTAAACGCGAGCGCGAGCACGAGCAGCGCGCCCTTGATGAAATCCTGCATGTAGTACGGCGCGTTCAGCATCGTCAGCCCGTTGAGCAGCACGCCGACGAACACCGCGCCGACGACCGTACCGAACACGTTGGGCCGCTTCGCGCCCCATACCGCGTGACCGATCAGCGCGGCGGCCACCGCGTCGAGCAGCAGCGAGTGGCCGGCGCTCACGTCGCCGCGACCGACCCGCGCGGCGATCAATACGCCGCCCAGCGACGCGATCGCCCCCGAGACGACATACGCGGCGATCCGGTAGCGCGCGGCGGGCGCGCCGGCGAGCCGCGCGGCCGTTTCGTTGCCGCCGATCGCGTAGATCACGCGGCCCCATCGGGTGGCCTCCATCGCGACACAGGCCACGGCCGTGACCGCTGCGAGCAGCAGCACCGGCAGCGGCACCACGTCGAACACGCGCAGCCGGCCGAGCGCGAGAAAGGCGTCGGGGAACACGCCGGTCGCGTCCGTGCCGTCGGGCAGCACCGAGCCGGTCGCGAGCGAACGGCCGCCGGTCGGAATCAATTGCAGGCCGGCCATCAGGAACAAGGTGCCGAGCGTCGCGAGCTGGTCGGGCACGCGCAGGCGCGTAATCAGCACGCCGTTGAACCACCCGGCGGCCACGCCGAGCGTCACGCAGGCGATCACCGCCGCCAGCGTGCCGCCGTGCCACACGACCAGCACATAGCTGGCGGCCATCTGCGCGGTCGCGGCCACGCTGCCGACCGACAGGTCGAAACCGCCGGCGGCGAGCGTGATCGTCACGCCGATGCCGAGCAACGCGACGATCGACACCGACTGCAGGATGCTGAACAGATTGTCGACGTTCAGGAACGCGGGCTCCCTGAGCGCAAACCCGATCACCAGCAGGATCAGCACGAGCAGGATGCCCGTGCGCTCGAGTGTGTCGCGGACGCGGGCCGACGCGGCGCGCGGCCGTTCGGCGGGCGCGGCATCGTGCCGGGCGGAAGAAGTCACGGTTTTCATGAGCAGTCACGCAAGGTGGAGGACGTCGGAGGCGGGTCGTCGAGCGTCGCGCGATCGAACCGCACGATACGATCCGCGATCTCGGCAGCTTCCTCGAGATCGCTGACGAACACGATCGTCGCGCGCGCCTGCGCATGACGCCGCAGCGTATCGACGATATCGGCCCGCGCGCCGGCATCGATGCCCTGAAACGGTTCGTCGAGCAGCAACAGCCGCGCGGGTTCGGCATGCCAGCGTGCGAGCACGACTTTCTGCTGGTTGCCGCCGGACAGGTGAGCCACGCGATCGTCCGGGCCGGTGCAGCGGATGCCGAACCGCGCGATCGCCGCCGCGGCGGCCGCGCGTTCGCGCGCCCTGCCCACCGGGCCGCGCGCGAACCAGCGCGCCAGAAACGGAAAACCGATCGTGCCCGCGATCGATGCGAACGGCACGCTGTCGGGAAACAGCGACGTGCGCCAGCGGTCCTCGCCGGCCAGGAAGACGCCGGCGCGAATCGCATCCGCCGGCGAACGCGGCCGCCACGGCCGCCCGTCGAGCTTCATCTCGCCGGCCACCGCGCGCGCGGCGCCGAAGATCGTATTGGCGAGGCGCGACTTGCCGCCGCCGACCGGCCCCGCGATCGCGACGATCTCGCCGTGCCTCACGTCGAGGTCGAACGGCGTACTGGCCGGCGTCAGCCGGATGCGCCGCATGCTGAACGCCGCGTCCGGTTCGCGCGGCGCGGCGCGGGCCGGCACCGGCTCACGCGTGTTCGGCAACGGCCGCCCGATCATCGTCTGCACCGCCGCATCCAGATCGACGGGCGCGGGCAGGTCCGCGACGATGCGGCCGTCGCGGACGATCGCCACGCGATCGGCCATGCGCCGCAAATCGCCGAGCCGATGCGACACCAGCAGGATTGCCACGCCATCGCGGCGCAGCGCGTCCAGCAGCGCGAAGAGCCGCTCGGCCTCCGGGGCGGACAGGCTGGCGGTCGGCTCGTCGAGTATCAGCAGCGACGGCTGAGCGCCGAGCGCGCGCGCCAACGTCACGCGTTGCTGGTCCGCCAGCGACAGCGACGCGAGCGGCGCGGCCAGGTCGACGTCGAGCCCGACCCGCGCGGCGAGCGGTCGCGCCGCGACACGCCGCGCGGCCGGCGTCGCGCGCCACGGCGACGCCCGATCGCACAGCCGGTCGAGCAGCAGGTTGTCGGCGATCGACAGCGTCGGCACGACCGCGTCGGCGACCGACTGGTGCACGGTCGCGACACCGAGCCGCTTGGCTGCGTGCGGCGACGCCGGCCGATACGGTTGGCCGCGCAGTGTCAGCGTGCCGCCGTCCGGCCGCAGCACGCCGCTCAGGATCTTGACGAAGGTCGACTTGCCCGCGCCGTTCGCGCCCATCAGCGCGACCACTTCGCCTGCGTCGATCGTCAGGTTCAACGCCGACAGCGCGACGGTCGCGTCGAAACGCTTCGCGATGCCGGCGACGCTCAGGACGGGCGGCGACGCCGATCGACCTGCGTGCATCGCGCCGGCAACCTCGTTCGCCGTCGTAGTCATGCCGGCCTCCCCTGTCGGGCACGGCGCGGTTGCAACCGGAACAGCACGTCGTGGTTCACGTCACGCCCCTCCCCTGATAGTCGTCCGTATCGACCGGCGCGTCACCGTCCGTCAGATGCGGATGGCGGATTGCCGGAACGACGCGCCGTGCGCGGTGTCCGGCAGGCGGTCGCGGCCGCTCAGCCGCGAGCGGAAGGTGCCGGCCGGCGCCGTCGTGCGGTACAGGCCGCGCTTTTTCAGTTCCGGCACGATCAGCTCGGCGAAATCGTCGAGCGTGCCCGGGCTGATCAGCGGATTGAGCATGTAGCCGCTCGTCGTCGACTGGCGCGCATGCTCGGCGAGCTGATCGGCGACCTCGTCGGGCGAGCCGACGAGGATCAGGTCGGTGCCGCGCGTGACGCTCGCGAACTTGCGCCGCACGTCGCCGGCGGTGAGCGGCTTGCCGCTGCCGTCGGGCCGCACCACGTAGGACGTGAGCCCTTCCGTGTGCGTCGTCAGCGGTTCGTCGTCCGCATAGCGGTCGATGTCGATGCCGGTGTCGCCCGCATAGCTGACGAGTTGCGCGTGCTGGTGATAGTGCTGCTGCAGCGTGTGGTATTTCTCCTTCGCGTCGCTCGACGAGCGCGGTCACGATCCGCAGCACGGTCAGCGACTTCACGTCGTCCGCCGCGCGGCCGCGCTCCGTCGCGAGCCGGCGAATCTCGTCGAGGCCCGCACGAATCTCGTGCGGATTCGACTTCGCGACGAACACCACCTCCGCGTGCTTCGCCGCGAACTCGCGCCCGCGCCCGGACCAGCCGGCCTGGATCAGCACGGGCGAGCGCTGCGGCGACGGCGCGCAGACGTGCGGCCCCTGCACGCGGTAGTGCGTGCCTTCGTGCGCGATCGGCCGCACGCGGTCGCCGCGCGCATAGCGCGGCGCGTGCTTGTCGGCGACCACCGCATCGTCCGCCCAGCTCCCTTCCCACAGCTTGTACACGACGTCGAGGAACTCCTCCGCGCGCGCGTAGCGTTCGTCGTGGCCGATCATCCGGTCGAGCCCGAAGTTGCGCGCCGCGCTCGTCAGGTAGGACGTCACGATGTTCCAGCCGATCCGGCCGTTGCTCAGGTGATCGAGCGTGCTGAAGCGGCGCGCGAGCGCGAACGGGTGCTCGTAGGTCGTGCTCGCCGTCACGCCGAACGCGAGCCGCTCGGTCTGCGCGACGAGCGCCGGAATCAGCATCATCGGATCGTTCGCGGGCGCCTCGACCGCCCACTGGACCGCTGCGTCGGCCGATCCGCCATAGACGTCGTACAGGCCGAGCACGTCCGCGAAGAACAGCATGTCGAGATCGGCCTGCTCGGCCGTGCGCGCGAGGTTCGACCAGAACGGGAGCGTATTCGCGCGCAGCCGTTCGTCGGCGGGATGGGTCCACAGGCTCGGCGCGCCGCCGCAGCCGACGCTGGCTTGTTCATACAGGGAAAACAGCAAGGGGCGAGGATCGGACATCGTCAGGTTCGTTACCAGGAATCAGTTGGGGGCCGCCCACGCGTCCGGCGACGCGCGGCGGCGGCGTACGGGGACGCGAGCGTCGGGGGTGCGCGTCAGGTGGCGATTGACATGCCTCTCGAGACGAGCGGCCGGAATGGTGAGCAGCGCGACCAGCACGACATAGACGACAGCCGCGCCGACCAGCGGCTCGTACACGCGCAACGTCTCGAAGCGCAGCGTATTGGCCGTTCCCATCACGTCGAACACCGTCACGGTCGACGCGAGGACGGTCGATTTCAGCAGCAGGATCGCCTCGCCGGTGAGCGCGGGCAGCGCGAGCCGCCACGCGCGCGGGCCGACGATGCGGCGCAGCACCTGCACGCGCGTCATGCCGTACGCGTGCCCGGCTTCGATCTCGCCGGCCGGCACGCCGGCGATCGCGCCGCGCAGGATCGTCGCGACATACGCGCTCTCGTTCACGCTCAACGCGACGATCGCGTACCAGAACGCGTCGCGCAGCAGCGGCGACGCCCAGCTGTCGCGCATCCATTCGCGCGGCACGATCTGCCCGAATCCGTAGTAAAGCAAATAGAGCTGGACGAGCAGCGGCGTGCCGCGAATCAGCATGAGCCAGCCGCGCGCGGACCAGCGCAGCGGCGCATGGCGCGCGCCGGCGGCGAGCGCGAGCGGCACGCCCAGCAGCACGCTGGCCGCGCCCGACACGAGCGTCAGCGCGAGCGTCGTCGGCACCGCGGCGAGCAGCTTCGGCATCACCGTGTCGAGCAGGAATGGCAGCGAGAAGATCATGCGGTTGCGCGCCTCGTGCCACGGTTCGCGTGGCGCTCGAGCGCCGCGAAGAGTCCCGTCGACGCGATGCTCAGCAACAGGAACAGCGCGGCCGTGACGAGATAGAAGAATACGTAGTGGCGCGTCGCGCCGGCCGCGAGCTGGCTCGCCTTCAGCAGATCCGTGAACGAGCCGAGCACGCTGATGAACGACGCATCCTTGGTCGCGTTGAGCCACACGTTACCCGTGCCCGGCAACGCGAGCCGCGCGGCGGCCGGAAGCCGGATGCGCGCGAACGTCTGCCACGGCGTCATCCCGTACGCATGCGCGGCTTCGATCTGCCCGGCCGGCACGTTGACGAGCGCCGCGCGGAAGATGTCGGTCAGATACGCACCCTGGATGAACCCGAGCGACAGCGCCGCGACGAGGAACGGCGGGAACGCGAAGCCGTCGGGCGCGAGGCCGCCGCGGTGCAGCGCGGCCTCGACGGCGGGCGCGAGCGCATAGAACGCGAGCAGCAGGCACAACAGCTCGGGCAGCGCGCGCACCAGCGTCGTGTAGAGCCGCGCGAGCCACGCGAGCGGCGCGTGGCGCGACAGCTTGCCGAGCGCGCCGGCGATGCCGAGCAGCACGCCGGTGCCGAACGACGCTGCCGCGACGCCGAACGTCAGCGCGAACGCGCCCGCGAACACGCGGCCATAGCCGCCGTCGCCGAATGCGAGCAACGCGAGCAGCGAATCGTCCGCGGCCATCGCGTCAGCGGCCCTTCTCGATCGTGCCCTTCAGGTTCGGATAGCGGGCGGTGATCGCATCCCACGTGCCGTCCTGCTGCAGTTGCGCGATCGCGGTCGACAGCTTGCCGCGCAGCGCATCGCCCTGGCGCACGCCCGCGCCGATGCCGAGGCCCAGCACCGGATTGTCCGCGCAGGTCGCCTTGACCTCGAAGTCCTTGCCGTCGCGCGACGCGAGGAATGCCGTAAACAGCCCCTTGCCTTCCTGCACGTAGTCGACCCGGCCGGACACCAGATCCGCGAGCGCGTTGTCGAACTTGTCGAAGGCCTTGATCTGCGCGTCCGGCTTGAAGCGGGAGTCGAGGAACGCCGAGAAGTTCGTGCCCGCCTCGACGCCGATCACGCGGCCCTTGAAGCTCGCGGGCACCGCGCAATCGACGCGGCGCCGGTCGCTTTTCGCGCCGACGAACACCGTCGGCGACTCGTAATAGGCACGGCTGAAATCGATCGCCTTCTGCCGTTCGCCGGTAATCGTCATCGACGACCAGATCACGTCGATCTTGCGGTTCTGCAATGCCGGAATCAGGCCGTCCCACGCAATGTCGGTGAGCTCGCAGCGCACGTTCAGTTTGCCGCACGCGGCATCGAGCAGGTCGATTTCCCAGCCCTTCCACTTGCCGGCCGCGTCCTTCGAGAAGAACGGCGGATACGACTCGGCGTCGATGCCGACGCGCAACGTCGGCTGGGCTGCATGGGAAGCCGGCACGAGGCCGAGCACGAACAGCGCGGCCGCGGCACGGCGGACCCTGGAACGCATCAAACGATTCATGTGGCGCATTTCTGAAATAACGTCGAAACGACCGGCGTCGCAGCCGGCAGGAGGCCAGACTGTAAAGCGCGCGCAAGCGTGTACCAAATGGTTATTTTTTCGATGGATATCTGATCGCGCGATATACCGATCGACGCTATGCCAGGCATTTCAGATCGTGTGCGCTGCCGTCGCCATTGCGGGCTCAGCCGACGAATTTCGCCTCCACGCCACTGCGCACGACGAGGTCGAACCGTTCCGGACGGATATGAAACACCGTGGATTCACACGTGCGGCCGTCCGCGAGGCGCGACGTGCGCCGCAGCACGAGCAGCGGCGCGTGTCTGTCGGCCTTGAGCCGGGCCGCGATATCGTCCGGCGCGGCCATGGCCGTCACCGACATGTCGGCATCCGTGATGCGCCAGCCGAGCAGGCTCTCCAGCACCTCGTAGGTCGACATGCGCTCGGCCTGTTCGAACGTGACGGCGCCGGCGTCGGGCAGCAGGCAGGTCTGCGCGAGCGCGACGGGTTCGTCGTCGACCCAGTGCAGGCGTTCGAGATAGATGCAGCGCGTGACGTCGGCGGCAAATGCGTGCCGCAAGCCCGGCGGCACGTCGCACGCTTCCATGCGCAGCAATTCCATCCGCGCCTGCGCGCCCTGCGCGGCGATCGAATCGTGCAGCCCGCGCAGCACATCGAGTCGATGCCGCAGCCGCTGCTTCGCGGCGAACGTCCCTTTGCCCTGCTTGCGCTCGACGATGCGCGCGTCGCTCAGCCGATCGAGCGCGAGCCTGACGGTCACGCGGCTCACCTGAAAACGCTCGCTCAACTGCGCCTCGGACGGCAGCTTGCCGGTCGGCTCGTACACACCGCGCTCGATCTCGTCGCGCAGCGTCGTCGCAAGCTGCTCGTAAAGCGATGTCGTGTCGTCACGCACCAGCGTCATCGATCCTTCCTCGTCGTGCTGGGTTCGCGCTATGCGCGTTTCCCGATATCGATATGAAAAGCAATTGGAATGCTCAACTTGTATTAATACGTATTATCACATCTCGACAGACGGTCGGGGCCGCGATTCGGGGTCCCGATGCCCCGGGGAGCATACCAGTGACTGAAAACGCAATCGGCACGCCGCCGCTCGATGGCGTGCAGGGCAGCCGGCCGACACGGGCCGAACCAGCCACGGCGCCACGCACCGATCCGCACGCGGCGGGACGATCGCGCGGCGCGCAGCGGCGTGCCGCGATCGGTTTTGCCGCCGCGTGGCTGGCGTTCTTCGCGATCGCCTGGTGGTTGCCCGCGCCCGCGCATCTTTCCGCCGAGGGCCGGGCGACGCTCGCGGTCGTCGCGTGGGTCGCGATCGTCTGGATCACCGAGGCGATTCCCGTCGGCGTGAGCGGCATCCTGCTGCCGATGCTGCTCGTGCTGTCGCATGCGAGCCCGTCGTTCCCGAAGGCGGCCAGCGGCTTCGCCGCGCCCGTCGCGTTCCTCTGCCTCGCCGCGTTCCTGTTCTCCGCGATCATGCAGGCGAGCGGGCTCGACCGGCGCATCGCCCTGCTGCTGCTCGATCGCCTGAAGGTCCGCACGGCCAACGGCGTGATCTGGGCGATGTTCGCCGTGAACTGCGTGATGGCGCTCGTCGTGCCGGCCGCGAACGCGCGTGCCGCCACGCTGCTGCCGGTCACCAACGGCATCGTCCGGCTGTTCGGCGAATCGCCGCGCGAACGCGCCGCGCGCAAGGCGATCGTGATCCAGACGCTCGTGTACGGCGCGATGATCAGCGGCATGTGCATCCTCACCGCGCATCTGCCGAACATGGTCGTTTCCGGCCTGCTCGAGAAGCAGCTCGGCATCCGGATCTCCTACCTGACGTGGCTGAAGCTGCAGTGGCCGTATCTCGGGATGTTCGCGATCACGCAGGGCTGGGTGCAGTTCCATTTCCGCTCGCGCGCCGTCGCGCTTCCCGGCGGCCCCGGCGCGATCGCGGCGATGCGCCGTATGCAACCGCCCGCCGCCCGCAACGACTGGGCCGTGCTCGCGCTGTTCGCGGCCGTCGCCGTGCTGTGGGCGACCGAGCCGCTCCATCGCCTGCCGTCGGAAATCGTCGCGCTGATCGCGCTGGCGCTGTTGTTCGCACCCGGCGTGCTGCGCTTCGGCTGGGCCGAGGTCGAGCAGCGGACGATCTGGGGCACGCTGTTCCTGCTGGCCGGTGCGCTGTCGCTGTCGTCGGCGATCAGTGCGTCCGGGCTCGCGAACTGGGCCGCCGATCATATCTATGTCGCCGCGCGCGGGCACGGCTGGTGGCTCGCGATCGCGATCGTGATGCTCGGCACGCACGTGATCCGCATCGGCATGCTGTCCAACGTCGCGGCCGTCACGATGATCGCGCCGATCGCGCTCGCGCTGGCGCCGCGCCTCGGGCTACATCCGGTCGCGTTCACGATGCTCGTCAGCGATACCGACAGCTTCGCCTATCTGCTGCCCACGCAGATCACCGCCGGCGTCATCGCGTACAGCAGCGGCGCGTTCTCGACGGCCGACTACGCGAAGGTCGGCGCGGTATCGGTGCTGATCGCGATCGTCTATGGCCTCTGCGTGATCGCGCCGTGGTACGCGTACATGGGCATCCCCGTCTGGGACGCGAGCGCGCCCTGGCCGTTCGCGCATTGAAGCGCGCCGCTTTCCAACGACATCATTTGCATTCCTCATGAACGCATCCACGGACGCCCCCGATTCCGTCGCAGCCCGCGCCGCCGCGCTGCGCGACCGCCTGGGCCCGCACGTCGCACCCGCGGGCCTGTACGAACGCCACAAGCGCCTGCCGTTCGCCGGGCGCGTGCATTGCAACGTCACGCGCCTCGAAGCCGGCGAGTGGAGCGAGATTGTGCTCGACTACGAGGTCGGCTCGTCCGGCATCGCCGACGGCGGCTGGCTGAAGGCCACCTTCAAGTTCTATTCCGACTGGGCGCTGTTCCAGACGAGCGACCCGGGCGCGGCGAACTACATCAGCGCCGAATACCATGCGGCGCCGCTCGTGCCGGGACAGAGCCCGGCCACCGTGCAGGCGCTGAACGTGCGCTTCGACCAGAAAGGGCACGAGCGGCCGTTCCAGAAGGCGGTGATCGTCGACGTCGTCGACGGCTACGTGAACGCCGGCGACCGGATCGTGATCCGTCTCGGCGATCGCCGTCGCGGCCCCGGCACGCGCGTGCAGACCTTCGCCGAGGACAACTTCCGGTTCCGGCTCTACGTCGATCCGTTGGGCACGTCGCGTTTCGTCGCGGTGTCCGGCGACGTCTCGATCGACATCCGCGCCGGCGCGCCGTCCGACGTGCTGCTGAACGGCCCGCGCTTCGTGCGGCCGGGCACCCGCGCGCCATTCCGGCTGTCGCTGCAGGATCGCTGGGGCAATGCGTGCCGCGACGTCGGCGGCACCGCGCGCGTCGTTGCATATGACGCGCAAGGCGAAGCCGTCTACCGGCGCGAACATGCGCTGCCCGAGGCGGGATTCGCGAGCTGCGCGGTCGACGACCTGCCGGTCGACGCCGGCACGCTGCGCATCGTGGCCGACGTGCCCGCGCGGCCGGACGTGCGTGCGGCCGAAGCGTGGCTGACGCTCGACGCGTCGTTGCCGGTATCGCGCGCGCTGTATGCGGATCTCCATGTGCATGCGCACGACACGGTCGGCACCAACAGCCCCGAGTACAACGCACGCTACGCACGCGACATCGGCGGCATCGACGTGCTCGGCTATACCGCGAACGATTTCCAGATCACCGACGAGAACTGGCAGCTCGGCGTCGACGCGGTCGAACGCTTCAACGAGCCGGGCCGCTTCGTCGTGTATCCGGTGCAGGAGTGGTGCGGCAGCTCGACCGCGGGCGGCGACCATAACGTGGTGTTCCTCGGCGACGCGCGGCCGGATTTTCCGTACAACGCGCGCGGCGAACACAACCGTACGCTGGTCTGGAACGAGGACATGAAAGGTCATGCGGTCGAGCTCGGCCGCTGGCCCGTCGAGGAACTGTGGGATGCGTATGCCGACGCTGCCGCGCAGCATCTGGTGATGCCGCACGTGGGCGGTCGCCGCTACATTCCCGACTGGCATCATCCCGAGCTCGAACGGCTGGTCGAGATCGCGTCGTCGTGGGGGCACTTCGGCTGGCTGTACCAGGACGTGATCGCACGCGGCTACCGGCTCGGCGTCGCGGCCAGCGGCGACGAACATCGCGGCCGGCCGGGTGGCGGCGCGCCCGGCGTGCAGGTGTTCGGTGTGCACGGCGGGCTGACGGGTGTGCTCGCCGACGTGCTCGATCGCAAGCACGTCGGCGACGCGCTGCGCGCGCGCCGCACCTGGGCGACCACCGGCGAGCACAATGCGCTGCTCGTGCGTTGCGGCGATCACTGGCAAGGCGATGCGTTCGCGCATCGCGGGCCGGCGCGGCTCGACTACCGGCTGCTCGGCCAGTCCGGATGGGAATACGTGGCCGCGTACGATCACGAAGGACGGGTGTGGGAACGCAACCTGCATGCGGAACTCGGCTACGCGGATCGCCTGATCCGCGTGCGCTGGGGCGGCGCCCGCATCCGGGACCGCTATCGCTGGGCCGCGTGGCGCGGCCGGATCCGCGTCGTCAACGGCACGATCCACCGCTTCGGCTCGAACGGCTTCGAGCACGTCGAGGAGTCGGCATGGCGTACCGGCGCGACCGACGTCGAATTCCGCAGCGACACCTATGGCGATGCGGACAGCATCGAGCTCGACATCGGCAATCTCGCCGACGCGACGATCGTGGTCGAAGGCACGATCGACAGCTTCGCGAAGGTCGGCGATCCGCTGCAGCGCAATCCGTTCGTGCACGCGCCGACGTTCCGCTTCGAGATCAGCGGCGCGGACCTGCTCGCGCAGGGTGCGGCGACACACGAACTCGGCGGCACGGAGCTATTCGTCGCGGTCGAACGGCTGACCGACAAGCCGCTTCCCGTCGATCTCGCGGGCAGCATCGAAGTCGCGGCGGAAAATGCGTCGTTCGGATTCCGCCCCGTCTATTTCTTCGGGCGGCAGCGCAACGACAGCAAGGTGTGGTCGTCTGCCCAGTTCGTCACGTTCGAGTGACGCGCATGCGCGATCCGGGCACCGTGCCGGCGGCGTTGCCGACGGGTCGGCCGCCGGCCGCACATGGCCGGGCGCCAGGTACGCTACCCTGAAGCCGGCCCGCCCGGCTTGCGGAGGGAATGCCTCCCCCGCCGAGCGGGCCGCGGTGCTTTGAAACGATCAACCGAGCCACGTCCTGATATTCGCCCGCATCGCGCCGGCGGAGATCCCGTAACGGTCGTGCAGCGTCGGCAACGCGCCGGCGGCGAGGTACGCATCCGGTAGCGCGATCTGCCGGAACGGCGCCGCGACGCCAGCCGCAAGCAACGCAGTCGCCACCGCTTCGCCGAGTCCGCCGATCACCGTATGGTTCTCGGCGACGATCACCAGGCGCCCCTTGCGCGACGCCTCCCGAACGATGGTCGCCGTATCGAGCGGCTTGATCGTCGGGACGTGCAGCACGGCTGCATCGATGCGGTCGGCTTCAAGCGCCTTCGCGACCTCGAGCGAACGCATCGTCATGATCCCGGACGAGATCAGCAGCACGTCGTTGCCGTCGCGCAGCAGCTTCGCCTTGCCGAGTTCGAAACGGTAATCGTATTCGTCGAGCACGGCCGGCACGTTGCCGCGCAGCAGGCGCGCGTACACCGGCCCCTGGTGCGCGGCAATCGCCGGCACCATCTGCTCGATGTCCAGCGCGTCGCACGGATCGATCACAGTCATGTTCGGCATCGCGCGCATCAGCGCCAGATCCTCGGCCGCCTGATGGCTCGGCCCGTAACCGGTCGTGAGGCCCGGCAATGCACACACCAGCTTCACGTCGAGATTGTCCTCGGCGATCGCCTGATGGATGAAGTCGTACGCGCGGCGCGTCGCGAATACCGCATAGGTCGTGACGAACGGCTGCGCGCCTTCGTGCGCGAAGCCGGCGGCGGCGCCCATCAGCAGTTGCTCGGCCATGCCCATCTGGTAGTAACGCTCGGGAAATTCCTTCGCGAAAACGTGCAGGTCGGTGTACTTGCCGAGATCGGCCGTCATGCCGATCACGTTGCCGTTCGTGCGCGCGAGCTTCGCGAGCGCATGGCCGAACGGCGCGGCGCGGGTCGCCTGCCCGTCGGCCGCGATGGACGCGATCATCGCGGAAGTCTTCAGGCGCGGCTTGTTGTCGACGGTGCTCATGCGTGTCTCCCTGCTTCGAGTGCGTCGAGCGCGAGCTTCCACTCGTGCGCATCGACGCGGATGAAATGGCTCTTCTCGCGTGCTTCGAGGAACGGCACGCCGCACCCCATCTTCGTGTCGCAGACGATGATCCGCGGCTG
>NZ_CAJPGY010000040.1:0-62118 GCF_905339915.1 Burkholderia sp. BCC1985
ATGCGAAGCGCGGGCTGGCGTCGCTGTGCATCGGCGGCGGGATGGGCGTCGCGCTCGCGGTCGAACGTCCGTAACCGGTCGTCCGTCACTGCCAAACCAATCCGGGCGCCGGCCGATTGCGGCTTCGGCCGGTGCCACGTGAAGTCAGAGGGGCCTCCGGCGGCTCTCGAAACCAAAAAATGGAGTGAGATTTATGTCTCAGCGAATTGCGTACGTAACGGGCGGGATGGGCGGCATCGGCACCAGCATCTGCCAGCGTCTGTCGAAAGACGGCTTCAAGGTGGTCGCGGGTTGCGGCCCGAACTCGCCGCGTCGGGTGAAGTGGCTCGAGGACCAGAAGGCGCTCGGCTACGATTTCATCGCGTCGGAAGGCAACGTCGGCGACTGGGACTCGACCAAGGCAGCGTTCGACAAGGTCAAGGCCGAAGTCGGCGAGATCGACGTGCTGGTCAACAACGCGGGCATCACGCGCGACGTCGTGTTCCGCAAGATGACGCATGAAGACTGGACGGCCGTGATCGACACCAACCTGACGAGCCTGTTCAACGTGACGAAGCAGGTGATCGACGGGATGGTCGAGCGCGGCTGGGGCCGGATCATCAACATCTCGTCGGTGAACGGCCAGAAGGGGCAATTCGGCCAGACGAACTACTCGACCGCGAAGGCCGGCATCCACGGTTTCACGATGTCGCTCGCGCAGGAAGTCGCGACGAAGGGCGTGACGGTCAACACCGTGTCGCCCGGCTACATCGGCACCGACATGGTGAAGGCGATCCGTCCGGACGTGCTCGAGAAGATCGTCGCGACGATTCCGGTGCGGCGTCTCGGTGCGCCGGAGGAAATCGGCTCGATCGTCGCGTGGCTCGCGTCGAACGATTCCGGCTTCTCGACCGGCGCCGACTTCTCGCTGAACGGCGGCCTGCACATGGGCTGAACGTCCGGGCTGCGCAGGCCGGACCGGCCGTGCAGCCTGGCGTTTCCGAAGGCCCCCGCCTCCCGGATCCGGGAGGCGGGGATTTGTCACTTGCGCTACGCTGCACCCAAAGGCGTTACATGACTACTACAAAGAAAACGGCCGAGCGGCTCATCAAGAAGTACCCGAACCGCCGGCTCTACGATACCGAGACGAGCACGTACATCACGCTGACCGACGTCAAGCAACTCGTGCTGGAACAGGAGGACTTCAAGGTCGTCGACGCGAAATCGAACGAAGACCTGACGCGCAGCATCCTGCTGCAGATCATCCTCGAGGAAGAGAGCGGCGGCGTGCCGATGTTCTCGTCGTCGATGTTGTCGCAGATCATCCGTTTCTACGGTCATGCGATGCAGGGCATGATGGGCACGTACCTGGAAAAGAACATCCAGGCGTTCATCGACATCCAGAACAAGCTCGCGGATCAATCGAAGAACTTGTACGAAGGCAACGCGATGAATCCGGAAGTCTGGTCGCAGTTCATGAACATGCAGGCGCCGATGATGCAAGGGATGATGACGAGCTACATCGAGCAGTCGAAGAACATGTTCGTGCAGATGCAGGAGCAGATGCAGAATCAGGCGAAGTCGATGTTCAGCACGTTCCCGTTCAAGCAACCGGGCACGCCGGAGCCGGAGAAGAAGTAACGATGTCGCGGCAGGCCGGCCGCGGCGGCGCGAGCCGTCGGGCGTCGGTGCCGCGACGTGCGGCGGGTGCGATGCGGCCGGTCGCGTGCCCGGGCACGACGATGATTGGCGGCTCGCTGCCGCGAGATGTCGCCGACGGTCGTCCCTGATCGTCGGCACCGAATGCCCGTGCCCCTGGGTGGGGGCGGGCATGACTGTCGTCCGGTCGATCGAATTCCAGGCAAGCAGCGAAATACAAGCGGAGCATGTCGCGCCTGATGGCGCGCGTGCGTGCGCGGGCGCGGGCGGCCGCCGTTGTGTCGGACGGCGCGACGACGCGCCGCCTCAATGCCGGCATGGCGCGCCGGCTTCGCTCAAAGCGCGCGATCGAAATCCTGTTGATCGTCCGCCGGCGGCAGGTCGAGCACGAGCTTCACCGCGCAGTAGTTCGCCTTCAGCGAAAACACGCGGCCGATCACGAGGAACGTTTGCTGCGAGTTCTCGATCTCGACGAAATCGCCAGGCTGCGGCACGTGGGCGCCCTGGTCATAGGAAAAGCTGGTGCTGGTCTGCTCGCCGATGGTTTCGGCGGCGTGCTCGGTGAATTCGATCGTGATGTGGGTGGTCATGCGAACCCCGTCGTGCGTGGAGTGAAGCGGTTGGAGGTTCCGATTCTCGCATAATGGCGGGTCGCGTCCGGGGCGATTGTCGTGCGCCGGCGGTTGCGGATCGTGCTGACCCGCCGGGCAGCGGCTCACCGGAATGCGCACTCGTCGAGGATTTCTCATGAGCGCTGCAGTGAGTCTCCCGTTGGAGATGCGTGGCAGTGCGATGGCAGCGGCTCGGGCGAAGCCGGGCGCGGCGCGGAACGAAGCGAGGCGGCGGTTATTTCTCTGCAATCGTGCCGAAGGCCATGTCCAGCACCCATTGGATGCTGTTCTCGATACGCCAATGCACTCTGCATCGGGAGGCAGGCTACGACAAGTAGTAACGCCGCTCGGTCGTCTTGGTATCGCCGATTTCGCGAGTGGCCTCGACCATCACGATCGAACGCTTCCCGATCAAACCGCTACGACTTGACTGAAGTTTGGCTGAGAAACGCAGCTTGGCGTCGCTTTCAAGCGCCCCGACGGTGTTCCATTGAGAAATGAGCGCCGGGATTTATGCGTGAGCATCATGAGTTGCATCCGCAAAGAGGAAGTCCATGCTCCTCGGGACTTTCACACCGTTTGCTTGAGCACGAACGCCGTACGGGTGTATGAACTCATCCAGATCGATGTCGGCGCGCAGGCTCGATAGCTGGTTACGCGCCGAACGGAATAGCACTTCAGCATCTGGCGCTGTTATGCCAATCGACGCTAAAACAATATGTCATCCTTAACAACCTACCGTTTTCAGGACGTATTTGATTGCGTTGCCCACATCCGCCAGCCTCGCTCACGCCAACTGCATCGGCACTGGCCAGTCGTCCGGCCGGAGCAGGGCATCCGTACCACCGTCGAGCCAGATCACCGAGCCGCACATGAATCGGGACTCCGTTCCGAGCAAGAACGCGATGAGCGAGGCGACTTCTTCAGGTGTTCCCGGGCGGCCAACGGGAATCGGAAAGGCGTCGAGCTGACGTGCGATGTCGGGATCGGTACGACCTTCAGCCGCGAGCGCCGTCTCGATCAATCCCGGTGCAATCGCGTTTAATCGTATTCCGCTTCCGATCCAGTCCTTCCCTGGCGCCAAACGCCTGACAAGTCGGGCAATCGCGGCCTTTGTCGCGGGATAGGTCAATACTGGTCCGAACGTGTCGGCCATCGTGCAGGCGAGCGTTTCATCCCCGGACAGACACGCGGCGGCCAGTGCTTCGGGCCACCCAGGTTGGGCCGTAGACGAGTTGGAACTGATGACGACGACGGATGCATTTTCTGATGCGGCGAGAGCCGGCCTCAGTCCGGACAGCAGAACGGCCGTGCCGAAGTAATTGATTGCGGCGACTTCCGCGCCACGACGATGCGGGAAGCCGCCGACCCCGGCACAGGTCACGAGGCCATCCAGGCGACCGTCTGAAAGCGCGTTGATGCGTTCAATCGCGAACTGCCGACCCGGCTCGGAGCCCAAGTCGCAGACAACATCGGCCTCGTGACGGTCGACGCTGATGACTCGATGCCCTTCACTCGCCAGGCGCGCCTGCGTTGCCGCTCCGATGCCGGAAGCGGTTCCCGTCACTGCAATCGTACCCATCTGCTTACTCCTTCGATGTGTGTCCATCTTTACTCAGGAACGTGCGGTGGAGGTCTGCAACTCCAGCGAACATGACTGGCCGACATCCAGCACGCGCATGGCTCTGCCAGCACCGACCCACAGTGCACAGCAAATGCCGAGATCGACGATCTCGGCATCTTCGAATGCCACGCGCAGACGCATCCAAAAATCATCATCCGCGCTCAGTGCAAGGTGATCGAGCGCAAAGCGCTCGGCAAACTCGATGGCCAATCGCTCGCGCTCGCTGTATCCGGGCCAGGTTCGCCATTCGACGACGTGTTCATACAGCGCGTCGTCGACACCATTGGCTTGTCCTTGGGCGTCGCGCGTGTTGCGGCACAACTGACACTCGTTGGCCTCCGCGATCCTCATGCGTGCCGCTTCGCGTACTCGCATCGGTAACCGGCTCTTTCCATACACTGCGTGGCTGAGGGCGTTCAGGCCGGCGGCCAGTTCAGGTTGTAGTTCCATCCAGCTCTGGGGATCGTCAACGACGTCGATACGCGGCATTTCAGACTCCGTCCGGCGAGGTCAGGTCAATGCGGACAGGCTGCCTCAATGACGATCGCAAAGCTTCACTCAAATGGACTACTTCGGAGATATCGCGCTGGAGTGTTCGCAGACGGCGGAAACGGAAGCCACGGTTCCATGGTCGCGGTACTGGCGGCCTGGCTCAGGTAGATTGTTTGTCGATCGCGTCCGAGTTGCACGAAGACGCGAAGCCATTCGATTTCGGTCAGGCAGCGATTCCCCAATTCGAAGCGGTCGAAAGTGGATGTGCGGCCGATCGGCGCCGACTTTCCATCCGCAAGGAGCCCCCAAGATTGGTGCTGTCGACGCGACGGTGATGCCGTCGGTGACGAGCTGGGGGAGCTGCCTCGGCGCCGGTAACGACGCAGGCCGTGCCGGGTTGAGCCCAGCTCGGCTCGGCTCGATGGATCCGACCCTCCGCGCGTAGCGCGGACCTGTTCGGCATGTGGCAATCCCGGGCTACGCGAAGGAACACCCCGCGAGGCCCTTGGCGCTGGTACCGGGACGGAGCCCAGCGCCCATCCGCCCCAAACTGAAAGGGACGCATCAAGCGCGACATCGGGGGCGGCCGCCCGCCGGCCAGCTCATTCGAGCCGGCGCCTGCACCGCCACCAACCGCCGTTTTTGCCTCGCTGACCCATAAATAGCTGTAAACTCACACTTTTGCCGCCACGCCCCCACATTCCAGATGTCCCAATCCCCCAAAGTAGGCTTCGTATCGCTCGGGTGCCCGAAAGCCCTCGTCGACTCCGAACAAATCATCACGCAGCTGCGTGCCGAAGGTTATGAAATCTCCGGCACCTACGACGGCGCCGACCTCGTCGTCGTGAACACCTGCGGCTTCATCGACGAAGCCGTGCAGGAGAGCCTCGACGCGATCGGCGAAGCGCTGACCGAGAACGGCAAGGTGATCGTCACCGGCTGCCTCGGCGCGAAGTCGAGCGCGAGCGGCTCGAACCTGATCGAGGAAGTCCACCCGAAGGTGCTCGCCGTCACCGGCCCGCACGCGGTGGGCGAAGTGATGCAGGCCGTGCATTCGCACCTGCCGAAGCCGCACGACCCGTTCACCGACCTGGTGCCGGCGGCCGGCATCAAGCTCACGCCGCGTCACTACGCATACCTGAAGATTTCCGAAGGCTGCAACCACCGTTGCACGTTCTGCATCATCCCGTCGATGCGCGGCGACCTCGTGTCGCGCCCGGTCGCCGAAGTGATGCTGGAAGCCGAGAACCTCTTCAAGTCCGGCGTGAAGGAGCTGCTCGTGATCTCGCAGGACACGAGCGCATACGGCGTCGACGTGAAGTACCGCACCGGCTTCTGGAATGGCAAGCCGATCAAGACGCGCATGACCGACCTCGTCGCCGCGCTCGGCGAACTCGCCGCGCAGTACGGCGCATGGGTGCGCCTGCACTACGTGTATCCGTATCCGAGCGTCGACGAAGTCATTCCGCTGATGGCCGAAGGCCCGTTCAAGGGCCACGTGCTGCCGTATCTCGACGTGCCGTTCCAGCACGCGCATCCGGACGTGCTGAAGCGCATGAAGCGCCCGGCGAACGCCGAGAAGGTGCTCGAGCGCGTGCAGAAGTGGCGCGAGATCTGCCCGGACCTGACGATCCGCAGCACGTTCATCGCCGGCTTCCCCGGCGAGACGGAAGAACAGTTCGAAACGCTGCTCGACTTCATCCGCGAGGCGGAGCTCGATCGCGTCGGCTGCTTTGCGTATTCGCCGGTCGAAGGCGCGACCGCGAACGAACTCGACGGCGCGCTGCCGGACGAGGTGCGCGAAGAGCGCCGCGCGCGCTTCATGGAAGTGGCCGAGGAAGTGTCGGCGCGGCGCATCCAGCGCAAGGTCGGCAAGACCCTCAAGGTGCTGATCGACGAAGTCGGCGAGGAAGGCGGCATCGGCCGCACGGCGGCCGATGCGCCGGAGATCGACGGCGTCGTCTACGTCGAGCCGGCGACCAAGGCGTCGAAGCGCTACAAGGTCGGCGATTTCGTGTCGGTGAAGATCACGGGCGCGGACGGCCACGACCTGTGGGGCGAGGTTTAAGCGATGACCGCCGCACTGCCGCAGATCCTCGCGCTCGGCGAGGCGATGATCGAATTCAACCAGTCGCAGCCGGGCCGGCCGGAGTTCCTGCAAGGCTTCGGCGGCGACACGTCGAACTTCTGCATCGCCGCGGCGCGCCAGGGCGCGTCGACGGGCTTCGTGTCGGCGATCGGCGACGATCCGTTCGGCCGCCTGCTGACCGAGATGTGGGCGGCGGAGCACGTCGATACGACGTACGTACGGATCGACCGCACGGCGCCGACCGGCGTGTATTTCGTCACGCACGGTGCTGACGGCCACCAGTTCGACTATCTGCGCGCGGGTTCCGCGGCGAGCCGCTACGCGGTGGCCGATCTGCCGCTCGATGCGCTGGCCGCGGCGCGGGCCGTGCACCTGTCGGGCATCAGCCTCGCGATCGGCACGGCCGCGTGCGACGCCGCGTTCGCGGCGATCGACCACGCGCGCAGCAACGGCGCGCAGGTCAGCTTCGACACGAACCTGCGCCTGAAGCTGTGGCCGCTGCCGCGCGCCCGCGCGGTGATGCGCGAAGCGCTGCGCCAGACGGACATCTGCCTGCCGAGCTGGGACGACGTCACGGCGCTCACCGGTGCGAACGACCGCGACGCGATCGTCGATGCGATGCTCGAGCACGGGCCGCGGGTCGTCGCGCTGAAACTCGGCAAGGAAGGCGCGTATGTCGCGACGCCGAACGAACGGCGCGTGGTGCCGGGCTTCGCGGTCGAGGCCGTCGACGCGACGGGCGCGGGCGACTGCTTCGGCGGTGCGTTCGTTGCGCGGATCGTCGCAGGCGACGATCCATTCGCGGCCGCGCGTTATGCGAACGCGGCGGCGGCACTGTCGACGACCGGCTACGGCGCGGTCGCGCCGATTCCGCGCCGCGACGCGGTGGAACGCCTGATGCAGGGCTGACGCGGAACACGCACGCCGGCTACGCGACGTGTTCACTCGACGCCCGGATGACGGGCGACGTGAACGGCTGGCGAGCGGTGTGCGTACCGCGCTCGGCGCCTGCGCATCGGCGGTCGCCACGTGCGCGTGGCGATCGATGTGCAGCGGCGACGCGCAGCATGTCGCCGCGATTTTCGAGCGAATCTGAAGCAAGGAGCAACACAAGGTGGGTCGATATTCGCAATGGCAACGGGCGCTGGTGATTGCCGGCGCGCTGGCGGCGGGCCTCACGATGTCGGGCGTGGTCGCGGCACAGGCTGCCGCGTCGGGCGCGCAGCAGGATGAAGCGGCACCCGCCCGGCCGCTGCGGCCGAATCCGGAATTCGCCCGCCTGCCGCGTTACGAAGGCACGCTCGGCGATCGGCCGATCGTCGTGCATCTCGGCCCGAAGACGGACGAGGAAGGCGTGCACGGCGAATACCAGTTCGCGGACACGGGCGAGGTGGTGCTGCTCGCCGGCGATCGCGACGGCGACACGCTCGAGATCGAGGAATCGAACGACGGCACGAACATCACGGGCGTGTGGATCGGCCGCTTCGACGCGACGGGCGAGCTGAAGGCCGACCGGATGAACTCGGACGAATCGGATCCGCAACCCGTCGTGCTGCGCCTGGCGCCGGGCAAGCGCGCGGCGCTGCAGGTACGCGACGGCCGCGTGCAGGAAATCGAGACGGTCGGGAACGTGGTCAATCTGCGCACCGACGACTGAGCGCGCGCTGGCTCGGCGCATGCGGCGCGCATTGTACCGGGCCAACCGCGCTGATTTTGGCTAACCTAGCCACCTATTCATTCCGCAACCGAACGGCCTTTCTCCGGGCCTCCTGCCATGACTGCATCCACTCCGAAGCGTGCACTCCAGACCCGCATCGTTCAACCCGACGACAACATCCCGGACGGCTTCCGTTCGTTCGTGCCGCCGGTCGAGCGTGCATCGACGGTCGTGTTCCCCGATCTCGCGACGATGCGCGCGCTGGTCTGGCACGACGACAACCAGTGGCGCTACGGGCTGCATGCGACCCCGACGTCGCTCGCGCTCGCGCAGCGGCTCGCCGAGATCGAAGGCGGCTCGCATGCGCTGCTGCAGCCGTCGGGTCTCGCGGCGATCATGAACGTCTATTTCGGGATCGTGAAGGCGGGCGACGACGTGTTGATCCCGCACAACGTCTACGGGCCGAACGCCGATCTCGGCACCTGGCTCGCGAAGGATTTCGGCATCACCGCGCGCTTCTACGATCCGCTCGTCGGCGCCGGCATCGCCGACCTGATCCAGCCGAACACGCGGCTGATCTGGATCGAGGCGCCGGGCTCGGTGACGATGGAAGTGCCCGACGTGCGTGCGATCACCGCGGTCGCGCAGGCGCGCGGCATCGTCACCGCGATCGACAACACGTATTCGGCCGGGCTCGCGTTCAAGCCGTTCGAGCATGGCGTCGACATCTCGGTGCAGGCGCTGACCAAGTATCAATCGGGCGGCAGCGACGTGCTGATGGGCGCGACGATCACCGCGAGCGCGGCGCTGCAGGCGCAACTGAAGCTCGCCCGGATGCGCTGCGGGATCGGCGTGTCGGTCGACGACTGCTCGCTCGTGCTGCGCAGCCTGCCGAGCATGCAGGTGCGCTTCGATGCGCACAGCAAGAGCGCGCTCGCGCTCGCGCAATGGCTGAAGGCGCGCCCGGAGATCGCGGCCGTGCTGCATCCGCAACTGCCGGACTGTCCGGGGCACGCATCGTTCGTGCGCGACTTCACCGGCGCGGGCGGGCTGTTCTCGGTGGTGTTCGACGAGCGCTACAGTGCCGAGAAGATCGATCGTTTCGTCGAGGCGCTCGAGCTGTTCGCGATCGGCTGGAGCTGGGGCGGCGCGTGCAGCCTCGCGATGCCTTACGACGTGGCGTCGATGCGCCCGGACTGGCCGCATCGCGGCACGCTGGTACGCTTCTACGTCGGTCTCGAAGACGAAGCCGACCTGCGCGCGGATATCGAGCGCGCGATGCAGTCCACGCTCGGCTGAGCACCGAACCCCGAGCGGAACAACAAAACGCCCGCGCGATGCAACATCGCGCGGGCGTTTTTCATGGGCGGCTTGCGCGGATCGGAAATCAGAACAGCCGCAGCAGCCCGTCGAGGCCGACGTGGTCGAATGCGACGGTGGCCGCATCGCGCACGACGGGCTTCGCGTGGAACGCGACCGACAGCCCGGCTTCGGCCATCATCTTCAGGTCGTTCGAGCCGTCGCCCATCGCGATCGCGCGGCTCGGCTCGATGCCGAGCGATGCGCAGGTGTCGCGCAGCAGGCGCGCCTTGACGTCGGCGTTGACGATCTCGCCGAGCACCTTGCCGGTCAGCTTGCCGTCGACGATCTCGAGCGTGTTCGCGTGCGCGAAGTCGAGGCCGAGGCGCGCCTTCAGGCGCTCGGTGAAGAACGTGAAGCCGCCCGACACGAGCAGCGTCTTCAGGCCCGCGGCCTTCACGCCGGCGAGCATCGTCTCCGCGCCGGGCGACAGCTGCAGCCGTTCCTCGTACACGCGCTCGAGCGCCTGCGCGTCGAGCCCCGCGAGCAGCGCGACGCGGCGCGTGAGGCTTTCGTTGAAATCGCGGATCTCGCCGCGCATCGCCGCCTCGGTGATCTCGGCGACCTGCGTCTTCAGCCCGCAGAAATCGGCGATCTCGTCGATGCATTCGATCGTGATCAGCGTCGAGTCCATGTCCATCACGACGAGCCCGAAATCGCTCAGCGCGCGGCCGGCTTCGACGAAGCCGAAGTCGAGCGCATGCGTGCCGCAGTACGCGTCGATGTCGAGACGCTGCGCGGGGTTGGCGTTTTCGATGCGCAGCGCGTGATCGTCGGTCTGCACGATGCGGGTGCCGCGCGACAGCGCGAGCAGCGGTTTGTGATGCGCGTCCGACAACGGCGCGAGACTCTGGATGACGAGGTTGTGGGTCATGACGGAATGTTTGGAAGCGAATGAAACGCGTGCGCGGCCGGCATGCGGCCGCCTGCGAACGCGGGCCCCGTCCGGCGTCGGGCCGTTGCGTCGCGAACGCGCCATTGTAGCCGGTTGGTATCCGATCGCGACCGGATCGCTGCCGGGAACCGGCGCGGGCGCCGTGCCGGGTGCCGCACGCACGGCGATTCGGCGGACGGTGCGGGCTATTCGAGTCATTCGGGCGATTGCCGGTCGCGATCCCAGTAAGGCGGATCGCCGAAGTGTTCGGCCAGGAACGCGATGAACGCGAGCGTCTTCAGCGGCACGTGCGCGCGGCTCGGATAGACGGCCCAGATCGCGACGTCGTTCGCGAACGGGTAGTCGTCGAGCACGGTGACGAGTGCGCCGCTCGCGAGCAGCGGGCCGACGTCCCAGGTCGACTTGATCGCGATGCCGAAGCCGTCGACGAGCGCTTCGCGGATCGCCTCGCCATTGCTCGCGACGAGCCGGCCGCCGACCCGCACGGTGAGCGGGCCTTGCGGCGTGACGAACGACCAGTCGCGCTGGTCGCCGAGGATCACGCATTCGTGCTGCGCGAGGTCGGCCGGATGGCGCGGTGTGCCGTGTTCGGCGAGATACGCGGGCGAGCAGCACAGCACGCGCCGGTTCGTGGCGAGCCTGCGCGCGACCAGCGTCGAATCCTTCAGCGCGCCGAGGCGGATCGCGACGTCGTAGCCGTCGTCGACGAGGTCGACGATCTCGTCGGACAGCCGCAGGTCGAGCGACACGGACGGGTAGCGGCGCAGGAACGCGGGAATCACGGGCGCGACATGCTGGCGGCCGAACGACGACGACATCGACACCTTCAGCCGCCCGTATGGCTCGCTGCGGCCGTGGCCGACCGAGGCGCGCGCGGCGTCGGCGGCCGACAACAGCGCCTCGGCGCGGGCCATGAAGACTTCGCCGTCCTGCGTCAGGCTGATGCGCCGCGTGGTGCGATGCAGCAACCGCGCGCCGAGCTGGCGCTCCAGCTGCGCGATGCGCGCGCTCGCGACCGCGGCCGATACGCCGAACTCGCGCCCGGCCGCGCTCACGTTCGCGAGCAGCGCGGCGCGCACGAACAGGCCGACGTCGAGCAGGTCGAGCGGCTTGTCGGGGGCGGGAATCGGATCGGACGTCATTATTCTGAAATTCCTGAAAATGTTTCAGGAAATATAGCGGTTTTCTCGAAGGATCGGGGCGCCTACGATGGCATGCATGGGGCTGCGCCGCGGCCCGCCCGATTTCCCTGAAGGAGTTTCGTGATGAAAGCCGTTGGACTGACCCGTTACCTGCCGATCGACGACCCGCAGGCGCTCGTCGACGTGGAACTGCCGCAACCGGTGCCGGGCCCGCGCGACCTGCTCGTGAAGGTCGAGGCGATCTCCGTGAACCCGGTCGACACCAAGGTGCGCGCGCCGAAACCGCAGGTCGAGGAGACGCCGCGCGTGCTCGGCTGGGATGCGGCCGGCACGGTCGTCGCGGTCGGTGCCGAGGTCACGCTGTTCCGGCCGGGCGACGAGGTGTTCTACGCGGGCAGCATCACGCGGCCCGGCGCGAACAGCGAATTCCACGCGGTCGACGAGCGGATCGCCGCGCTCAAGCCGCGCTCGCTCGATTTCGCGGCATCGGCCGCGTTGCCGCTCACCGCGCTGACCGCCTGGGAGGCGCTGTTCGACCGGCTGCGCGTGTCGCCGCAGGGCGCCGACGCGGGCAAGTCGGTGCTGATCATCGGCGGCGCGGGCGGGGTGGGTTCGATCGCGATCCAGCTCGCGAAGACGCTCGCCGGGCTGCGCGTGATCGCGACCGCGTCGCGGCCGGCGTCGGCCGAATGGGTGCGCTCGCTCGGCGCGGACGACGTGGTCGATCATTTCGGCGACCTGCCCGCGCAACTGCGTGAAATCGGCCACGCGAGCGTCGACTACGTGCTGATCTTCAACGACACGGACCGTCATTTCCCTGCCGCGGCGGAAGTAATTCGCCCGCAGGGCGGCATTTGCACGATCGTCGAGAACGAGAAGCCGATTCCGGTCGAGCAACTGAAGGCGAAGAGCGCCGCGTTTCACTGGGAATTCATGTTCACGCGTGCGATGTTCGAGACGCCGGACATGATCGAGCAGCACAAGATCCTGAGCGAGGTGGCGCGGCTCGTCGACGGCGGCACGCTGCGCACGACGCTCGGCGAACAGCTCGGCACGATCAACGCCGCCAACGTGCGGCGCGCGCATCAGCTGCTCGAAGCCGGGCGCGCGATCGGCAAGCTGGTGCTGAGCGGCTTCTGAGTGCCGCAGACGCGTCGCTTCGCGCCAGGCGCCGATGGGCATCCCCCAAGGGGACTTCCTTCGGGGCGGAAAACCTGGGTCTGCCCGGCGTGTTCCCGAGCGCCGGCGTCGCGCGTACGGGATGCCGCGTCGCGAACGCAAGCGGGGTAACACCCGATGCGTTTGCGGCGCATTGCATGCCGCTTGGCGGTAGACTGGCAACGCATCATGCATCGAAAACCGCGCGGCACGCGCGTGCCGCCGCATTACAAGGAGGTCAGCATGAGCCAACGCAGCTTGTCAGTCGCCGCATCGTGGTCTGCCGTGTTCGCGGCGGCGTGCGTCAGCGCGAGCGTATTCGCGGCGCCGCCGGTCAAGGGCAGCCTGAAGGGTGGCGGGACAGGGCAGCTCGAATACACCGTCAAGGTCGATTCGAAGACCTTCGGCAATACGCAGGAGACCCGCAAGATCCGCTCGGGCGAAACGGACGACTTCAACTGGAAGTCGGTGCCGCCGGGCGGCGCGGTCGCGATGCCGGACGGTTGCCCGAACGCCGACAACCTGCCGCGCGACGCGAACGGCGCGATGGTGCGCCAGACCCAGGTGCGGCTCGCGCCGTCGGTCGACGCGAAGGGGATCGCGAACGTGCAGATGAGCTTCCAGGCCGCCGCGCCGAAAGGCACGCGCAACGTGAGCGCGGGCGGCAAGTCGCTGCAGTGCCCGGATGTCGTGTCGGTGAGCCAGGTCAAGTGGGTGTCGATTTCGACCAATGGCGGCTCGAAGTCCGTCTCGATGAGCGACGGCACGAAAGTGACGGTGTCGATCAAGCGCTGAGCGGTGCGCGCGGGCCGGCAAGGCGTTCGGTGCGTGCGCAACCAACCGCGATGCGTATCCGGTGATCCGGGCAGTGCCGCGCGTGACGGTTTCGTGGCGCGCGGCTTCGCGTATTTCCGTTGTTTGAGGTTTGATGTGCGTCGTGTCCGGCGCGCACCGACAGCGCAGCCATTCGCCCCGCGGCGCGCGTGACGTGATGCGGATGTCGCGCTATCCTCGTGGGCTTCTCCCTCTTTCCCGAACGACATCCCGATGAAACATTGCATGCGCGCGCTGCTATCGGCCGCTGCGTTCGTCGCCACCCATGCGCAGGCGGCCGACGATTGCAGCTTCGCGAAGAAAGTCGAGCTGCCGTCGCGACAGCAGGTCGCCGTCGTGTCGAGCGGCGCACTCGAGCCGTGCTCGACCGGCAGCTATGCGGTGCGCGTGTATTCGACCGCGCATGCCGCGCCCGGCTTCGATACGGACGACTACGTAACCGGTGTGCTGCATGCGCGTGACGGCACCGTCGCCGACGCCTTCACGGCCGACCTCGGTGCGCGTGCGCCGCAGGCGCTCGTCGTCACGACGCGCTCGGCCGGCAGCGGCGGTTATGTCGGCGCGCAGGCCTATGTGACGACACCGCGCGCGGTGCGGCTCGTCGCGTCGGTCGACGGGCTGACGCCCGATGCCGATGTCACGGCCGCGTTGCGCCAGGCCCTCGGCAGACGCCGTAGCGCCCGCTGACCGCACGCCGCGCAAACGCCGCGTGGGGCGTGGCGCCGCGCGTCAATGCGCGCGTTCCTCGAGCCGCGATGCGAGAAAGCGGTGATCGGCGGAGAACAGCCGGCGATACGTCATCAGCACCGCGCCGACCGTGCCGAGCGCGGACGCCGCGGCGATCAGGAACATGATCACGATCTGGTAGCGCACGGCCTGCAGCGGCGACTGGCCGGCCAGCACCTGGCCGGTCATCATCCCCGGCAGGCTCACGACGCCGACGACGGCCATCTGGTTGAGCGTCGGCAGCATGCCCGCGCGCACGGCCTGGCGCGCGGCGTCCTGCGCGGCTTCCCAGCGCGTCGCGCCGAGCGCGAGCGCGGTCTCGACGCGGTCGCGCCGTGCCGTCAGTTCCTCCATCATCCGTTCGACGCCGAGCGACACGCCCGTGAGCGTATTGCCGAGGATCATCCCGAGGATCGGGATCGCATACTGCGGCGTGTACCACGGATGAATGCGGATCACGGCGAACAGCCCGATCGCCGCGACGACCCAACTGCTGAACCAGATGGACGCGATGCTGTCGACGCGCTGTCCGCGATACGTGCGCTTGCCGCGGCCGGCGCCCGCGAAGCCCGCGATCAGCGTCATCAACGCGGTCAGCGGCAGCACGACGGTCCAGTGCGGATGGCCGAACACCCAGCCGAGCACGTAGCCGATCGCGAGCAGCTGCACGATGGTGCGCACGGCGGCGAGCGCGAGCTTGCGCCCGAGGCCGAGCGACAGCGCCGCGGAGATCGCGCCGTTGACCGCGACGAGCGCGGCGGCGATGCCGACGTCGACGAGACTCAGATCCTGCAGTGCCGGGCTCATCGTGCCGCCTCCGTCGTGCTCGCGGCGTGCAGCACGCCGGCCTGCATCACGAGCCGCATCGTGCTGATCCGTGCGGCCTGCGCCGGATCGTGCGAGATCCACATATAGGCGCGCGCATCGGCCGCCGCGTCGAACCAGGCGCCGACGAGCGCTTCGATCGCGCGCGTGGAGTCGGGGTCGAGCGCGGACGTCGGCTCGTCGAGCAGCAGCACGTCGGGGTCGAGTTGCAGCACGCGCAGCAGCGCGGCGATCTGCGCTTCGCCGCCCGACAGTTCGCTCGCGCGCTTGTCGAGAAAATCGGCGCCGCGACCGGCGCGGGCCGCGAGCGCTTCGGCGCGCGCACGGTCGAACGTCGCGTCGCGATAGATCGCGAGCGAGTACGGATAGCGCAATTGCGCCTCGACGGTGCCGTCCATCTGCGCGGGTCGCTGGCGCACGTAGGCGACGCTGCGCCGGTAGCGCGGAATTGCATTGCGCCTGATCCGCTTGCCGCGCCACAGGATCTGACCGCCGTCGAGTGGATCGAGCAGCGCGAGCGCGCGCAGCAGCACGCTCTTGCCGGAACCCGATGGTCCGGTGATAGCAATTCGCGATCCCGCGGCGAGGCTGAAGTCGGTCGGCGCCAGCAAAGTCTTGCCGCTGCTGGCGTCGCGGCGCGTGATGTGCTGCGCATCGATGAGACCGGTCGGGGCTGTCATGTCGAAAATGAAAAAAAGCGTTAATGGCGCCGAGGCGTCGTCGGAGCGTGCGTCATAATACAGATTGAAAAGCCGCCAGTGTCGTGCTTCGTTCATTCACGCACGTGGCCCGACATGGCGTGCACACTCTGCATAACAACAACGGAATCGCCATGACGCTAGCCCGAGCCATCGGCAAATCGGCTGCATGGATCGTCTGCATCGTCGCACTGATCATCGCGGCCGCCGGCATTTTTATCGTCACGTTCGACTGGAACCGCGCGAAACCGTGGGTCAACGAACATGTGAGTACCGCGCTTGGCCGTTCGTTTGCGATCAACGGCGATCTCAAGGTCGGCTGGCGTCGCCCCGACGGCGAGACCGGCTGGCGCGCATGGGTACCCTGGCCGAGCTTCTCGGCCACGCAACTCGAGATCGGCAATCCGGACTGGGCGAAGGGGCCCAGGTTCGTCACGGTCGATGCCGCGCATTTCGATCTCGCCATCCTGCCGCTCCTCGCGCACGAAATCGTCATTCCGTCGATCGATGTCGTCAATCCCGCAGTCGACCTCGAGCGGCTCGCCGACGGCCGCAATACGTGGACCTTCCAGTTCAAGCAATCCGCGCAGCCGTCGCCGTGGAAGGTGCGGCTCGACAGTTTCGGGTTCGCGAAGGGCATCGTCACGTATCGCGATGCGATCACGAAGGCCGATCTCACGGTCGCGATCGATACGCTCGGCCAGCCGATTCCGCTCGGCGACGTGCTGAAGGAACAGGAACAGAGGTCGCGTGCGGCATCGGCCCAGCGCGTCGGCAAGCACGGCGCCGCGCAATTGAGCGCGAAGGCGAATGCAGAAGCCGCATCGGGTGCGTCGGCGCCGCAGGCGGCGAGCGGGGCGTCTGCCGTTGCGGCGTCGGGAGTGTCCGGCGCCGCTCCGGCTACTTCGGTTTCCTCTGCATCGACGGCCGCGCCGGCATCCGGCGCGAGCGGTGCGTCAGGTGCAACCGGTGCGTCGGCGGCCGCCGCGCCCGCGAAGCCGTCCGGCCCGACCTATGCGTTCGGGCTCAAGGTCGACGGCCGCTACAAGAACGTGCCGATCAGCGGCACCGGCAAGGTGGGCGGCGTGCTGGCGATCGAGAAGTCGACGCAGCCGTTCCCGCTGCAGGCCGACGTGAAGGCCGGCGACACGCGGCTCGCGATCGTCGGCACGCTGACCGACCCGATGCATCTCGCGGCGCTCGACCTGCGGTTATGGCTGCAGGGCACGTCGATGTCGCACCTCTACCAGATTACCGGCATCACGCTGCCCGACACGCCGCCGTATGCGACCGAAGGGCGGCTGATCGGCAACATCAAGCAGGGCGCCAGCACGTTCCGCTACGAGGACTTCAACGGCCGCGTGGGCGGCAGCGATCTGCGCGGCACGCTCACCTGGACGCAGCGCGAGCCGCGGCCGAAGCTGTCGGGCGAGCTCGAGTCGAAACTGCTGCAGTTCTCCGACCTCGCGCCGGTGATCGGCGCCGACACGGCCGCGAGCAAGGCCAAGCGCGGCGACACGACGCGCCAGCCGCCGGACCGCGTGCTGCCGGTTTCGAGGTTCCGCACCGAGCGCTGGAGCGCGATCGACGCGGACGTGAAGTTCACCGGCCGCAAGCTGATCAAGAGCCCGCAACTGCCGATTACCGACCTGTACACGCACGTTCTGCTGCAGGACGGCGTGCTGACGCTCGAGCCGCTGAAGTTCGGCGTCGCGGGCGGCACGCTCGCGACGACCGCGCATCTGGACGGCAGCCGCACGCCGCTCAAGGGCCGCTTCACGCTGTCCGCGCGTCACCTGAGGCTCAAGCAGCTGTTCCCGACGCAGAAGGTGATGCAGACCGCGCTCGGCGAGATCAACGGCGACGCGTCGCTGTCGGCGACCGGCAACTCGCCGGCCGCGCTCGCGGGTACCTCGACCGGCGAAGTGAAGGCGCTCATCACGGATGGCCGCATCAGCCTGCTGCTGATGGAGGCGGCGGGGCTGAACGTCGCGAACGTCGTCTACGAGAAGCTGTTCGGCACCCGCGACGTGAACATCAACTGCGCGGCGATCGACTTCGTCGCGACCGACGGGATGCTCGACCCGAAGGTGTTCGCGCTCGATACGGACGATGCGCTGATCAACGTCGACGGCCCGGTCAACCTGCGCGACGAATCGATCGACCTCAAGATCCACCCGCACACAAAGGGTTTCCGGGTCTTCTCGCTGCGCTCGCCGCTGTATGCGAAGGGCACGTTCAAGAACCCGAAGGTCGGCGTCGACGCGGGCGCGCTCGCGCTGCGCGCCGGCGCGATGGTCGGGCTCGGCCTGATCAACCCGTTCGCGGCGCTGGTTCCGCTGATCGCGCCGAGCAACAACCGCGACGTGCCGTGCGCGGAGCTGTTCGGGCAAATGAAGGAGAAGGCGGCGCAGAAGCGCGCGGCGAAGGAAGGCAAGTAGGGGCCCTGAAGGGAGGCGCCGGCGCCGCGCGCGGCGGCCCGGCTGGCGGGGCCGGAACAGTGCGGTCGGCAGTTTCTCCGACACCTGCTAAAATACACGGTTTTCCGTCGATTTCTCTCTTACGGGACCTGCCGTGCTTTCTACTGCCAACATCACGATGCAATTCGGGCCGAAGCCCTTGTTCGAGAATATCTCGGTCAAATTCGGCGAGGGCAACCGCTATGGTCTGATCGGCGCGAACGGCTGCGGCAAGTCGACCTTCATGAAGATCCTGGGCGGCGACCTCGAGCCGAGCGCCGGCAACGTCGCGCTGGAGCCGAACGTGCGCCTGGGCAAGCTGCGCCAGGACCAGTTCGCGTACGAAGACGTGCGCGTGCTCGACGTCGTGATGATGGGCCACACCGAAATGTGGGCCGCGATGACCGAGCGCGACGCGATCTACGCGAACCCGGAAGCGACCGACGACGACTACATGCACGCGGCCGAGCTCGAAGGCAAGTTCGCCGAATACGGCGGCTACGACGCCGAGGCGCGCGCGGGCGCGCTGCTGCTCGGCATCGGCATCGAGGAGAAGTTCCACAACGGTACGATGGCCGACGTCGCGCCGGGCTGGAAGCTGCGCGTGCTGCTCGCGCAGGCGCTGTTCTCGAAGCCGGACGTGCTGCTGCTCGACGAACCGACCAACAACCTGGACATCAACTCGATCCGTTGGCTCGAGCACACGCTCAACGAGTACAACTCGACGATGATCATCATCTCGCACGATCGTCACTTCCTGAACTCGGTGTGCACGCACATGGCCGACATGGACTACGGCACGCTGAAGGTCTGGCCGGGCAACTACGACGACTACATGCTCGCGTCGGCACAGGCGCGCGAGCGCCAGGCCGCGGCGAACGCGCGCGCGAAGGAACGCGTGGCCGAGCTGCAGGACTTCGTGCGCCGCTTCTCGGCGAACAAGTCGAAGGCCCGCCAGGCAACGAGCCGCGCGAAGCAGATCGACAAGATCAAGATCGAGGAATTCAAGCCGTCGTCGCGTCAGAACCCGTTCATCCGCTTCGAGTTCGAGAAGAAGCTGCACAACGTCGCGGTGGTCGCCGAAGACATCACGAAGAAGTACGAGCGCACGATCTTCCAGAACTTCAACCTGTCGGTGCAGCCGGGCGAGCGCATCGCGATCATCGGCGAGAACGGCGCGGGCAAGACGACGCTGCTGCGTTCGCTGCTCGGCGCGCTGCAGCTTGATCACGGCACGGTGAAGTGGTCGGAGAACGCGAACGTCGGCTACATGCCGCAGGATACGTACGAGGAGTTCCCGAACGACATCACGCTGATGGACTGGATCGACCAGTACCGCAAGGACGGCGACGACGAAACGATGGTGCGCGGCACGCTGGGCCGCCTGCTGTTCTCGTCGGACGACATCAAGAAGTCGGTGAAGGTGCTGTCGGGCGGCGAGAAGGGCCGCATGATCTGGGGCAAGCTGATGCTCGGCCGCCACAACGTGCTGCTGATGGACGAGCCGACCAACCACATGGACATGGAGTCGATCGAGTCGCTGCAGATCGCGCTCGAGCAGTTCGAAGGCACGCTGATCTTCGTGTCGCACGACCGCGAATTCGTGAGCGGGCTGGCGAACCGGATCATCGAAGTGCGCACGGACGGCACGCTGTTCGACTTCGGCGGGAATTACGAGGAGTTCCTGACGAGTCAGGGGCAGGAGTAATTGCCCGGGCGGCCATGCCCGACCTGATGTACCGGAAGCCCGCCAGGTGCAAGCCTGGCGGGTTTTTTCGTATCCGGGCAGATGTTCGCCGTTACCGGATCGGCACGACGGCCATTGAAGGGAAAACGTCAGGTCGAGTGCGGCACCTTCGATGACGATTCGACGCGGCGGCGCCGTTTCCGGCCGGCAGCCGCCGCGTCAATCCGCGAGCCGCTTGTCGGCAAGCGCCTTGCAGCAGTCTTCGTACACCCATTGCACGAGTTTCGCCCGGTAATCGAGATCGTCGGTATCGACGATTTCCTCGACCGCGTCGCGCGCCCACGACGCATCGACGAAGTCGGCGTGCCGCTTGGCGATGTCCTGCGCCAGCGCGGCCAGCTTCGCGATCGCGAGCCAGTCGGCCTGCCGGTGATGGCGGTCGAGCCAGCGGTGCGCGGCCTGCACCTGGAACGATGCGTCCGGCCAGGTTTCGTTCAGGTAAAACGCGCCGAGATTGCCGCAGGTGAGCCAGCACAGCAGCTCCAGGCGATCTTGCGAGCCGAGGATATGGGATGCGTCGGTCATGGCAGCGCTCACGAAGGCATCGATTCCGGGTGGCGCGGCCTGCAGCGGCCGGCGCCGATACTAAAAACATAGCACGATGCGGGCCACGTCGTGCGGCCTCGTGGCGTGCCGGCGTGGCGCGGATGCCGCAGCCGCGGGCGTCCGGTATCCGGCACCCGCTCGCCGGCGCCCGTGCGGACCGTTCGGCGGCGCTCGCGGTCTGGTCCGGCGTCATCGCCGGGCCGCGCCACACTCGTTAGAATGGCCGTTTTCCGGGAGACAGGAAGCGATGAAAATCTACAACCAGTTCTACATCGACGGTGCATGGCGCAAGCCGGCCGGAACGGGCACGATCGACGTGATCGACTCGGGCACCGAGGCCGTGATCGGCCGGATTCCCGAGGGCACGGCCTCGGACGCGCAGGACGCGATCCGCGCGGCGCGCGCGGCGTTCGACGCATGGGCCGCGACGCCGGCCGCGACGCGCGCGGGCTACCTGCGCAAGATCGTCGAGCGTCTGCAGGCGCGCAGCGAGGAACTCGCGCAGTCGATCACCGGCGAAGTCGGGATGCCGATCAAGCTGTCGCGTGCGATCCAGGTCGGCGGCCCGATCTACAACTGGAAGGCATACGCGAAACTCGCCGAATCGTTCGAATTCGAGGCGACGGTCGGCAACTCGCTGGTGGTGCGCGAGCCGGTCGGCGTCGTCGCGGCGATCACGCCATGGAACTACCCGCTCAACCAGGTCACGCTGAAGGTCGCGCCGGCGCTCGCGGCCGGCTGCACGGTCGTCCTGAAGCCGTCCGAAGTCGCGCCGCTCAATGCGTTCATGCTCGCGGAGGCGATTCACGAAGCGGGCCTGCCGCCGGGCGTGTTCAACCTCGTATGCGGTTACGGCCCGGTCGTCGGCGAGGTGCTGGCGACCGATCCGGACGTCGACATGGTGTCGTTCACGGGTTCGACGCGCGCCGGCAAGCGCGTGGCCGAACTCGCGGCCGCGGGCGTGAAGCGCGTCGCGCTCGAGCTGGGCGGCAAGTCGGCGTCGGTGATTCTCGACGATGCCGATTTCGCGACCGCGGTGAAGGGCACGGTCAACGCGTGCTACCTGAACGCGGGCCAGACCTGTTCGGCGCACACGCGGATGCTGGTGCCGGAAGCGCGCTACGACGAGGCGCGCGCGCTCGCGAAAGCGGCGGCCGAAGCGTATGTCGCGGGCGACCCGCGCCAGGAAACGACGCGCCTCGGCGCACTCGCATCGGCCGCGCAGCAGCAGCGCGTGCAGGCCTACATCCAGCGCGGGATCGACGACGGCGCGGAACTCGTGACGGGCGGCACGGGCCTGCCGGAAGGGCTCGCGAAGGGCTTCTTCGTGAAGCCGACGGTGTTCGGCCGCGTCGATCCGAAATCGACGATCGCGCAGGAAGAAATCTTCGGGCCGGTGCTGTCGATCATCACGTATCGCGACGAAGACGAAGCCGTGCGCATCGCGAACGATTCGCCTTATGGGCTCGGCGGCGCGGTGTGGGCGGGCAGCGACGAACGCGCGATGCGCGTCGCGCGCCGCATCCGCACGGGGCAGGTCGACATCAACGGCGGCACGTGGAACAGCGCCGTGCCGTTCGGCGGCTACAAGCAGTCGGGGCACGGCCGCGAGAACGGTGTGTACGGGCTCGAAGAGTATCTCGAATACAAGTCGATGCAGCTCAAGCCGGCGAATCCGGCCTGAGCGTCTCACCGCGCCTGACCCGAAACGGCACGCTCGCGTGCCGTTTTTTTATTGACGGCCGTCAAGATGCGCGTCGGTGGATCGTCGATCATCGCGTTTCCGATTTCCGATGTTTCGACGAGGTTCAGATGACCGCACGCACTTCCTTCCCGCCGCTCACGATTCGCGGCCGCGCGTTGCTGCCCGTGGTGCAGGGCGGCATGGGCGTCGGCATCTCCGCGCACCGCCTCGCGGGCAGCGTCGCGCGCGAAGGCGCGCTCGGCACGATCGCGAGCATCGACCTGCGTCACCACCACGCGGACCTGCTCGCGCGCTGTCGTGCGAATCCCGACCGCGCGACGCTCGAGGCCGCGAACCTCGACGCGCTCGCGCGCGAGATTCGCCTCGCGAAGACCTACGGCGAAGGCCGCGGGATGATCGCGGTCAACGTGATGAAGGCGGTGCGCGCGCATGCGGACTACGTGCGCGTCGCGTGCGACGAAGGCGCGGACGCGATCGTGATGGGCGCGGGCCTGCCGCTCGATCTGCCCGATCTCACGCAGGGGCGCGACATCGCGCTGATCCCGATCCTGTCGGACAGCCGCGGGATCGCGCTGGTGCTGAAGAAGTGGATGAAGAAGGGGCGCTTGCCGGATGCGATCGTGATCGAGCATCCCGCGCATGCGGGCGGCCACCTCGGGGTCACGCAGATCGACGACATGCACGATGCGCGCTTCGATTTCGCGCGCGTGCTCGACGAGGCCGCGCAGGTGATGGCGTCGCTCGGCGTGGCGCGCGACACGATCCCGCTGATCGTCGCGGGCGGGATCAACAGTCACGACTCGGTGCGTGCGGCGCTCGCGGCCGGCGCGAACGGCGTGCAGGTCGGAACGCCGTTCGCGGTGACGGAGGAAGGTGACGCGCATCCGAACTTCAAGCGCGTACTGGCCGACGCGCTGCCCGACGACATCGTCGAATTCGTCAGCGTGACGGGGCTGCCGGCGCGCGCGGTGAAGACACCGTGGCTCGATCGTTACCTGCGCAACGAAACGCGCATTCGCGACAAGCTCGGCGCGTTCAGGCAGCGCTGCCCGACCGCGCTCGAGTGCCTGAGCGTCTGCGGGCTGCGCGACGGCATCGAAAAGTTCGGCCATTTCTGCATCGACACGCGGCTCGCGGCCGCGTTGCGAGGCGACGTCGCGAACGGCCTGTTCTTCCGCGGCCGCGAAGCGCTGCCGTTCGGCAACGCGATCCGCAGCGTGCGCGATCTGCTCGACCTGCTGCTGACGGGCAGTGCCGCGGCGACTGCGACAAACCGTCCGAGGTTTACGCTGGCTTGACGGATATCAAAACGACGAAAAGACCCTACGAGGAAAATGGAATGCATTCTTCAGGGGTCTTTACCATGCATAAAACGATTCGAACATGTGTCACCGCTGCCGCCGTCGCGGCGAGTCTGGTCACGATGCCCACGCTGTCGCACGCGGCGTCGCCGGGCGACGGGATCAACCAGGGTGACGTACTGGTCCGCCTGCGCGCGATCAGCATCCAGCCGAACGAGCGCGCGAGCGACACGCTCGGCGCGATCAATACCGGCGTGAACAACGCGATCGTTCCGGAACTCGACTTCACCTACATGATCCGCGACTACCTTGGCGTGGAGCTGATCCTCGGCACGTCGCGGCACCAGATGACGTCGAGCCTCGGCAACCTGGGCGGCGTAGGCGTGCTGCCGCCGACGCTGCTGCTGCAGTACCACTTCAACCATGCCGGCAAGGTGCGTCCGTACGTCGGCGCGGGCCTGAACTACACGTACTTCTACAACAACGGGCTCAACGTCGGCGGGGAAGGCGTGTCGATCAACAAGAGCAGCTTCGGTCCGGCGCTGCAGTTCGGCGTCGACGTGCAGTTGACGAAGAAGGTGTTCATGAACGTCGACGTGAAGAAGATCTGGATGAGCACCGATGCGACGCTCGGCGACAAGGGCATCGGCACGCTGCACATCGATCCGCTGATCGTCGGCGTGGGCGTCGGGATGAAGTTCTAACGGTTCGCGGACAAGAACAGAGTTGGGGTTGGCGGCATGGCAGTCGGCATGCCGCTCTTTTTTTGTGCGGCCGGTTTACAGCTTGTCGTACTGGAAGCGCATCGCGGTGCCTTCGCGCGTAATGCGCTCCCACACCGCCCGCTTCTCGTCGTCGCTCAGGAACACCCAGTTCGACACTTCGCCGGCCGTGCGGCCGCAGCCCTTGCAGACTTCGTCGAAGAGGGTCGAGCACACGCCGATGCAGGGGCTGTCGGGCAGGTCGTGGAGATTGGAGGCCATCGGGAGGGTTCGCGCAGTGAAATCGTCAGGGCGTCATTTTAATGCATCGGAACGGGGCGGCCGGCGGACGCCGCTAGCGTGCCGTACGGTCGCGTTGCCGTGACGGTGCGGCCGGTCGGCCGAACGGTTGGACGATGGCCGGATCGCCGTCGGCGACGGCGACGGCCGGCCCACCGTGCCGGACAGGGCCGGGCACGGCGCGCGGCGCGTGTCGCAGCGCGTCGCGATTTCCCCGGTGAAACGGCCGCGTGCACCGCGCGTCGCGCGGGCCGCTTGTACTGCATGCGGGACGCGGTTTCGCCACCGCTTTCTTTTCCCGATGGACAGACGCCGATTACCCGATAGAATTCCCCCGGAACGCCCCGCTGCGCGGGCCGCCCGAGCGGCCGGCGGCGGGAATCTGTTCCGTTTGCGCGACACGGGCATGATTTTTTTGTGACGGAGCGCGAATGGTGGTAGCGTTCGGGGTTTTCGAGGGGCGGCGTGCCGGAACGCGCCGCCATGACGAGGCAGACGGCAGCCGGACAAGCGGTCCGGCCGGAGGGAGAACGGGATGAAAGCAAACGTAGTGGGCCGGTTCGCAGCGCTCGCGCTGTGCGTGGGTGCATCGGCGGCGGCGGCGAAGGATACGCAGCTCAATGTCTATAACTGGTCGGACTACATTGCGAAGGACACGATCCCGAACTTCGAGAAGCAGGCGGGCATCAAGGTCCGCTACGACAATTACGACAGCGACGACACGCTGCAGGCGAAGCTGCTGACGGGCAGCTCGGGCTACGACATCGTCGTGCCGACCAGCAACTACGCGGGCAAGCAGATCGCCGCCGGCATCTTCACGCCGCTCGACAAGTCGAAGCTGCCGAACCTCAAGTACCTCGATCCGCAACTGATGGCGCTCGTCGCCGGCGCGGACCCGGGCAACAAGTATTCGGTGCCCTGGGCGTACGGCACGACCGGTCTCGCCTACAACCTGACGAAGGCGCAGCAGGCGCTCGGCAAGGTCCCGCTCGACAACTGGGACATCCTGTTCAAGCCGGAAAACATCTCGAAGCTGAAGACCTGCGGCGTGTCGGTGCTCGACGCGCCGGACCAGATGTTCGCGGCGGCGCTGCACTACATCGGCAAGGATCCGATGAGCACGAACCCGGCCGACTACAAGGCCGCGATGGAGGTGCTGAAGAAGATCCGCCCGTACATCACGCAGTTCAACTCGTCGGGCTACATCAACGATCTGGTCGGCGGCGACATCTGCTTCGCGTTCGGCTGGTCGGGCGACGTCGTGATCGCGAAGCATCGCGCGATCGAGGCGAAGAAGCCGTACAAGGTCGAGTACTACATTCCGAAGGGCGGCGCGCCGGTGTGGTTCGACGTGATGGCGATCCCGAAGGACGCGAAGAACAAGGACGCCGCGCTGCAGTGGATCAACTACATCGAGGATCCGAAGGTGCACGCGGCGATCACGAACGCCGTGTACTACCCGAGCGCGAACGCCGAGTCGCGCAAGTACGTGCGGCCCGACGTCGCGAGCGACCCGGCCGTCTATCCGCCGGCCGACGTCGTGAAGACGCTGTTCCTGCTCAAGCCGCTGCCGCCTGAAATCCAGCGTCTGCAGACGCGTCTGTGGACCGAGCTGAAATCGGGCCGCTGAAGCGAGCCGGAGTCAGCCAGCAGTCATGAAGCCCCTGGTGTCCCCGGGGGCTTTGTTCGTCAAACGCAGGAGAGAAGCAGCACATCATGAATAGCCAGTCGGGTGCGCCGGTCGCGGGCGCACCGTCCTTCGTTCCTTCGTCCGGCGCCGATACGCGCGCCGAGAATTTTGTCCAGATCGTCGACGTCGTCAAGAAATTCGGCGACACCGAAGTGGTGCGCAACGTGAACCTGACGGTGCGCCAGGGCGAGCTGTTCGCGCTGCTCGGCAGTTCGGGTTCCGGCAAGTCGACGCTGCTGCGCATGCTGGCGGGCCTCGAGACGGTCACGTCGGGCAAGATCCTGATCGACGGCGAGGACCTCGCACAGATGCCGCCGTACAAGCGGCCCGTGAACATGATGTTCCAGTCGTATGCGCTGTTCCCGCACATGTCGGTCGAATCGAACGTCGCCTACGGCCTGAAGCAGGAAGGCACGCCGAAGGCGGAGCTGAAGGAGCGCGTCGCCGCGGCGCTCGAGCTCGTGCAGATGAGCAAGTACGCGAAGCGCAAGCCGCACCAGCTGTCGGGCGGCCAGCAGCAGCGCGTCGCGCTCGCGCGTTCGCTCGTCAAGCGCCCGAAGGTGCTGCTGCTCGACGAGCCGATGTCGGCGCTCGACAAGCAGATCCGCCAGCGCACGCAGATCGAGCTCGTCAACATCCTGAACAAGGTCGGCGTCACCTGCATCATGGTCACGCACGACCAGGAAGAGGCGATGACGATGGCGAACCGGCTCGCCGTGATGAGCGAAGGGCAGATCGTGCAGATCGGCTCGCCGAACGAAGTCTACGAATATCCGAACAGCCGCTTCTCGGCCGAGTTCATCGGCTCGACCAACCTGTTCGAAGGCGTCACCGTCGAGGACGAGCCCGATTACGTGTACATCGAATCGCCGGATCTGCCGAGCCGGCTGTACGTGAGCCACGGGATCACGGGCCCGCTCGGGATGCCGGTCACGGTGTCGGTGCGCCCCGAGCGGATCGCGCTCACCCGCAAGCCGCCCGAAGGCGCGTTCAACTGGGCGCACGGGAAGATCACCAACGTCGCGTACATGGGCGGCTACTCGCTGTATCACGTGAAGCTCGACGCGGGCAAGACGGTGATCGCGAACGTGTCGAGCCTCGCGATCTCCGAGCTCGACACGCCGGCGCTCGGCGACGAGATCTACGTGCGCTGGAGCGCGACGGCCGGCGTGGTGCTGACGTCATGAGCACGCTCAAGTCCCTGCTCGCATGGCCCGTGCGACGCTTCAACCTGACCGGCGGCTCGGCGGTCGTCGCGGGGCCGTACACGTGGCTCGTGCTGTTCTTCCTGGTGCCGTTCGTGCTGGTCGTGAAGATCAGCTTCGCGGAGCTGCAGCTCGGCATCCCGCCGTATACGGAACTCGCGTCCTATGCGGACGGCGTGGTGCACATCGCGCTGAACCTGTCGCACTACGCGTTCCTGCTCACCGACAGCCTGTATTTCGCGACCTACGTGAATTCGGTGGTGGTCGCGGCGATCACGACGCTGCTGTGCCTGCTGATCGGTTATCCGATGGCGTACTACATCGCGCGTTCGAACCCGGCGACCCGCAACCTGCTGATGATGGGCGTGATGCTGCCGTTCTGGACGTCGTTCCTGATCCGCGTGTACGCGTGGATCGGGATCCTGAAGAACAACGGGCTCCTGAACAACTTCCTGATGTGGATCGGCCTGACCCATACGCCGATCGAGCTGTACCGCACGAACTACGCGGTGTACATCGGGATGGTGTATTCGTACCTGCCGTTCCTCGTGATGCCGCTGTACGCGCATCTCGTGAAGATGGACCTGCGCCTGCTCGAAGCCGCGTACGATCTCGGCGCGAAGCCGTGGAAGGCGTTCGTGCAGATCACGCTGCCGCTGTCGAAGAACGGGATCATCGCGGGCTGCCTGCTGGTGTTCATTCCGGCGGTCGGCGAGTACGTGATTCCGGAACTGCTCGGCGGCGCGAACACGCTGATGATCGGCCGCGTGATGTGGAACGAGTTCTTCAACAACGCAGACTGGCCGATGGCGTCGGCCGTGACCTGTGCGATGGTGCTGCTGCTGCTCGTGCCGATGGCGATGTTCCAGCACTTCCAGGCGAAGGAGCAGGAGGGCCGCCGTCGATGAAGCCGAATCGTTACCTGCAGTTCGCGGCGCTGTTCGCCGGCTTCGCGTTCCTGTACATCCCGATCATCAGCCTGATCGTCTATTCGTTCAACGAGTCGAAGCTCGTCACCGTGTGGTCGGGCTTCTCGTTCCGCTGGTACTCGGCGCTCGCGGAGGACGACGAGCTGCTGACGGCCGCGTGGCTGTCGCTGAAGATCGGCGTGCTGACCGCGTTCGCGTCGGTGTTCATCGGCACGTGGGCCGGCTTCGTGCTCGCGCGGATGGGGCGCTTTCGCGGCTTCGCGCTGTTCAGCGGAATGATCAACGCGCCGCTGGTGATCCCCGAGGTGATCCAGGGGATCTCGCTGCTGCTGCTGTTCATCGAGCTCGCGAAGTGGATCGGCTGGCCGGCCGAGCGCGGCGTGTTCACGATCTGGCTGGGCCACGTGATGCTGTGCATCTCGTACGTCGCGATCATCGTGCAGTCGCGCGTGCGCGAGCTGAACCCGTCGCTGGAAGAAGCCGCACTCGATCTCGGCGCGACGCCGCTGAAGGTGTTCTTCACGATCACGCTGCCGCTGATCTCGCAGGCGCTGATCGCGGGCTGGCTGCTGTCGTTCACGCTGTCGATCGACGACCTCGTGCTGTCGGCGTTCCTGTCGGGCCCCGGCTCGACGACGCTGCCGCTCGTCGTGTTCTCGCGCGTGCGCCTCGGCCTGAACCCGGAGATGAATGCGCTCGCGACGCTGTTCATCGTCGCGGTGACGGCGGGTGTCGTGATCGCTAACTTCGTGATGCTGCGCCAGGAACGCAAGCGGATGGCCGCGTTCGCCGCCTGACGCGCTCGCGCTCAGGTTGCCGACGCAACGAACGACGCCCGGTGCCGACGACGAGTCGGCCCGGGCGTTTTGTCTGGTGTGCGCGCCGCGTGCGGCTTATGCGCCGACCGCCGCCTTCGCGAGCAACCCGAGCGCCACGCACACGAGCACGGCAGCGAAGCCGGCCTGCACGTGCCGCGCGGACAGGTGCCGGGACGCGCTGCGGCCGATCGCCATCCCGATTGCCGTCGCGACCGTGAACCACAGCGTCATGTCGAGCGGCGCGCGCGTGCCCGACACGAGCGTCGCGAACACGCCGCCGGTGCCGACCAGCGCGATCACCATCAGCGACGTCGCGACCACGCCGTGCATCGACACGTTCGTGAACTTGCGCAGCATCGGCACGATCACGAAACCGCCGCCGACACCGAGCAAGCCCGTCATCAGCCCCGTCACCGCGCCGGTCGACGCGAGCGCGAGCCCGACCGGCCACGACCAGACGAGCCGGCCCGTGTCGGGATTCACGCGGCCGACGCACAGCGGCGACGCGTCCGCGTCGCCGGGCGCATGACGCAGCGCCTGCCGCAGCAGGCGGCCCGCGACGACCAGCATCGTCAGCGCGAACAGCGCCAGCAGCACGCGTTGCGGCAGCACGTGCGCGAGCTTCACGCCGAGCGTCGTGAGCGGCACGCCGGCGACGGCCATCAGCAGCGCCGCGCGATAGCGCACGAGCCCGCGGCGAAACCCTTCGAGCGCGCCGAGCGCGGCGCTGCCCGCGACCGCGACGAGCGCGACGGGCGTGGCCTGCTGCATCGGCCAGCCCATCCCGACGACGAGCGCGGGCACCGCGAGAATGCCGCCGCCCGCGCCGGTGAGGCCGAGCACGGCGCCGACGAGACTGCCGAGTACGAGGGAAATCAGCATGGTGTCATCGGATTCCGGTCAACGTGCGATCGTGGGCTTCGCGAGCCATTCGCGGCCCTTGAGCATCGCCTTCCAGTAGAGCGGCGGCAGCACGCGCTCCTTGAGCAGCCACGCGAGCCGCGACGGGCGCCGGCCGTCGATCAGCCACGCGGGGAAGGTCGGCGCGACCTTGCCGCCGTACAGGAATTCCGCGAGCACGATCTTGCCGCGCTCGACGGTGAGCGGGCAGGAGCCGTAGCCGTCGTACGCGGCGTCGCCGCGGGCGCGGCCCAGCGACGCGAGCACGTTGTGCGCGACCACGGGCGCCTGCTTGCGGGCCGCGGCGGCGGTTTTCGCATTGGTCGTGTTGGTGACGTCGCCGAGCGCGAAGATGTCCGCGAACTGCTTGTGCCGCAGCGTCGCCGGATCGACGTCGATCCAGCCGGCCGCGTCGGCGAGCGGGCTCGCGCGCACGAAATCGGGCGCCTTCTGCGGCGGCACGACGTGGATCATGTCGAACGGGCGCTCGACGGTTTCCGTGCCGCCGTCGGGCAGCGCGCGCTTGAACGTCGCGCGCCGCGCCGGCCCGTCGATCGCGACGAGGTTGTGGCCGAACGACAGCGCGATGTCGTAGCGTTTCACGTACTCCATCAGCGCGGGCACGTAGTCGGCGACCCCGAACAGCGCGCCGCCCGCGTTCAGGAACTCGACGTTCGCGGCACCGAGGCGGCCCGCGCGCCGCCAGTGGTCGCACGACAGGTACATCGCCTTTTGCGGGGCGCCCGCGCACTTGATCGGCATCGGCGGCTGCGTGAACAGCGCATTGCCGCCGCGGAACGCCTGCACCAGTTCCCACGTGTACGGCGCGAGATCGTAGCGATAGTTCGACGTGACGCCGTTGCGGCCGAGCGTTTGAGCGAGGCCGTCGATCGCGTGCCAGTCGAGCTTGAGGCCCGGGCACACGACCAGCTTGAGGTAGCCGATGCGCCGGCAGCCGTCGAGCACCACCGTGTGCGTGTCGGGCTCGAAGCCGGCGACGGCGGCCCGGATCCATTTCACGCCGCGCGGCAGCAGGTCGACGATCGGGCGCGCGGTCGTGTCGGGCCGGAACACGCCGGCGCCGACCATCGTCCAGCCCGGCTGGTAGTAGTGCGTATCGGCCGGGTCGATCACCGCGATATCGAGCGATGCGTCGCGTGCCAGCAGGCTCGACGCGACCGCGACGCCGGCCGCACCCGCGCCGACGATCACGATGTCGTGCCGCGCGTCGACGGCCGGCGCGGCCTGGCGGCCGTCTTGCGCAAGATCTCGCATGAGACGCGGCGCGAGCGCGCCGAGGTCGTAGCCGGCCGTGGCGGCGATCGCGACGATGTCGCCGGCAGGACGCCGGCCTGCCTGCGACAGCGCCCACAGCGTCGCCGAACGCGTGCCGCTGCGGCAGTACGCGAGTACCGGGCCGGCGAGCGACGCGACGAGCGTGCCGAACTGCGCGGCCTGGTCGTCGGTGACCTTGCCGGTGTCGACGGGCAGGTAGTGCACGGCGATGCCGAGCGGCGCGGCGGCGGCGCGGATCTCGGCGACGGTCGGCTGGTCGGCGCCTTCGCCGTCCGGGCGGTTGCAGACGATCGTGCGGATGCCGGCCGCGTGCAGTGCGGGCAGGTCGGTCGCGGCGATCTGGGGGGAGACCGACAGCAGGTCGGTCAGCGGGCGGATGGTCATGTCGGGGGTTCTCCGGTCGGGGCGGCGGCTCAGATCGCGTCGAGCGGGATCTTCAGGTAGCGCACGCCATTGTTTTCGGGCTCGGGCAGGTGGCCGGCGCGCATGTTGACCTGCACCGACGGCAGCATCAGCACGGGCATGTCGAGCGTCGCGTCGCGCGCGGTGCGCATGGCGACGAAATCGTCCTCGGTCACGCCGTCCTTCACGTGCACGTTCGCGCGACGCTGCTCGGCCACCGTCGTCACGAACTGCACGTCGCGGCCGCCCGGCTGGTAGTCGTGGCACAGATACAGGCGCGTGTCGGGCGGCAGGGCGAGCACGCGCGCGATCGAACGGTACAGCGTGCGCGCGTCGCCGCCCGGGAAGTCGCAGCGGGCGGTGCCGTAGTCGGGCATGAACAGCGTGTCGCCGACGAACGCCGCGTGCTGCGTCGCGTCGTCGACACAGTAGGTCAGGCACGCGGGCGTATGGCCCGGCGTGTGCAGCGCGCGGATCGTCAGCGCGCCGAGCGCGAGCGTGTCGCCGTCGTCGAGCAGGCGGTCGAACTGGCGGCCGTCCTGCGCGAAGCCGGGGCCGGCGTTGAACAGCGTGCCGAATACGTGCTGCACGCGGCGCACGTGCGAGCCAATCGCGATCTGTCCGCCGACATGCGCCTTCAGGTACGGCGCAGCCGACAGATGGTCGGCATGCACGTGCGTTTCCAGCAGCCAGTGGACGGTCGCGCCGAGTTCGGCGACGCGCGCGATCAGCCGGTCGGCGCTGGCGGTGTGCGTGCGGCCGGATTTCGGGTCGTAGTCGAGCACGCTGTCGATCAGCGCGCACGCGCGGCTTTCGGTGTCGAGCAGCAGATAGCTGACGGTGTGGGTCGCCGGGTCGAAAAAGCCTTCGACCGACAGCTGGGGGGCATGGCTCACGGGATGTCCTCGATCGGGTTCTGCGTCTGCAATCGGACATCCCATGTTCAAGAAGCATGCCAATTCGCGCCGCGCTGCCGGATGATGTGGCAGGTAATTGATTCGGTTCGGATTTTTGGCGTGGCCGCGGTGTGTCGCAGGCACCGGCGCCGGGGTGCTGTCGACGTCGACTGCCATATCTGGCAGTGTCGTGGCAGAATTGGCAGTCCGCCTGGCAGTCCGCCTGGCAGTCCATCCCCCCATCTGTTTCCGAGCTTCCCGATGAATCCGCACGACACCATTCCGATCGTTCCCGCGCCGTCGCGCGACGTCATGCCCGACGTGCGCGCGCTCGTCGCGTATCTGGAACAGGATCCGCAGCCGATGATCGTCGTCGATCCCGACTACCGCATCCTCGCCGCGAACGATGCGTATCGGCGCCAGTTCGGCGTGGCGGGCGTCGAGCACGTCGGCCGGCACTGCTTCCAGGTTTCGCATCATTACGACGTGCCGTGCGACCAGGCGGGCGAGCATTGCCCGATGAAGCAGGCGCGCGAGTCGCGCAGCCTGAACCGCGTGCTGCACATACACCATACGCCGCGCGGCCCCGAGCACGTCGACGTGGAGTTGCGGCCGATCTTCGATGCGCGCGGCGACGTGATCGCCTACGTCGAGCGGCTGACGACGGTGCGCAGCGCGTCGGCGCAGCCGAGCGCGGAAGGGCTCGTCGGCGGCGCCGACGCGTTCAATGCGGCGCTCGGCGCGCTGCAGCGCGTCGCGCCGTCGATGCTGCCCGTGCTGCTGCTCGGCGAATCGGGTACCGGCAAGGAACTGTTCGCGCGGGCGCTGCACGAGGCGAGCGAGCGTGCGATGGGGCCGTTCGTGGTGGTCGACTGTTCGGGCATCGCCGAGACCCTGTTCGAGAGCGAACTGTTCGGCTACGAGAAGGGCGCGTTTACCGGCGCGAACCAGCGCAAGCCGGGCCTCGTCGAGACCGCGCAGGGCGGCACGCTGTTTCTCGACGAGATCGGCGACGTGCCGCTGCCGATGCAGGTGAAGCTGCTGCGGCTGATCGAGTCGGGGACGTTCCGGCGCGTCGGCGGCGTCGAGGCGCTGCGCGCGGATTTCCGGCTCGTCGCGGCGACCCACAAGCCGCTGCGCGAAATGATCGACGACGGCCGGTTCCGCCAGGACCTGTACTACCGGATCAACGCGTTCCCGATTCCGCTGCCTGCGCTGCGCGAGCGGCGTGGCGACGTCGCGCTGCTGGCCGAGTCGATCCTGCGGCGCATCGCGAATGCGCGCGCCGGCGCGGGCGACGCGAGCGCGCGGCCGTTCGCGGCCCGGCCGTTCGTGCTGACCGAGCGTGCGCGCGCGTGCCTCGACGCGTATGCATGGCCGGGCAACATCCGCGAGCTGCGCAACGTGCTCGAGCGCGCGTGCCTGTTTGCGGACGACGGCACGATTCGCGTCGAGCATCTGCCGGCCGAGCTGGTCGCGGCGTCGGCGACGCCACCGGCGCGTGCGGCGGACGTGCGCGGCGTGTCGGACGCGGAACTCGTGCGCCTTGCGGGCACGTTCGATGGCACGCGCAAGCAACTGGCCGAGCACGTCGGACTGAGCGAGCGCACGCTGTACCGGCGGATGAAGGCGCTCGGGCTCGGGGTGCGCGACCGGTAAGCGGGCGCGTCGTGCTCGCTGCCGCCGACCGGTCGTGTCAAGCGGCAAGCTGATGGACGGCGGCGCGCCGCCCGTGCCGAATGCGGACCCGAACGCTCAGCCCGTGTTCCCTCGCGACATGACGAAGCGCGGGCGCGCGATCGGCCTGCACGACGATCGCCGATTGCCCGGCCGGTCGGGCGAGTTGGCGGTCGGCTGTCATGATTGACGATAAAAAATGACTGTTCTGCACGAAATAATTATCGTTTTACGATAATCATCTGGCTTACAATCGATGCGTGTTCACACCCTATCGAGGAGGTCGCATGCATTCCGATCGCATTGCCCGTATCAGTCAGCGCATGGCTACCGTCACGCTGTGGTTCATCGTCGGCATGCTGGTGCTCAACGCCGCGTGCTGGGCGTTCCCGTCGTTGAGCGCGGCCACCGGGCCCGGCCTCGTATTCGGCCTCACCGATTCGGTGGTCACGAACCTGGGCGTCGATGTCGGCGCGTTCCCGTGGTGGCAGAAGGCCGTCGGCATTCTGCTGTCGAGCGTCCCGCTCGTTGCGCTCGCGGGCGGTCTGCGCCACTTGCGCGAGCTGTTCCGGACCTACGCGCGGCGCGACTATTTCTCGGCGCAGGCGGCCGGCCATCTCGGCAAGACGGGGCGCGCGATCGGTCTGTGGGTGCTGTTGAGCCTGCTGTGCGAACCGCTGCTGAGCGTGTGGGCGACGTTTCGCGAACCGGTCGGCCATCGCGTCGTCAGCATCGGCTTCAGCCTGCCGTACGTCGTCGCGCTGTTCACGGCGGCCTGTATCGCGGTGATCGCGCACATCCTGCGGCAGGCGAGCGAGCTCGACGCCGAACACCGGCAGTTCGTCTGAGGCGCGCGATGTCGATCGTGGTCAAACTCGATGTGATGCTCGCGACCCGCAAGGTCCGCTCGAAGGATCTCGCGGCGGCCGTCGGGATCACCGAACCGAACCTGTCGCTGCTCAAGCAAGGCAAGGTCAAGGGCATCCGCTTCGCGACGCTGGAGGCGATCTGCCGGTATCTCGACTGTCAGCCGGGCGACCTGCTCGCGTTCAGCGATGACGGCGGCGGCGAGCCGGATTGACGTGCCGCAACGGCCGGTCGTCGATGCGGCGCGGCGGCGTCGGCCGGGCATCGTGGCAGTTGCAGGCGTGATCGCCGTGTTGCTGCATGCGATCGGTTGGTATGCGCTGCAGCGGATGCCGGCGGCGCGCGGGCCGCTTGCGGCCCGGGTCGATGCGTCGTCGGGCCGGATTGCATTGAGCGTCCGGTTGATTCCCGTGACGCCCGAACCTGCGCCCGCAACCGCGGTCGACCGGCGCACCGGTCCGACAGCAGCCATGCGAGAGACGCGCGAACCGAAAAGCCGTTCCGGCGCAGCGGCGACGCCGCGCCGGGCGACACGTTCGCTTGCGGCCGCGCCCGCGCAGGCAACGACCGGCGGCTCGGCGGATTCGGCTGAAAGCAGCCCGGTGCGTGAGCCGACCCCCGAGGTCGACTGGGGGCGTGATCTGGCAACGATCGGCACGCGTCGAGCGACGGGGCGCAGCCCAGCGGCGGCCACGGTCGGTGCGCTGGGCGCATCGTCCGGCCTCCCGGCCGCGCGTCGCCATTCGGTCGACGAGACGCTGGCAAGCGGGGTGGCGGACGCACGGCGCGCCGACTGCCGGCGCGCCTACTCGAGTGCCGGTTTGCTCGCACTCCCGATGCTCGCGCTGGATGCGGTTCGCGATACGGGCTGCAAGTGGTGAGGAAGCACGCGGCTCGGCGCTGCCGGTGAGACATGATCGCGCGGCGTTTTCGACGCGCGGCCGGATACGAGCCGGCTCGCCTGACGACGTGTCCGGGCGGCGCGCAACGGCCACGCACCGCCCGGGCTGCCTGGGCGTTGGACCCTCAACGCGCCGGCGCAAGCTGCGCCATCGCCTCGCGCATGAAGCCGAGCAGCGTGTCGTCGACCCATGAGTCCTTCGTCAGCGCCGGCTCGGTCATCATCGCCTTGCGGAATTTCGCGTGCGTGGCCGGGTCGTTGCCCGCGTAGCCGCGGAACAGGTCGAGCCAGCGTTGCGCGAGCGCGCGGCCTTCCGGCGAATCGGGCTGCGCGCCCGCATCGATCGCGTCGCGCACGTCGCCCATCAGTTGCGGCCATTCCATCGAGCGTTCACCGAAGTGCGCCCGCATGAAGCGGATCTCGTCCGGCGCGAGATACTTCTCGAAAATCCGCATCTTCGTTTCCGCGGACGCGCGCAGCACATAGTCGCGCAGCACGGTCGAGATGCCGAGTTTCGACTGCATCGACGGTTCGCGCTCGTGCATCAGGTTGAGCTTCGCCAGCAGCCGCGGATCGTTGTTCGTGTCGCGCACGAGCAGCGCCATCCAGCGGCCGGCAAGCGCGCGTGCGCGCTCGTCCTCCGGCGGCACGCCCGCGTCGTGCAGCGCACGCACGTCGGCGACGAGCGCCGTCCATTCCGCGTCGCCGGCCTGGCTCTTGCGATACATCGGCAGGCGCGCGAGTTCTTCCTCGGAAAAGTATTTGTCGTACACGGTCATCAACTCCAGTGTGGTGAGCCAATCGGCCAGCTCCGGCTCCGTGCCCGCGGCGAGCTGCGCGTGCAGGTGCACGAGCCGCTCGCGCAGCTGCGCGGTCTGCGCGAGCTGGTGGTCGAGCGACGCGATCTGCCTCGCGACGAGCGCGACGAGCGGGGTGCCGGGCCGGTTCAGGTAGTCGCCGATTTCGGCGAGCGACAGTCCGAAGCGACGCAGGGCCTGGATCTGGTGGAGCCGGGCGATGTCGTCGCGGTCGTACAGCCGGTAGCCATTGTCGGCACGCGCCGAAGGCGTCAGGAGGCCGATCGCGTGATAGTGATGAAGCGTGCGGACGGTCAGGCCGCTGCGTTTCGCCAGTTCTCCCACTTTCAGCCGCATGATGTCCTCCGTTCGGTGCGCACACTGGAGTCTCGAACGTTACGCTACGTGAGGGTCAAGCGGAAGATCGCGGATCGGCGCGCGGGGGTGATCCCGCGCGCCCGATGCAAACGGCGCGCTCTTGCGGTTATTGCGGTGACGGCGGCGCGTCGGGCGTGGCCGCGCGCGCCTGGGCGGTGGGGGCGATTCGAGCCGCGTTGCCGATGTCGCCGGCCGGGTCGGCCTTTCCAGCCTTTTCGACTTTTTCAGCCTTGCCGGCTTTGCCGGTCGGGTCGACCGGCGGCGTGCCCATCGCCTGATAGAGCCGCGCGGTATCCGCGAAGCGTGCGCCGGTCGCGCGGATCTCGTCGAGCCGCGCGTTGCGGTACTGCAGCTCGCTTGCTCGCGCGGCCGACGGCGGCAGCGCGCCGAGCCGAACGCGGGCGGCCGCGTCGTCGTACGCGCCGCGCGCGGACAGCGCGGCCCGCGACGACGCATCGAGCGCCTGAGCGTCGTGCTCGAGCGCGGCGAGCGAATCCGCGACGTTCTGGAAGGCAGCGAGCACGGTCTGCTTGTACTGGTCGACCGCCGCCTCGTAGGTCGCCTTCGCCGCACGGCGCTGCGCGAGTAGCGCGCCCCCGTGGAACAGCGGCTGGCTCAGCGACGCACCGACGTTCCAGATCGAACCGGCGCCCGACAGCATCGCCGGCCAGCTGAAACCGCCTTTGCCCATCGCGGCCGACAGCGACAGCTGCGGGAACAGCTGCGCGGTCGCGAGGCCGACTTCGGCGGCGGCCGCCTTCAGCCCCGCGTCGGCGGCCTGGATGTCGGGGCGGCTTTGCAGCAGATCCGACGGCACGACCACCGGCACTTGCGCGGGCAGGTGCAGGTCGGCGAGCGTGAGATCGGCGGGCGGCCGGTCGGGCGTACGGCCGATCAGCACGGCCAGCGCATGGCGCGCCGAGTCGCGCTGCTGGCGCAGCGCGGGCAGGCTCGCGGCGAAGGTGTCCGCGCTTTGCTGCGCGTTCAGTGCGTCGCTGCGCGACGCCGAGCCGAGCGCGTAGCGGCGTTGCGCGTCGTGCGCCTGGTCGTTCGCGAGCGCGACGAGCCGTTCGGTCGTGGCGATCTGCGCGTCGAGCACCGACACCGTGATCGATGCGGTGACGATGTTCGCGGCGAGTGCCCGGCGTGCCGATTCGAGCTGGAACGCGCTGACGTCGACGCGTTTCGCAAGCGCCCGGTTCGCGAAGCGCGATACGCCGAACAGGTCGACCGTATAGCTCGCCTGCAGTTGTCCGACGAACGTGTCGTACAGCAACGTCGGCGCGCCGAGCGCGGGGATCGGCACGCCGAGCGCACGCTGGCGCGTGGCCTGGCCGCCGGCGTCGATCGACGGCAGCATCGAGCTGCCGATCTGCCCGCGCAACTGCTCGCGCGCGGCATCCAGCGAGTGCGCGGCGGCGCTGAGCGTCGGGCTGTTGCGCAGCCCTTCGTCGACGAGTGCGTTCAGCGCATCCGAGCGGTACTGCGTCCACCAGTCGGGCACGGGCTGCGCGCCGACGTCGAACTGCTGCGCGACGCCTTGCGCGGCGACGGTCTGCGGCACTTGCGGCGCGGCGCCGTAATGCGCGGGCGACGGCATCGCGGGCGGCTCGCCGCTCGGCGCGAACCATGCGCAGCCGGCGAGCGGGCCGGCGAGGCTCGCGGCCGCGAGCATCCGCGCGGCCTTCGTTTTCAGGTTCATCGACAGTTCCATGGTCAGGCTCCCGACGGCGCGGCAGGCGTGCCGCCGTCGTGCGGCGGGGCGTCGCGCGGGTCGCGTTCGTCGCGCTTCACGCGGAACCACGCGGCGTACAGCGCGGGCAGGTAGAACAGCGTCAGCACGGTCGCGCTCGTGATGCCGCCCATCAGCGCGGTCGCCATCGGCCCGAAGAAGTTCGAGCGCAACAGCGGGATCAGCGCGAGCACGGCGGCCGCGGCCGTCAGCGTGATCGGGCGGAAGCGCCGCACGGTCGCGCCGACGATCGCGTCGAAGCGTCCGTGGCCGGCCGCGATGTCCTGCTCGATCTGGTCGACGAGAATCACCGAGTTGCGCATGATGATCCCGAACATCGCGATCACGCCGAGCATCGCGACGAAGCCGAACGGCTGGCCGAACAGCAGCAGCGTGCCGACCACGCCGATCAGGCCGAGCGGGGCGGTCAGCACGACCATCAGCACGCGGGAGAAACTCTGCAGCTGGATCATCAGCAGCGTGAACACGGCGATCGCCATCAGCGGCATCTGCGCGTTGATCGACGTCTGCGCCTTCGCACTTTCCTCGACCGACCCGCCGATGTTGATCTGGTAGCCGACCGGCAGTTGCGCGCGCAACGCATTCAGCTTGCCGTCGATCGCATGCGTGACGTCGATGCCCTGTGCGCCGGCGCGGACGTCGGACTGCACGGTGATGGTCGGCTGGCGGTCGCGTTCCCACACGACGCCGTATTCGAGCGTCGGCGTGAAGCGGCCGAGCGAACCGAGCGGCACGGGGCCGTTCGGCGTCGGCATCGCGAGGCCCGCGAGCTGCGCGGGATCGACGCGATCGGCGCGCGGCGCACGCAGGTCGACCGCGATCAGCTTGTCGCGTTCGCGGTATTGCGTGACGGTCGTGCCGGACAGCGTCATCGCGAGGAAGCTCGACACGTCCTGCGACGTGACGTTCAGCTCGCGCGCCTTCTTCTGGTCGAGCTCGAAGCGCACCGAACGTTCGGCCGGCTCGTCCCAGTCGAACTGCACGTTCACCGTGCGCGCGTCGCCGCGCATCGTCGCCGCGACCTTCTCGGCGATCGCGCGCACCGTCGCGATGTCGTCGCCGCTCACGCGGAATTGCACGGGGTAACCGACGGGCGGCCCGTTCTCGAGCCGCGACAGGCGCCAGCGCACGGCCGGGAAGCGGTCGCGCAGCGTGGTCTCGAGCCAGGCCGCGAGCTTCTCGCGATCCTCGACCGATTTCGCGGTGACGACGAACTGCGCGAAGTTCGGCAACTGCAACTGCTGGTCGAGCGGCAGGTAGAAGCGCGGCGCGCCGCTGCCGACGAAATTCACCGAATGGTCGATCTCGGGCCGCTTGTCGAGCACCTTCTCGAGGCGTTCGGTTTCGCGCAGCGTCGCCGCGAACGACGCGCCTTCGGGCAGCCGCAGGTCGATCAGCAGCTCGGGGCGATCGGAGCTCGGGAAGAATTGCTGCGGCACGAGCGAGAAGCCCGCCAGCGCGACCACGAACAGCGCGCCGGTGATCAGCAGCACGACGAAGCGCCGCTCGATGCACCAGTCGATCCAGCCGCGCAAGCGCGTGTAGAAGCGCGTGTCGTAGATGTCGTGCTCGTGATCGTCCGGCAGGTGCGCTTCGTGCGCGTGCTTCTTGCGTTCGGGCAGCAGGTGGAAGCCCAGCAGCGGGATCAGCACGACGGCCGCGAACCACGACGCGATCAGCGCGATCGCCGACACCTCGAAGATCGAGCGCGTGTACTCGCCGGTACTCGATTTCGCGAGCGCGATCGGCAGGAAGCCCGACACGGTGACGAGCGTGCCCGTCAGCATCGGGAACGCGGTGCTCGTGTACGCGAACGCGGCGGCGCGCGCGCGGCTGTAGCCCTGCTCGAGCTTCACGGCCATCATCTCGACCGCGATGATCGCGTCGTCGACGAGCAGCCCGAGCGCGAGCACGAGCGTGCCGAGCGACACCTTGTGCAGCCCGATGTCGAACAGGTACATGAACAGGGCCGTGACGGCGAGCACGACCGGAATCGAGATCACGACGACCATCCCGGTGCGCAGGCCGAGCGACACGAGGCTCACGACCAGCACGATCGCGACCGCTTCGGCGACGGCTTCGAGGAAGTCGTCGACGGAATGCGCGACCGCATGCGGCATGCTCGACACCAGCGTCAGCTTGAGGCCGGCCGGCAGCCGCGCCTGCAGATCCTTCGATTCGGCGTCGAGCGCCTTGCCGAGCCGGATCACGTCGCCGCCCGGCTGCATCGTCACGCCGATGCCGAGCACGGCGTGACCGTTCGCACGCATCTGCGTGACGGCCGGATCGTCGTAGCCGCGCTTCACGGTGGCGAGATCGCCGAGCCGGAACGTGCGGCCGTTGATGCGGATCAGCGTGTCGGCGATCGTGGCGACGTTGTCGAACTGGCCGCTCGGCCGCACGAATACGCGGTCGTCGGCGGTCGTCAGCACGCCGGCCGACGAGATGTCGTTCTGCGCGTTGATCGCCTGCCCGAGTTGCTGCGGCGAGATGCCGAGGCGCGTGAGCTGCGCATTGTTCACTTCGATGAAGATGCGCTGGTCGGGATCGCCGAAATAGTCGACCTTGCCGACGCCGGGCACGCGCAGCAGCACGGTGCGCAACTGGTCCGCATAGTCGTGGAGCTGCGCGGGCGTGAAGCCGTCGCCTTCGAGCGTCCAGATGTTGGTGTAGACGTCGCCGAACTCGTCGTTGAAGAACGGGCCCTGCACGCCGGGCGGCAGCGTATGGCCGATGTCGCCGACCTTCTTGCGGATCTGGTACCAGGTCTCGGGCACGTCCTGCACGGGCGCCGAGTCCTTCATCGTGAAGAAGATCAGCGATTCGCCGGGCCGCGAATAGCTGCGCAGGAAGTCGATGGCCGGCGTTTCCTGCAGCTTGCGGCCGATCCGGTCGGTCACCTGTTCCTGCACCTGCCGCGCGCTCGCGCCGGGCCAGAACGTGCGGATCACCATCACGCGGAACGTGAACGGCGGGTCTTCGGATTGCGCGAGCCGCGTGTACGCGAGGATGCCCGCGAGCGTCGCGAGCGCGATCAGGTAGACGACCAGCGCCTGGTGGCGCAGCGCCCATGCCGACAGGTTGAAGCGGCCTTCTTCGCGGGGGCTGCTCATGACGCGAAGTCCTCCGCGTGCAGCGGGGCGACCGGCCGCACCTTCTCGCCCGCGCTGACCGTATGCACGCCTTGCAGCACGACGCGCTCGCCCGGCTGCAGCCCGCTCGACACGGTGACGGTGCGTTCGTTGAAGCGCGCGACGTCGACGCGGCGCAGCTCGAGCGTGTCGTCCTTCGCGCGCACGACCCACAGGGCCGGATGCGGGCCGTCGTGGAACAGCGCGGTCGCGGGCAGCGTGATGCTCGGCGCGTTGCCGGCAACCGGCGCGCCGTCGAACGCGACGTTCGCGGTCATCCCGAGGCGCACGGCCGGATCCGGTGCGGCGAGCGTGAGCTTCACACGCCAGGTGCGGCTTTGCGGATCGGCGGCCGGCGCGATTTCGCGCACCTTCGCGGCGAACTGGCGGCCCGGCAGCGACGGCAGCGTGACGCTCGCCGCGTGACCGGGCGCGAGCGACGCGAGCGCGGCCTCGGGCACGTCGCTGACGACGTCGATGTCGCCCGACCACGCGAGCTGGTAGACGGCCTGGCCGGCCGATACGTTCTGGCCGGTGTCGGCCTGCTCGGCGGTGATGGTGCCGGCGTGATCGGAGACGAGCGTCGCATAGCGGAGCTGGTTCTTCGCGAGCGCGAGCTGCTGCTGCGCCTGGTCGCGCTGCGCGAGCGCGGACGTGTAGCTGTTCTCGGTCTGCTCCAGCTGCGCCGTTGCGATCAGGTTCTCGCGCGCCTGCGCGCGATCGCGATCGCGCTGCTGCTTCGCGAACGCGAGGCTGTGCGACGCGGCATCGAATTGCGCCTGCGCGCTCGCGGCGTTCTTCTCGACGTCGGACGGATCGAGCAGCGCGACGACCTGGCCGGTCTTGACGGTATCGCCGAGCCGCACCTTCCGCTCGACGATCTTGCCCGCGATGCGGAACGACAGCGGCGTCGCATAACGTGGCTGGATCTCGCCGGGCAGCGTGGCGGCGGCTGCGGCGCCGTCGGCGCGCGCGGGCAGCGCGACGACCGGGCGCGGCGCGGGCGGCGCGGCTTCCTTCGGATGACAGGCGGCGAGGACGAGCGCGGTGCCGACCAGCAGCACGGCGCGGGAACCGGAGCGATTCACGAAACCCCCAGATGAGGTGAGAGCGGAACGAGGCCGGCAAGCGCGGCGGGCGCTTGCCCCGAGTGGCGCCAGTCCGGCGCACACGAACACAGCCGAACGAGGTCGTTCGGAAACTGCGGTGGATTCTAATACATTGCTGTATCTGAATGCAAAAATGAATCTGAAAGGAAGTTGGTGCTAGACTGCGCGCCATGAAACCTCAGCGCTTAACTCGCGAGCAGAGCAGGGACCAGACGCGCGAACGTCTGCTGACTGCCGCGCACCGGATTTTTATGAAGAAAGGCTTTGTCGCGGCGAGCGTCGAGGACATCGCCGCGGCGGCCGGCTACACGCGCGGCGCGTTCTACTCGAACTTCCGCAGCAAGTCGGAACTGCTGCTCGAATTGCTCGAGCGCGACCACGATTCGGTGCGGGCCGATTTCGAGGCGATCTTCGAGATTGGCGGGTCGCGCGAGCAGATGGAGTCGATGGCGCTCGCGTACTACCGGACGCTGTTTCGCGACGACGAATATTCGCTGCTGTGGGGCGAGGCGAAACTGCAGGCGGCGCGCGACGCGAAGTTCCGCGTGCGCTTCAACCAGTTCCTGCACGGCAAGCGGCTGCAGATGGCCGAATTCATCCAGCGCTTCGCCGAGCGCGCGGGCACGCCGCTGCTGCTGCCGGCCGACACGCTCGCGTTCGGATTGATGTGCCTGTGCGACGGCGTGCAGTCGTACTACACGGCCGACCCGCAGCACGTGTCGGCCGACGTGGCCGAAGCGGTGCTCGCGGGGTTCTTCGCACGGGTCGTGCTGGGGCGCGCGCCGGACTGAACGGCCGGGCGCCGATGCGGGCGGCCAGACGGTTGGCCGCCCGGCGTGGCGATCAATAAGACCGCGACGCCACATCGGGCGTCGCGCACCGGCGCCGTCACCGCTCGCCGGTCATCCGCCGGTACGCGTCGAGCAGCGACGTCTTGTAGACGACCCCCGCGAGCGTCGGCTCGGCTTCGCTTTCGATCACCGGCAGCCGTTCGCCCTGGAACGCCATGAAGCGTTCGAGCGCGGTCGCGAGCGGCATGTCGGGCGTGAGCAGCGGAAACGGCGTATGCGTGTAGTGCGCGGCCGTCTTGTCGGTCGTGTCGCGCTTGTCGAGCAGGTCGGACGTGATGTCCTTCAGCGCGACCGCGCCGCGGAAGCGCCCGGCGTCGTCGGTCACGTACAGATACTTCACCGGATATTCGAGAAACACGCGCGTCATGTCGGCGACGCTCGCGGTGAGCGGCACGATCGTCTGCGCGGGCTGGATCAGCTCGCGCATCTGGGTGGTGCGCAGCCGCAGCCGTTCCTGTGCGTCCTGGTGATGGTGCAGCGTGATCTCGTACATCGACGTCGTGCCGGTCGCGCGCGCGACGAAATACGCGAACACGCACGACACCAGCAGCGGCAGCACGACCTGGTAGCTCAGCGTCATCTCGAAGATCATCAGGATCGCCATCAGCGGCGCCTGCGTGGCGCCGGCCAGGAACGCGCCCATCCCGACCATCGCATACGCGAAGTACGCGGACGTGTGGCCGGGCCACAGCGCGTGCATCGCGAGCCCGAACAGCGAACCGAACACGGCGCCGACGAACAGCGTCGGCGTAAACACGCCGCCGACCGCGCCGGAGCCTGCGGTCGCCGCGGTCGCGATCACCTTGAACGCCAGCACCGCGACCAGCGCCTGCCAGGTCCACGGCGCATGCAGGATGTGGTTCACGACGCTGTAGCCGTTGCCCCACACGTCCGGAATCCACACCGAGATCACGCCGACCACGAGGCCGCCGAGCGCGAGCCGCACCGGCAGCGGCACGGGCAGCCGCTTGAACTGGTTCTTGGACGCATCGAGCAGGTGCAGGAACTGCGGCGCGAGCACGCCGCACAGCGTGCCGAGCACGACGAACAGCAGCACTTCGGCGCCCGTCACGGCCGGGAACACCGGCATCTCGTACGGCGGCCGGTAGCCGGCGAATTCCCGCATCACGATGTTCGCGACGACGGACGCGACGACCATCGGCCCGAAGCTCTCCATCGCGATCGTGCCGAGCACGATTTCGGAGACGAAGAACGCGCCGGCGATCGGCGCGTTGTACGCGGACGTGATCCCGGCCGCGGCGCCGCATGCGACGAGCAGGCGCAGGCGCGGCGGGTCGAAGTGCACGAAGCGGCCGACCAGCGACGCGGCGAGCGCCGCGAGCTGCACCATCGGGCCTTCGCGGCCGATCGAGCCGCCGCTGCCGATCGTCAGCAGCGACGACACGCTGCGCCACAGGCTCTGCCGCACCGGCACGACGCCGTCGCCGAGCGCGACGGCTTCCATGTAGTCGATGTTGCCGGATTTTCGGTCGCCGCGCGTCGCGAGCAACAGCACGCAGCCGGCGAGGAAGCCGCCCGCGGCCGGCATCCAGAAGCGCACGTACCAAGGCAGGCTTTTCGCCATCTCCACGAAGCTGCCGCTGTGCCCCGAGATCAGGCGCTGCATCAGGTCGATGCCTTCGCGGAACGCCATGGTGGCGAAGGCGCCGCCGACGCCGACGACGGCCGACCAGATCAGCATCGTATGGGCGTCCGACAAGCGGAACAGCGTCTGGGCGCGAGTGCGCAGCTTCAGCAGGAACGAGAGCACGGCTGAAAGAGGGTGATGAAGAGGACGAAGGAAAACGACGCGAAGCATAGCACTGCGCCGCGCCCGCGGGACCTTCCCGTCGGGCGCGGCGCGTGTCGCGGCGTGGCTGCGCGGCTCAGCCAAGCCAGTGCTGTACCGCCCAGGTGATCGCGTAGCCGCCGGCGATCAGCCACACGTACAGGATCAGGCCGGTGGTCAAGGCGCGCGGGCCGGCCTCGCGGATCTGCGACACGCGGGTCTCGATGCCGAGCGCGGTCATCGCCATCGTCAGCGCGAAGGTGTCGAGCAGGTTCAGCGTGTGCGTGACGTCGGCGGGCAGCACGTTCAGCGAATTGACGATCACGAAGCCGAGGAAGCCGAGCGCGAACCACGGCACCGCCACCTTGCGCTTGCCTTGCGCGCCTTCAGCGGTCGCATCGGCCGAGCGCGCGGAGCGGGCGAGCCACCAGCCGAGCGTGAGCAGCACCGGCACCAGAAGCATCACGCGGGTCATCTTCACGATGGTCGCGACGCGCGTGACCTCCGGACTGATGTCGCTCGCCGCGCCGACCACCTGCGCGACCTCGTGGATCGTGCCGCCGAAGAACAGGCCGAGGCCGGTCGGGTCGAGGTTGAGCAGGCCGGCGTGATACGCGAACGGATACAGGAACATCGACAGCGTGCCGAACAGCACCACGCTGCCCACGGCCATCGCGCTCTGGTGCGGCTTCGACTGCAGCGTCGACTCGAACGCGAGCACGGCGGCCGCACCGCAGATCGCGCTGCCGGCGGCGGTCAGGAGCGCCGCGTCGCGATCGAGCTTCATCACCTTCATGCCGACCCAGGTGCCGATCGCAAGTGTGCTGACGACGATCAGCACCGACACCGTCAGGCCCGGGAGGCCGACCTGCGCGATTTCCTGCAGGCTCACGCGCAGGCCGAAGAACGCGACCGCGATGCGCAGCAGCTTGCGCGCGGAAAAGTTGACGCCGGCCGCCCAGCTCGCGGGCATGCCGTCGCGCAGCGCGTTGCCGTACAGCGCACCGGCGACGATGCCGACGATCAGCGGCGACAGGCCGAGCCCGGCGATCGCCGGCAGCTGCGACAGGCTGGTGACGGCGGCGGCGAACAGCGCGACGAACAGCACGCCGTTCAACTGGCCGCGCAGCGACGGCGCGGCGTGGGCGAGGTGGGGAGTCGGAGCAGTGGACATGGGGCACCGTGATCAAGCAGGTTGCGATGGTCTAATCCTAATTTGGTTATATCGATATGAAAAATTGTGATTTGTGACGTAAACTATCCGGGAAGCCGATAATTCATCCTCATGACCCCGGATCAACTGATAACGTTCGCGGCCGTCGCCGAACACCTGAACATCAGCCGCGCTGCCGTGGCGCTGCATCTGTCGCAGCCGGCCGTGTCGGGCCAGCTGCGCCTGCTGCAGGACGAGTTCGGCGAGCCGCTGTACCAGCGTGACGGCCGCGGCATCCGCCTGACGCCGGTCGGCGAGCAGCTCGCGCAGTACGCGAAGGCCCAGCGCGACACGTTCGCGCAGGCGCGCGCGTTTCGCGACGCGGTGCGCGGGCTCGACGCCGGCACGCTGCGGATCGGCGCGAGCACGACGCCGGCCAGCTACCTGCTGCCGTACCTGATCGCGGCGTTCCAGCCGCGCGTGCCGCGGGTGGCGATCCACACGATGAGCGGCAACACGGCCGACGTGGTCGCCGCGCTGGCATCGCTCGACATTGCGATGATCGAAGGGCCGCCCGGCGAGGCGCTGCCGCCCGGCACCGCCGTGCACGCCTGGCACGAGGACGAGATCGTCGCGGTCGTGCCGGCCGGGCATGCGCTCGCCGCGCCCGAGTACGCAGCCGGCGTCACGCTCGAGGCACTCGCCGCGTATCCGCTCGTGCTGCGCGAGGAGGGCTCCGGCGTGCGGCAACTCGTGGAACGCGCGTTCGCGCACGGCGGCGCGCCGATGCGTGTCGCATTCGAGATCGCCGGTGTCGAGGCCGTGAAGGAGGCCGTGCGCGCGGGGATGGGCGTCGGCTTCGTGTCCGCGATGTCGCTGCGTCACGAGGGGGCGGCGCTCGTGCCGCGCTCGCTCGCCCCCGCGCCGCTCACGCGTCATTTCTCGATCCTGGTGCCGCACGGCGCGGCGCCGTCGCGCGTGGCCGCCCAGTTCCTCGAAACGAGCCTCGCGCACGACGCCGGGTAGGCGCCCGAAGCCGGTCCTGGAGCGCCGGATGCCCGTGCGCCCGCGCACGCTCGTGCGGCGGCCGTCCTTAGGGATTTCCTCTATGGCGTGCGTCCGGGGCGAAGCGCACCATCCGTCTCAAGCAAATGGAACCGGTTCCATTCCGGAGAAAAAAAGGGCAGACATGGCAGACATCGTGATCGTGGCGAGCGCATTCGGGATGGACCGCGTGCGTCAGGAGGGCCACCGTGCATTCATCGCGACCGCGGCGGCATCCGGCGCGACCGGCTTCGAGGTGCGGCGCGAACTGTTCGCATCGGACGACGACGCGACGCCCGGCGCGCTGGCCGAGCTCGGCACGGCACTCGCCGCGCACGGGCTGTGGTCGGTCTATTCGACGCCGGCCACGCTGTACACGGAAACCGGCGCGCTCGACGTCGACGCGCTGCGCGACACGCTCGTCGAAGCCGACGCGCTCGGCGCGCGCTTCGTCAAGTTCCAGCTCGGCGGCTTCGCCGGCGACGCGCACGCGGCCGAGATCGTCGCGCTGTCGCGCGGCGCGCGTGCCCGCGTGGTGGTCGAGAACGGCCAGTTGCCGGTGGGCGGCGCGCTCGTGCAATTCAGCGGGCTGTTCGCGGCGCTGGCCGAGGCAGGCGCGCCCGACGCGCTCGGCATGACGTTCGACATCGGCAACTGGCAGTGGCCGGGCGAAGCGCCGCTCGCGTGCGCGCACGCACTCGCGCCGCATGTGGAATACATTCATTGCAAGGCAGTCGCTGGCGAGGGCGCGCGCCGTTTCGCGGTGGCGCCGGCGCCGGGCGACGCGCTCGTGACTGGCGTGCTCGCGGCCCTGCCGCAAGCGGCGCCGCGCGGCATCGAATTCCCGTTCGATGCGGCCGACCTGGCGGGCGATGCCGGCCGGCGCGTCGCGTGGCTCGCCGCCGCGTGACGCTCGAAGGATACGGAGGAATGCACTCATGAAGGCAGCACTCGATGTCGTGACCTACGGCGAGGCGATGGCGATGTTCGTCGCCGCCGAGCCCGGCCACCTCGCGCACGCCGCGCAATTCACGAAACGGATCGCGGGCGCGGACCTGAACGTCGCGATCGGCCTGTCGCGGCTCGGCTTCCGGGTCGGCTGGATGAGCCGGGTGGGCCGCGATTCGTTCGGCGGCTACGTGCTCGACACGCTCGCGCGCGAAGGCATCGACGCGTCGTGCGTGACCGTCGATCCGCGCTATCCGACCGGCTTCCAGCTGAAGTCGCGTAATGACGACGGCAGCGACCCGACCGTCGAATATTTCCGCAAGGGCTCGGCCGCGAGCCACCTGTCGTGTGACGACTACGTGGCCGACTACGTGCTCGGCGCACGGCACCTGCATTTGACGGGCGTCGCACCTGCGATCTCCGCGACGTCGTGCGAGCTTGCGTTCCGGCTGGCGCGCGAAATGCGTGCGGCCGGCAAGACGATCTCGTTCGATCCGAACCTGCGCCCGACGCTGTGGCCGTCCGCCGACGTGATGGCGAAGACGCTGAACGCGCTCGCGTCGCTCGCCGACTGGGTGCTGCCGGGCTTGGCCGAAGGGCAGCAGCTCACCGGGCACGACACGCCGGCCGACATCGCGGGCTTCTACCTGGCACAGGGCGCGCGCGGCGTGGTGATCAAGCTGGGCGCCGACGGCGCGTACTTCCGCACGGCCGACGGCCGCGAGGGCACGGTGGCGGGCGAGCGTGTCGCGAACGTGGTCGACACGGTCGGCGCCGGCGACGGCTTCGCGGTCGGCGTGGTCAGCGCGCTGCTGGAAGGCCGCTCCGTCGAGCAGGCGGTCGCGCGCGGCAATCGCATCGGGGCGCTCGCGATCCAGGTGATCGGCGATTCGGAAGGCTTGCCGACCCGCGCGGCGCTCGATCGGCTCGAAAACGTCAGCAATCGCGCCGATCGCCTAGAGGAAACCGTCACCGCGCAATGAGAGGCCGGACACGGCACAATCCGCGGACCCAATTCGTGCTTCGTGCACGGTTTTGCATGAGGCCGGAGCAGGCGCCATCGCGCCGACGCCGGTCGATTCCCGAAAGGACGGGAGCGGAGCCGGGCGCTTGACCCGCCCACTCCGATCACCCAAGGAGACACTCTGATGGCAGCCAATCTCGCAGCACGACGCTGGTGGACGATCATGCCGATCGTGTTCATCACCTACAGCCTCGCTTACCTCGACCGCGCGAACTACGGGTTCGCTGCAGCCGCCGGCATCAACCAGGACCTCGGGATCAGCAAGGGCCTGTCGTCGCTGATCGGCGCGCTGTTCTTCCTCGGCTACTTCTTCTTCCAGATTCCGGGCGCGATCTATGCGGAGCGCCGCAGCGTCAAGAAGCTCGTGTTCGCCAGCCTCGTGCTGTGGGGCGCGTGCGCGGCGCTCACGGGGGTGGTCACCAACATCCCGTCGCTGATGGCGATCCGCTTCGTGCTCGGCGTGGTCGAGGCGGCGGTGATGCCGGCGATGCTGATCTACATCAGCAACTGGTTCACGAAGAACGAGCGCTCGCGTGCGAACACGTTCCTGATCCTCGGCAACCCGGTCACGGTGCTGTGGATGTCGATCGTGTCGGGCTATCTCGTGCACGAATTCGGCTGGCGCCACATGTTCATCGCCGAAGGCGTGCCGGCCATCATCTGGGCCGTATGCTGGTGGTTCCTCGTGCAGGACAAGCCGGCAGATTCGCCGTGGCTCACCGCGCAGGAAAAGCGCGACCTCGACGCCGCGCTCGCGGCCGAACAGGCGGCGATCAAGCCCGTGCGCAACTACGGCGAGGCGTTCCGCTCGCCGGCCGTGATCAAGCTGTGCGCGCAGTATTTCTGCTGGAGCATCGGCGTGTACGGCTTCGTCCTGTGGCTGCCGTCGATCGTCAAGAACGGCTCCGAACTCGGGATGGTCGCGACCGGCTGGCTGTCGGCGCTGCCGTACCTCGCGGCGACGATCGCGATGCTGGTCGCGTCGTGGGCGTCCGACAAGGTCGGCTCGCGCCGCGGCTTCGTGTGGCCGTTCCTGCTGGTCGGCGCGGCCGCGTTCGCCGCGTCGTATGCGCTCGGCTCGTCGCACTTCTGGATCTCGTATGCGCTGCTGGTCGTCGCGGGCGCCGCGATGTACGCGCCGTACGGCCCGTTCTTCGCGATCGTGCCGGAACTGCTGCCGAGGAACGTCGCCGGCGGCGCGATGGCGCTGATCAACAGCATGGGCGCGCTCGGCTCGTTCGTCGGCTCGTATTTCGTCGGCTACCTGAACGGGGCGACCGGGTCGCCCGTCGCATCGTATGCGTTCATGAGCGTCGCGCTCGTCGCCGCGGTGATCCTCACGCTGTCCGTCAAACCCCAGGCGCGCGATGCGCACCCGCTCGCGACGCCGCTGCAAGGAAAATGAAAACGATGAAGCCTCGTATCGTCGCGTACAAGCCGCTGCCCGATGACGTGCTTGCGTACCTGCGCGAGCATGCGGAACTCGTGCAGGCCGACGGCGCCGACGCGCTCGCCGATGCGCTCGGCGACGCGGACGGCGCGATCGGCGCGAGCCTGAAGGTCACGCCGCAGATGCTCGATCGCGCGCCGCGGCTGAAGGCCTGGTCGACGATCTCGGTCGGCTACGACAACTTCGACGTCGCGGATCTCACGCGGCGCGGGATCGTGCTCGCGCATACGCCCGACGTGCTGACCGAATCGACCGCCGATACCGTGTTCTCGTTGATCCTCGCGTCCGCGCGGCGGGTGGTCGAACTGGCGGAGTGGGTGAAGGCCGGCCACTGGCAGCGCAGCATCGGCCCCGATCTGTACGGCACCGACGTGCAGGGCAAGACGCTCGGCATCGTCGGGCTCGGGCGGATCGGCGGCGCGGTCGCGCGCCGCGCGGCGCTCGGCTTCCGGATGCAGGTGCTGTACACGAACCGTGCCGCGCACGCCGAAGCCGAGACGCAGTACGGCGCCCGCCGCGTGACGCTCGACGAGCTGCTCGCGCAGTCGGACTTCGTGTGCCTGCAGGTGCCGCTGTCGCCGCAAACGCATCACCTGATCGGCGCGGCCGAATTCGCGAAGATGAAGCGCGGCGCGATCCTGATCAACGCGTCGCGCGGGCCGGTGGTCGACGAGGCCGCGCTGATCGACGCGCTGCGGGCCGGCACGATCCGCGGCGCGGGGCTCGACGTGTTCGAGAAGGAGCCGCTGGCGGCGGACTCGCCGCTGCTGCGGATGAGCAATGTCGTCGCGCTGCCGCATATCGGCTCGGCGACGCACGAGACGCGCCATGCGATGGCGCGCTGCGCCGCGGAAAACCTGGTCGGCGCGCTGGCCGGCACGCTGCGCACGAATCTCGTCAATCCGGACGCGCTCGCGCGCGTCTGAGCGGCGGCGGCCGGCCGGCGGGCCGCCGCCGCAGTTAGAGTCGATGGTCTTGGTGCGGGAGGGCAGGCTGCGTTATGATCGCCCGCTCGTCGCGCATCGACGACCCGGCCACGCGGCCGGCGGCGTCCGGCGACGGACATCCGTGCCAGCCCGGTGCGGCCGATCGCCGTGCGTGTCGGGCGAGCGGAGCGGGCGCGAACGCGCCGGCTTCGCTTGACCGCGAAGCAGGGGAGCGGCGGCGTGCGCCGGGGGGCGTTCGTATCCAACAACAAAGGTCCGTCCGCACACGAAGCGGCGCGGATCGTACGTCGCGAGGCACGACTTGAGCGATTCGCAACCTTCCACGCAGCGTCCGGCGACGATCAGCGACGTCGCACGCGAAGCAGGCACGGGCAAGACCAGCGTTTCGCGCTATCTGAACGGCGAGACGCACGTGCTGTCCGCCGATCTGCGCCAGCGGATCGAGACGGCGATCGCGCGCCTGAACTACCGGCCGAACCAGATGGCGCGCGGGTTGAAGCGCGGCCGCAACCGGCTGCTCGGCATGCTCGCGGCCGACCTGACCAATCCCTATACCGTCGAAGTGCTGCTGGGCGTCGAGGCCGCGTGCCACGCGCTCGGCTACATGCCGCTCATCTGCCACGCGGCGAATGAAGTCGAGATGGAGCGGCGCTTCCTGCAGCTGCTCACGACCTACCGGGTCGAAGGGCTGATCGTCAATGCGCTCGGCGCCGAGGAAGACGTGCTGCGCCCGCTGCGCGGCGGCGGCATCCCGGCCGTGCTCGTCGACCGCACGGTCGAGGGCTTCGAGGCGGACCTGATCGGGCTCGACAACACCGATGCGATCGAGACGGCGCTCGCGCATCTGATCGCGCGCGGCTTCGATGCGATTCATTTCGTCGTGCAGCCGTTCGAGCGCGTCAGCTCGCGGCGCCTGCGCGAGGCCGCGTTCCGCGCGGCGCTCGACGCGCGCGGGCTGCCGGTGCCGCCGACGGTCGTGCTCGACCTGAACGAGCCGGCCGCGGCCGCCGTGGCGCTCGCCGACCTCGACGCGCGCGTCGACGCGGCCACGCAGCGCGGCGTGCGGGCGGCACTGTTCGCCGCGAACGCGCCGGTCGCGCTCGCGATCGCGCGCCACCTGCGCGCCCGCTTCGGCGCCGCATGGCAGGAAAAGGCCGCGCTGCTGTCGATCGACGATCCGGAGTGGGCCGAGCTGATCGGCATCACGACGATCCGTCAGCCGACCTACGAGATCGGCTACAAGGCCGTCGAATTCGTGCACGAGCGCATCGACGGCGCGGTCGGCGACGTGCGCGTCGCGATGCTGCCGGGCGAGCTGATTGCGCGCGCGTCGACCGCAAGCTGAGTATCATGCGGGGCACGCGGCGCGTCAGGTGCGCTGCCCCGAACAAGGAAATTCATGACTGTCGCTCCCGTCACGCTGGCGGTGCTGATCGCCGCCACGCTGATCATCGCGCTACTGCCGTTCGTTCTCTTCCGTACCCTGCGCAAGCCGCTTGCGCTCGACCGCCGCGACACGATCGTCGGCGTCGCCGTCTTCACGCTGTTCGCGATGATCGTCGAACGCGCATTCCATGGCCTCGTGCTGAGCCAGACGCCCGCCGGCGGCTGGCTCACGCAGCCGCTCGCATTCGTCGCGTACAGCGCGCTCGCGACCGCCGTGTTCGAGGAAGTCGGCCGTTATCTCGGGATCCGGTTCCTGAACCGCCGCTACGGCGCGTTGGCCGGCGACGGGCGCGGCATCGGCTACGGGATCGGCCATGCCGGCGCCGAAGCCTGGTTCGTCGGCGTGCTCGTCTGGGGCCAGTGGTCGTATCTCGCGTGGCTCGCGAGCCGCGGGCAGCTCGAGACGCAGCTCGCGGACCTGCCGGGCGATACCGTCGTGCGGCTGCACGTGATGCTGGCGACGCTGTCGGCACAGTCGATCCTGCTGTTGCTGATCGAGCGCTGCGCGGCGTTCGCGGTGCAGCTCGCGCTGTCGGTGCTGGTCTGGCGCGGCGTGCGTGCCGGCTGCGCGGGCGTATTGCCGCTCGCGATCGTGCTGCATGCGCTGGCGGCCGCACCGGCGTTGCTGTACCAGGTGCGCGTGCTGCCGGCCGGATCGCTCGAGGCCGTGTATTTCGTGCTGGCCGCGATCCTGGTCGCCGTGCTGGTGAAGACGTGCCGGTCGCCGCGCGCGGCGGCCTGACGGGAGAGGCGGAATGGACGACTATCTGATCGAATGCGCAAGCGCCGAATTCGACGCGCTCGCGCGCGTGATCTGCGATCTCTTTCCGGAGCAGACGCGTTTTGCCGAAAGCAGCGACGAACGCGGGCGCTTCCTGTCCGTGCAGTGGCTCGCGATGCGTTTCGGTTCGACGCCGAAACGGATGACGCTCGATATCCGCATCGTGCCGGCCGCGCTGGCGCGCTATCTGGCGCTCAGGCCGATGCAGCGCGCCCGCAGCCACGCGGTGCTGCATGCCTACACGGAAGCGATGCTGGGCTCGCTCGAGGAGCGGCACGCGGCGGGTGAAGCCGTCGAGCGCACCGCGGAACTCGAACTCGACGAAGACTTTGCGTGAGCGGCGACGCCGGCGCGCGCCGGCACGACGCCGGCGCAGCGCGTGTCACGCGGCGCGCGCTTACGCGTCGCGATAAACCTGCGCGAAGCGCTGCGCTTGCACGACGCCATAGTCGCCGGGTGCATATTGCATGACCCAGTCGCCGGCGATGCCGCGCAGCGTGTCGCCGTTTTCCGAGCGGGCGATCGTGAACGGCTCGTCCATGCGGCGGGCGAGCACGACGGCCGGCCGGTTCCGGTAGGCGCCCGGCGCGCCGTGCGCGAGCGCCGGATCGGCGGGCAGGTACTTCGCGTCGAAGCGCGCGCGCGACACGACCCAACGGTCGCCGGTCGAGCCGGTGATCAGCGCGTCGCCCGCGACATAGCGGTTCGGGCCTTCGAGGCTCATCAGTTCGCCGTCGGCATCCGCGAATGCGACCGTGACGGTTTCATCCTTCACGACGCGACGGGCCTGCGGGTCGGTACGCAGATCGAGGTGCTTGAGTTCGAGCATGGCAGGGGGAAGTGCGGGAAAAGCCGGGAGCTTATCCCGAATCCGGCGCGCCGTGTGACGCGCCGGATTCCCGCGGGATGCGCGGCACCGTTCGGCCCGCACGGGCAGTGCGGCGCCGACGGGGCGGACGTCAGGGTTGCGCGGGCGCGCTGGCGGCCGGCGCGGCTGCTGCCTTGCCTTCCTTGCTCGCGGCCTTGCCCTTGCCGCGGTGTTCGCCGCCGTGGTGCAGCCAGCTGCGGAACGTCGTGTCGGCGAGCGCCTTCTGGTCGGCCGGGAAGCGCTCGTAGAGCGGCGCGAATGCGTCGGCGAGCTTTTTCGCGCCGTCCGCGTTCGCCTGCGCGAGTTCCGCGTACTGCTTCATGTCGTCGACCGCGGACACGTCATGGCTTTCCATCCGGGCGCGATAGAGGCGGCCCATCGTGTCGCCGTTCTCGCGCATCGTGTCGGCGAACGTCTTCCATTGCGGTTCCTGCGCCGACGTGATCTTCAACTGGTCGTGCAGGTACTTGATGCGCTGCTCGATGCGCGCTTCGTGGCGCGCCGCACGCTGCTCGGCGCTCGGGGCCGACGACGCCGTTGCCGCTGCCGGAGCGGGCGTCTGCGGTTGCGGCGGGGTTTGCGCGAATGCGCTGGCTGCAACGGCGAGCGTAGCGAGGGTGAGCGAGATCTTCTTCATGGTTGGCTCTCCGGGGTGGTGTCGTGCGAGCGGGCGCGGCGGCCAGTGCCGCGAGCGCGCATCTCGCGTCGCACCTTATTAGTAGCACGTTGCGTGCAGTGCAGCAGCGAAAGCGACACTTGCTTACATCCGATACGAATCGAAATTGAAAGGGACTTGGCGAAGGCCAGCGATCGATGGTGTTCGATCGGCGAGTCGGGCGCCGCGTGCGAACGAGGCGGAGCGATGCGAACGCGTGAGATCCCGTTTGGGCGCACCGGCGTTCGGCGCTATCATCGCGTCACGTTCCATTTCGCCGGCGCGTTGCACGCCGGCCCAGCCTCATGCGTCCTCCTCGCCTCGACCAACTCGACGACCTCGACCGGCAACTCGTCGCGCTGCTGCAAGCGGATGCGCGCGCAAGCGTCGCCGATCTCGCGCGACAGCTCGACGTTGCCCGCACGACGGTCGTCGCGCGCATCGCGCGGCTCGAGCGTACCAACGTGATCGCCGGTTACAGCGTGCGGCTCGGTCAGGACGTGCTCGACGCGAGCATTTACGCATACGTCGGCATCATTCTCACGCCGAAGTTCGGCAGGGACGTGCTGCGCAAGCTCGACCGGATGCCCGAGGTGCAGCTGTTGTGCGCGGTGAGTGGCGAATACGACTATGTCGCGTGGTTGCGTGCCGATTCGCCGGAACGGCTCAACGACCTGCTCGACCAGATCGGCACGCTCGAAGGCGTCGAACGCACGACGACGTCGATCATTCTGTCGCGCAAGATCGATCGCGGCACGATCGGCGGATGACGCGTCGCATGCGGTGTCGCATGTGACGCCGCGGCGCGATTCGATTCGTCGCGCAGGCTTTTCCTCCTTTCCCTTTCCCTTGATGCCTTGATGCCCGCTGCCCGCGCACGCCGCGGGGCGGGGCGTTGCCTCGTGCGTCCGCACGCGAGTGTCGTTGTGTCGAATGCGTGCCCGGGCGCGCGCAACGATTCATTTGCCTGCCATGTCCCGCCTTGCGTGTGCCTTCCTGTCCGGCCACACGCGTCCACACGCGTCGATCGCGGCCCGTCTGACGCACGCCGTATACGCATTTTTTAGATGATTTGGTCGTTGTGACGAAATGCGTAGTCATTTCGTCGAAAGTATCGGTCGTTTCGCATCATTCTTCGTCTTGGAACTGATTTTGCACGTCCCTAAACTGTGTTCATGGCTCGACGCCGTACACCAACACCAAACCCATCATCAGGAGATAAGCGCATGAAAATCGCCATCGTCGGCGCAGGTCTGATCGGCCACACCATTGCTCACATGCTGCGTGAAACGGGCGACTACGAAGTCGTCGCGTTCGACCGTGACGCTGATGCGCTCGCCAAGCTGTCGCGTGAAGGCATCGCGACGCAACGTGTCGATTCGGCCGACGCCAATGCGATCCGTGAAGCCGTGAAGGGCTTCGATGCGCTCGTCAACGCGCTGCCGTACTACCTGGCGGTCAACGTCGCCGCGGCGGCCAAGGCGGCAGGCGTCCATTACTTCGACCTGACCGAAGACGTGCGCGCGACCCACGCGATCCGCGAACTGGCCGACGGTTCGGACCGCGCGTTCATGCCGCAGTGCGGCCTCGCACCGGGCTTCATCGGCATCGCCGCGCACGAGCTCGTGAACGGCTTCAGCGAAGTGCGCGACGTGAAGATGCGCGTCGGCGCGCTGCCCGAGTATCCGACCAACGCGCTGAAGTACAACCTGACGTGGAGCGTCGACGGCCTGATCAACGAATACTGCCAGCCGTGCGAAGCGATCCGCGACGGTCGCAAGCAGTGGGTGCAGCCGCTCGAAGGCCTCGAACATTTCTCGCTCGACGGCACCGAATACGAAGCCTTCAACACGTCGGGCGGCCTGGGCACGCTGTGCGAAACGCTGTCGGGCAAGGTCGAGACGCTCGACTACAAGTCGGTGCGCTATCCGGGCCACCGCGAACTCGTGCAATTCCTGCTCGAAGACCTGCGCCTGTCGAGCGACCGCGACACGCTGAAGTCGATCATGCGCCGCGCGGTGCCGTCGACGAAGCAGGACGTCGTGCTCGTGTTCGTCACGGTGACCGGCGTGAAGGACGGCCAGCTCGTGCAGGACGTGTTCACCCGCAAGATCTTCGCGAAGGACGTGTGTGGGATGCACATGAGCGCCATCCAGATCACGACGGCCGGCGCGATGTGCGCGGTGCTGGATCTGTTCCGCGAAAAGAAGCTGCCGCAAAGCGGTTTCATCCCGCAGGAAAAGGTGTCGCTGAAGGCGTTCCTCGCGAACCGCTTCGGCAAGCTGTACGAAGGCGGCACGATGGAGCGCGTGCACGAAGTCGCCTGACGATCGGTCTCAGGCACGAGGGCCGTGCGACGCCGGGAGCGCAACAGCGCTTCCGGCGTTTTTTTTGACGAGCGCGTCGAAGCCCGTCACGGCTTCACGGATCGCAATGGCGTCGGCCGAATCGACACGTTGCGTCGCGATGCCTTCACGCGACACGGTGAAGCGACGAGGAGCAGGGCGGTGCGCGCCGCTCAGGCGGGCAGCGGCGGGACGATCGTTGCCGCCGGCGGGGGCGGCACGATGCGGTACAGCAGCGCATCGATGTCCGCGTCGGACGGTGCGGTGTTGTCGAACATCACGATGCCGTCGCATTCGTGGCCGGTCGGCACGAAGCGGCGTTGCCGGTATTCGTCCCAGTGCGCGAGCTTGTACGCGTCGTTCGGATTGCCGCGCGCGACGATCCGCTGGTGCGCGACGTCTTCCGAGGTATGGACCCACACGACCGTCAGCGCGACGTCCGGCCCGATGCCGAGCCACGTGCGGTCGAGGATGCGCCGGTCACGCACTTCGCGCGACAGCGGGCCGACCACGAGCGCGCCGATGCCGAGCGCGAGGTTCTCGCGGGCCGTGTCGAGCAGGCCCTGGTATTCGGGATCGCGCAGATGCTTCAGGTAGAGCGGGCTGTCGCGGTCGTTCGGATCGGAGGTGAGGGCGCCCATCGCGGCCGAGCTGTAGCGGCCGTAGAGCGTGTCCTTGTCGAGCAGGCAGAAGGCTTCGCCGGTCGCGCGCATCAGCGGCCCGATCAGCCGCTTCGCGAGCGTGGTCTTGCCGGTGCCGGCATGACCGCAGAAGAACACCAGGTGCGTCACGAATACCGGCTCCCCGAATCCGTGCGCGGTGCGGCGGTGCGCTTGCCGTCGCGCGAGAACACTTCCGCTTCAAGCCACATCGCGTTGATGATGCCGAAGCCGAGCGCCACGCCGATGCCGAGTATCCACGAGAAATACCACATGGGTCTGTCTCCTTGAAGGTTGGGCGGCACGGCCGTGCCGTGCACCTGTCGAAGCGATGCCGTGCGCGAGCCGCGGCGCACGCAATCCGATCATGACCAATATCGGCGTGCCGCGCAAGCCGGGCCGCCCGCGCGGCAACCCGGTAAACTGGTGCGATAACGGCAACATGACGGACATCATGCTCATCAACTGTGCTGCATACCAGGACGGCCGCAAGCTGGCCGATATCGATATCGACGCCATCAGCGAATACGTGTCGAAACCCGAGTGTTTCGTATGGGTCGCGCTGAAGGATCCGACGCCGGACGAGATCGACCTGATGGGCGAGGAATTCGGGCTGCACGAGCTCGCGCTCGAGGATGCCCGCAAGGGGCATCAGCGGCCGAAGATCGAGGAGTACGGCGATTCGCTGTTCGCGGTGCTGCACACGGTCGAGCTCGACCACGACGGTGAATTCAATGTCGGCGAGCTGAACGTGTTCGTCGGCCCGAACTACGTGCTGTCGATCCGCAACCATACCGAACAGGACTTCCGCGCGGTGCGCAAGCGCTGCGAGCGCGAGCCGCATCTGCTGCAGGAAGGGTCGGCATTCGTGTTCTATGCGTTGATGGACCAGGTCGTCGACCGCTATTTCCCGATCCTCGAGACGCTCGGCAACGAGCTCGAGGAGCTCGAGGACCGCATCTTCACCAAGGCCACGCCCGCGTCGTCGCGCGCGATCATCGAGGATCTCTATTCGCTGAAACGCCGGCTCGTGATGCTGCACCAGCACACGGCGCCGCTGATCGAGCCGCTCGCGAAGCTCACCGGCGGACGCATTCCGCAGGTCTGCAGCGGGATGGAGCATTACTTCCGCGACGTGTACGACCACCTGCAGCGGATCGTGAAGACGATCGAAGGGCGGCGCGAGATGGTCGTGACCGCGATCCAGGTCAATCTCGGGATGATCTCGCTTGCGGAGAACGAGGTGACCAAGCGGCTCGGCTCGTTCGCCGCGCTGTTCGCGATACCGACGATGATCGCCGGCATCTACGGGATGAACTTCGCGAACATGCCCGAACTGCACCTCAAGTACGGCTTCTACGGCTGCATCGGCGTGATGGTCGTAGCCGATCTCGCGTTGTGGTGGCGCTTCAAGCGGGCGGGGTGGCTGTAGCCGGGCCCCGTGCACCGTCAGCGCGGGGCGTGCTTGCCGACCACGACGCGCCACGGACGCACGCGCCAGGACTTGACGAGGCCGTTCTGCACGTAGGGATCGGCGCGCGCGAACGATTCGGCGGCTTCCGGCGAATCGCCTTCGAACACGAGCACGGCCTGGTCGGCCGGATCCTGCAATGCGCCTGCGAGCACGAGTTCGCCGCGTTCGGTTGCCGCCCGCGCGAGTGCGAGGTGCTCGGCGCGGTACTGTTCGCGCCGGGACAGGTAATCGTCGACGAGTTCGTAGATCAGCTGGTAATGCATGGTCGCTCCCGGAATCGGCCGCCGCGGGATGGCGGGTGTTGGCTCAGTATAGGGCGAGGTTCGGTCTTTGTCGGCGCGGTTTGCGGCGGCCTCGTGGGTGCGTGGCCGGCCGCTCCCCGGCGGCCGATGACGACATTTTCAGGTCTCGACGTTCTTCCTTAAAATGCAACTAACGGTCTGGCGCAGATCCGCCGTCACATGTGGTGGGGTCCTCGTACGGGAACCGTTACCGCCCGTTGCGTCTCGTTGTGTCTTCAGGAAAGGCGGGGGCAGGCAGACATGTTCCATGCGGACTCAGGGCCCGGATTGCGCGCGCCGGAAAAAGGGGGCCGAAGCCGGGGCGAGCGTCGGTGCGGGCGCCGTGCGAGGGCGTTTCCATTGGCCGCAATGCGACCTATGCTGAACAAACCCGGAGCGAACTTCGTTCGTCCGATTCGTCCAGAGAGGTGTGCCATGCCTGTATCAGCCACCCTGCAGGATTGCCTGCGCCAGAAGTCATCGCGGTACGAAGTCGTGTACCACCCGTATAGCCATACCAGCATGGAGACGGCCGCCGCCGCGCATATCCCCGGCGATCGCCTCGCGAAAACCGTGCTGCTCGAGGACGACGAAGGCTACGTCGCCGCCGTGCTGCCGACGTCGCACGCGGTGCGGCTGTCGGACCTCTGGGTCAAGACCGGCCGCCATCTCGTGCTCGCCAGGGAAATCGAACTGCGCGAACTCTTCAAGGATTGCGACCTGGGCGCGTTGCCGCCGGTGTGCATGGCGTACGGGATGAAGACGTTCCTCGAGGAACATCTCGCGCAGCAGCCGGAAGTGTATTTCGAGGCCGGCGACCACGAAGCGCTGATCCACATGATGCAGGATGAATTCCTGTCGCTGATGGAGACGGCCGAGCGCGCGCATTTCTCGCACAAGATGCAGGGGATGTGGTTGTCCTGATCGTCCTGTTGTGGGCGGTTTGCGGTGGTTGGAGACGGCGTCTTGCGGGCGGCCGTCGGGGGCATTGCGTGCCGCAGGTTTTTGCTGAGGGTGGGTTCACGCTGCAAAAACGGTGGCTGCGGGTGACCGGTGAGGAAGGATTCGGGCGGTGTCTGGCAGGGATTTCAGGGGTGTTTTCGGGTAAATTTAGGATTTGACATAATCTCAATTATCGATATGACTG
>NZ_CAJPGY010000041.1:0-60934 GCF_905339915.1 Burkholderia sp. BCC1985
GCTCCGGTCACCGGCCTCGTCTCCACCGTCACCGGCGCGCTCGGCGGCGCAACGGGCGGCGCGGGCGGCAGCAACCCGCTCGCTCCCGTGACGGGCGCCGTGTCCGCGGTCACCAGCACGGTCGGTGCCCCGGCACTGAGCGGCACCACGGGCGCCGTCACGAATTCGGGCTCGGGCTCGAACCCGCTCGCGCCTGTCACGTCGCTGCTCGGCGGCCTGCTCGGCGGCACGCACGGCAAGTAATCGAACATCCATTCATCGACAAGACAGCGAGGAGTCCATCATGTCCCAGCAACGTTCCATCACGACGGCCGCCCTGCGCCAATGGCGCGCGCCCCTCACCGCTTTCGCCGCAGCGTGCCTGCTGGCCGCCTGCGGCGGCAACAGCGTCAGCACGCCGCCGACGAGCAGCAATGCCGGCAGCAGCAGCGGCACGAGCGGCACCAGTGGTACGAGCGGCACCAGCGGCTCGTCCACCGGCACCAAGGGCGCTGTCAGCACGGTCGGCCAGACGGCAACCGACCTCGGCAGCACGGTCGGCAACATCAGCGTGCCCGGCCTCGGCGACGGCGTGACGAAGGGTGTCGGCAGCACCGTCTCGAGCACCGGCACGATCATCAACGCGGCTGCCGATGCGTTGAGCAACGGGCTGGGACAGACCGGCTCGATCAAGGATCCCGTCGGCACGACGGTCGCCGGCCTCGGGAACGTCGTGGGCGCGACGAGCAACACCGTGTCCGGGCTGAGTTCGACGGTCAAGGCGCTCGGCACGGGTCAGCTCGCACCGCTCGCCCCTGTCACGACGCCGGTCGGAACCGTACTCGACACGGTTGCCAACGGCCTCTCGGCAGCCGGCACGACGATCGGTTCGACGCTGTCGTCGGGTGCCGTGCAGCAGGTAACGCAGCCGCTCAGCTCGGCGATCACGCCGCTGGTGATCACCGCAGGCCAGGTCACGCAACAGGTCGGCACGACCACCGGCCTCGGGCAGCCCGTGTCGGGCCTGCTCGGTCAGGTCGGCGGTGCAATCAGCTCGGCGGGCACGAAGGTCGCAAGCACGTCTAACCAGCCGCTCGTCGGCGACGTCGGCCAGCTCGTCACCGCGGTCGGCAACACCGTGACCAACGCGGGCGGCCTCGTGAACCCGAACGGTCCGAACGGCGCGGCACCGATCCCCGGCCTGCTCACCAGCCTCGTCGGCGGCTCGACGGCTACGGTCCAGAACGGCACGTCGTCGGGTTCCGGCTCGACGAACCCGCTCGGCGGCCTGCTGTCCGGCCTCGGCTCGACGCCGCTCGGTTCGCTCACGGGTGCGGTCGGCGGCGCAACGGGCAGCTCGGGCAGCAATCCGCTCGCGCCCGTCACGGGCCTCGTGTCGACGGTCACGGGCACGCTGGGCGGCGCAACGGGTGGTGCAGGCGGGGCAAATCCTCTCGCGCCCGTCACCGGTTTGCTGAATACTGTCACCGGAACAGTCGGCGGTGCAGCGGGAACCGGGGGTTCGTCGAGCCCGCTCGCACCGGTCACGTCGCTGGTCGGCAGCGTGACGGGTGCGGCATCGTCGGGCAGTTCGACGGGTCTGCTGGCACCGGTCACGGGGCTGCTGGGCACGCTGGGTAGCGTCGGCAAGTAAAGGAGGACGATCGCGCCTTTGCAGCCGGAGCAGGAGGCGCGGCCGTACCAATACAACCGGCAATGCGGCACGCGGCGCGCGACACCCTGGTGTCGCGCGCCCGCATTAGAAAGAAGACGAAAAGCAAGGCCTACGAGGAAGAACAATGAAATCCAGACTCGACAGATGGATGATGCTGCTCGCTATCGCGGCGGCAGGCACGGCACATGCACAAACGCGCGCGGCAGGTAACCCGCTCGATTCCCTCCCCCAGATCAACGCCCCGCAGAAAGGCCCGAACGTCACCGTGCAGGTCGCGCCGCAGGCACCGCAACTGCAGGAACTGCTGTCGCGGCACCTGACGCCGACGACGTTCCAGGTCGAAGGCGTGAAGTCGGTGCCGTTCGACGAGATCTCGCGTCGCTTCACGCCCCTCGTCGGCAAGGACATCACGATCGGCGATCTGATCGAAACCGCCAACGGCGTGACCAAGCTGTACCAGGATCGCGGCTATGCGCTGTCGTTCGCGTTCATTCCCGCGCAGACGTTCGAGAACGGCGTCGTGCGCGTCACGGTCGTCGAAGGCTATGTGTCGGACGTCAAGGTGACCGGCAAGCCCGGCGCGATGGAATCGAAGATCCGCGCGATCGCCGCGCACATCACGGCCGATCGCCCGCTGCGCCGCGCGACGTTCGAACGCTACGTGAACACGTTCGGCCTCCTGCCCGGCGTGTCGGTGAAGGCCAACGTGCCGCCGCCGCAGACGACCGACGGCGCAACGACGCTCGAACTGGCCGTCGACCGCAAGGCATTCAACATCAGCACCGGCATCGATTTCAATCACCCGGGCGTGCAGGGGCTCATCACCGCAACGGAGAACGGCCTCACGTCGTTCGGCGAGCAATTGAGCATTTCCGCGCTGGTGCCGCCCGGACGCGACAAGCAGACCTACGTCGCATTCAGCGGCGCCGTGCCGGTCGGCAGCAGCGGCCTGGTCACGCGCCTCGACGCCAGCACGTATCGCGGCAAGCCGACCGACAACCCGGGCCTGCCGTCGACCGTCGAGCGCACCGTCAAGAACGAGAAGCTCGGTCTTTCGGCATCCTATCCGTTGCTGCTGAACAACCAGCGCAGCCTGCTCGGCACCGTGTCGGGCTATGCGTCGCACAACGAAGACCGCTACCAGAACAAGATCAGCGGCAACAGCATCGATACACGCTCGCAGGTCCGCGTGCTGCAGATGCAGCTCGACTATACGAGCGTATCGGCCAAGCAGGTACAGAAGCTGAGCGTGAACGTCGCGAAGGGCTTCAACATTCTCGGCGCGTCGAAATCGCAGGACATCACGATCGGCTCGAACACGACGTCGGTGGACAGCCCGATCTCGCTGACGTTCGTGCGCACCGGCGCGACCTTCACGCAAACCAATGAATGGCCGTTCAAGATCGGCACGTCGGTCTCGCTGACCGGCCAGTACAGCCCCGACTCGCTGCCGACGTCGGAGCAGATCTCGTTCGGTTCGACGCGCTATGCGCTCGGCTACCAGCCCGGCGAAACGTCGGGCGACTCGGGCTGGGGGATGTCGCTGGAGGTCAACCGCGGATTCACGCCGGGCTGGACGTACATGAAATCGATCACGCCGTACATCGCGTACGACATGGCGCGCGTGTACCTGCATACCGGCACGCCGTCGCCGAGCCGCCTGTCGTCGGTCGGTATCGGCGTGCGGTTTACCGACAGCCGCTACTACAGTCTCGATCTGAATATCGCGAAGCCGGTCGGCGATGCACCGGTTGAAAGCGCATCGCGCAGCCCGCGCGTGAATGCCGCGTTCTCGTATCAGCTCAACTGATCGGTCACCAGACAGCCTGCGTCTCGCGGGCCGTTTGGATTAGAACCCCCTCTATCAAACGCGGCGTGCGGTTTCACGTATTCTGGCAAAGCCCGCAACATGCCACCGCCCCATGCAGACGGTCGTGCGGGCACATCGAACACGACATGAAACAAGGAGGAAGACGATGATTCAACTGACCCGCCCGTTGCGCGCACTGGCCGTCGCAAGTGCCCTGCTCGCTTGCGCCGCCCCCACCTTCGCCCAGGCCGACAGCCCCGTCGGGATGTGGCAGACGATCGACGACAACACGCATCAGCCGAAGGCGCTCGTGCAGATCGCCGACGACGGCGAAGGCTCGCTGTCGGGCAAGGTCGTCAAAGGCCTCGGCGCCAATGACACGCCCGATCGCCGCTGCACCGCATGCACGGACGAGCGCAAGGATCAGCTCATCAAGGGCATGACGATCATCAAGGCGATGAAGAAGGACGGCGATCACTGGGACGGCGGCAACATTCTCGACCCGGAGAACGGCAAGGTCTACAAGTGCAAGATGTCGCTCGAAGACGGCGGCCAGAAGCTCGTCGTGCGCGGCTATATCGGCGTATCGCTGCTCGGCCGGTCGCAGACCTGGGTTCGCGCACAATGACGCAACGCGCGTCGACACGCGCGACGCGATAAAAAAATCGGCCTGCGACGACGTCGTCAGGCCGATTTTGTTTTGACGCCGACGTGCATGAAACCGATCGACATCACGCTGCGCGCTTCAGCGCATCCGCCGTGTAGCTGCGCGGCGTGCGATAGACCGGCGCCACGGCACTGCGCACCGCCGCCGCCTTCGATTGCGCGTGCTTGCGCATCCGCGTGGCCAGCTGGTCGCACAGATTCGCGCCTGCGTCGCCATACAACGCGTGCATCACCTGCCGCAGCGTGCCGGTCTCGTGCCAGACCTTGAAACGGCGGTGGCAGGTTTGGTACGAAGGGTAACGACGCGGCATCGCGGACCAGGTCGCGCCGCTATAGATGATCCACAGCACGCCGTTCAGGACGGCGCGTGTGTTGGCCAATGGTCGGCCGCGCAACTCGGTGCGCGGCTGCATTTCGGGCAAAAACGGCGCGACGCAGCGCCACTCATGGTCGGTCAGATCGCGATACGGTGTCATGGATATCTCCAGCCTTGGGAACCATGACGCAACGATATCGGCTGACCTCAACCGTGAACATAAGACAAGTCCGAAAATACCCGGAGATTGCGGGAATTTGACCGGAATTGACCTTTGAAGCCCGCCGCTCGCCGGCAACCGCGATCAGGTCAGCGAAGTATCGACGATACGACGCGGCGTTTCGAGGTATTCCTTCGACTGCATCTCGACGATCCGCGACACCGTGCGCGTGAACTCGTTCGCCATCGGCCCTTCGACGTACAGCTGCTCCGCCGGCACCGCCGCGGACATCAGCAGCTTGACCTTGTGGTCGTACAGCACGTCGATGAGCCAGGTGAAGCGTCGCGCCTCGGACGCCATCCGCGGCGACATCTGCGGCACTTCCGACAGCACGATCGCGTGGAAGCGGCTGGCAAGCTCGAGATAGTCGTTCTGTGAACGCGGGCCGCCGCACAGCGTCGCGAAGTCGAACCAGACGACGCCGTCGGCCTTGCGGAGCGCCTTCAACTCGCGCTTCTCGATATGCAGGATCGGGCTTTCGTCCGGCACCGCGGCGAGCTTCGCGAACGCATGACGCAGTTCGCGATCGGCGTCCGCGCCGAGCGGCGTGTGGTACATCTGCACCTGCGCCAGCGTGCGCTGGCGATAGTCGACGCCCGCGTCGACGTTCAGCACGTCGAGCTTTTGCTTGATCAGCGCGATCGCCGGCAGCATGCGGTCGCGATGCAGGCCATCGGGATACAGATCGTCGGGATCGTAGTTGGACGTCATCACGAACTGCACGCCGTTGTTGAAGAGGCGATCGAGCAGCCGGTACAGGATCATCGCGTCGGCGATGTCCGACACGTGGAATTCGTCGAAACAGATCAGCCGGTAGCGTTTCGCGATGCGCCGCGCGAGCTCGTCGAGCGGATCGGCCTGCCCTTTCAGCTCCTCGAGTTCGCGGTGGACTTCACGCATGAATTCGTGGAAATGCAGGCGCGTCTTGCGCTGCACGGGCACCACCGCATAGAAGCTGTCCATCAGGAAGCTCTTGCCGCGGCCGACGCCGCCCCACATGTAGACGCCGCGCGGGAGGTCCGGATGATTGATGAGCTTCTTGAACGCGTTCGAGCGACGCGCCTTGTACTCGACCCACTCGTCGAAACAGCGCTGCAGGCGATCGACGGCCGCGCGCTGGGCGGGATCGGACTGATAGCCGCGCGTGGTCAGTTCGCGCGTGTAGTATTCGGTGACGTTCATCGGGCAAACCGGAAAGAACGAAGGCGAGCGGGAAACCCCCGCCCGCCTTCGTCATGAGACGGCTGCACCGGCCAATGGCCGGCCGGCGCTATACCGCGCTCAGCTGTTCAGCGAGCGCTTGTCGACGGCGAGCGCCGCTTCGCGCATCACTTCCGACATCGACGGGTGCGGATGGCAGATGCGGGCGATGTCTTCCGACGCCGCCTTGAACTCCATCGCCACCACGGCTTCCGCGATCAGGTCCGACGCGTTCGCGGCGATCACGTGCACGCCGAGCAGTTCGTCGGTCTTCGCGTCCGCGATCATCTTCACGAAGCCGTCCGGCGCATTCATGCCGAGCGCGCGGCCGTTGATCGAGAACGGGAACTTGCCCGACTTGATCTCGCGGCCTTCGGCCTTCAGCTGCTGTTCCGTCTTGCCGACCCATGCGATTTCCGGGTACGTATAGATCACCCACGGAATGCAGTTGTAGTCGATGTGCGGCTTCTGGCCGTCGATCACTTCCGCGACCAGCACGCCTTCGTCTTCCGCCTTGTGCGCGAGCATCGGGCCGCGCACCACGTCGCCGATCGCGTAGACGTTCGGCACCGCGGTACGGCAGTGGTCGTCCACGTCGATGAAGCCACGCTCGTTCGCCTTCAGGCCGATTGCCTCGAGGCCGAGGTTGTCGGTGTTCGGCACGCGGCCGACCGACACGATCAGGCGGTCGGCGTCAAGCGTCTGCGCGTTGCCGTCCTTGTCCGTGTAAGCGATCGACACGCCGTCGGCGGTCGTCTTCACTTCGCCGATCTTCACGCCGAGATGGATGTCGAGGCCCTGCTTCTTGAACAGCTTGGCCGCTTCCTTCGCGAGCGCTTCGTCGGCTGCACCGAGGAATGCCGGCAGCGCTTCGAGCACCGTCACTTCGGCACCCAGGCGACGCCACACCGAGCCGAGCTCGAGGCCGATCACGCCTGCGCCGATCACGGCGAGCTTCTTCGGCACCGAGTCGAACGTCAGCGCACCTTCGTTGTCCGACACGATCTTGTTGTCGACCGGGATACCCGGCAGGTGACGCGCCTTCGAGCCCGTCGCGATGATCACGTTCTTCGCGGTGACGACTTCGGTTTCACCCTCGCCGCTCACTTCGATCTGCACGCCGGCATCGGTCTTGCCGGTGAACTTGCCATGGCCCTTCAGCCAGGTGATCTTGTTCTTCTTGAACAGGAACTCGATCCCGCTCGTCATCTTCTCGACGATCGCATCCTTGCGGCCGAGCATCTTCGCGACGTCGATCTTCACGCCGTCGACCGTGATGCCGTGATCGGCCAGGTGATGCGACGTGTTCTCGAACTCTTCCGACGAGGCGAGCAGCGCCTTCGACGGGATGCAGCCGACGTTCAGGCAGGTACCGCCGAGCTTCAGCGCGCCGGCCGGGTTCTTCCACTTCTCGATACAGGCAACGGTCTTGCCGAGCTGCGCGGCGCGAATCGCGGCGATGTAGCCGCCGGGGCCGGCGCCGATCACGACGACGTCAAATTCCTTGGACATGACAATCCTTTCTACTTGTACGCCCGCACGCTCGCGCAAGTGCACGAGCGTGCGGGGCGGGTCAATGCAGTGAGACTCGGCTTACAGGTCGAGCAGCAGGCGTGCCGGATCTTCCAGCGCATCCTTCATCGCGACGAGCGACAGGACTGCTTCGCGGCCGTCGATGATGCGGTGGTCGTACGACAGGGCCAGGTAGTTGATCGGACGGATCACGATCTGGCCGCTTTCGACAACCGGGCGCTCCTTCGTCGCGTGCACGCCGAGGATGGCCGATTGCGGCGGGTTGATGATCGGGGTCGACAGCATCGAGCCGAACACGCCGCCGTTCGAGATCGAGAACGTACCGCCCGTCATTTCCTCGATCGACAGCTTGCCGTCCTTCGCCTTCTGGCCGAATTCGGCGATCTTCTTCTCGATCTCGGCGAGGCTCAGCTGATCCGCGTTGCGCAGGATCGGCACGACCAGGCCGCGCGGCGAACCGACCGCGATACCGATGTCGAAGTAGCCGTGGTAGACGATGTCGTTACCGTCGATCGACGCGTTCACCAGCGGGAACTTCTTCAGCGCGTGCACGGCCGCCTTCACGAAGAACGACATGAAGCCGAGCTTCACGCCATGTTCCTTCTCGAACTTGTCCTTGTACTTGTTGCGCAGTTCCATGACCGGAGCCATGTTCACTTCGTTGAACGTCGTCAGGATCGCGTTGGTCTGCTGCGACTCGAGCAGGCGCTCGGCGATACGCGCACGCAGGCGCGACATCGGCACGCGCTGTTCCGGACGATCGTTCAGCCACGTCGCTGCCGATGCCGGCACCTTCACTTCCGGCAGCGCCGGCTTCGCAGCAGCGGCCTTCGCCGGTGCGGCGGCCGGAGCAGCCTTCGGTGCGCTGCCTGCGGCCAGCGCGTCGCCCTTCGTGACACGGCCGTCACGGCCCGAACCTGCGACGTCGCCTGCCGACAGGCCCTTCTCGGCCAGCAGCTTCGCTGCGGCCGGCGATGCGGCGGCCGAGCTCGACGCGGTCGCGACAGCCGGCTGTGCTGCCGGTGCGGCTGCAGCAGGGGCTGCCGCCGGCTTCACTTCGGCGGCGCCTGCCGCTGCTTCGGCAGCACCTGCCTTCGCTTCGGTGTCGATCGTCGCGATGATCTGGTCGGCGACCACGGTGTCACCGTCGTTCTGCAGCACTTGCGCGAGCACGCCCGCGGCCGGTGCCGGCACTTCGAGCACGACCTTGTCGGTCTCGAGTTCGATCAGGATTTCGTCCTGCGCGACTGCTTCGCCCGGCTTCTTCTTCCACTGCAGCATGGTGGCTTCCGAAACCGACTCCGAAAGCTGGGGGACTTTGACTTCTACGATAGCCATGTGATTTTCCTGGATGCTTAATCTGGGGTATGACGAGGTTCGTGCGATTCCTTCGGCCGGTGCGGCGCGCGACGCGCCCGGCAGGCCAAAAGAGACGGGAAAGCGCAGTGCGCCTTCCCGTTTCGCTTGACGTCGGTTATTTCGCGATCGATGCGCTCTTCAGGCGGCCGAATGCACCTTCGATGAGGGCCTTCTGCTGCTCGTAGTGCTTCGCGTAGTAGCCAACCGCCGGCGAGGCCGAAGCCGGACGGCCGCTGTATGCCAGCTTCTGCCCTTCCTTCATGCCTTCCTTCAGGTGGTGCTCGACGTAGAACCAGGGACCCTGGTTCTGCGGCTCGTCCTGCACCCAGACCACTTCAGTCGCGTTCTCGTACTTCTTCATTTCGGCTTCGAACTGCTTGTGCGCGAACGGATACAGCTGCTCGATACGGATGATCGCGACGTCGTTCGCCTTCGCTTCGCGGCGATGCGCGACGAGGTCGTAGTACACGCGGCCCGAGCAAGCCAGCACGCGCTTGACCTTCTTCGCGTCGATGCCGCCGTCGGTTTCGCCCAGCACCGGCTGGAACGAACCCTTCGCGAGTTCCGACAGGTCCGACACCGCTTCCTTGTGACGCAGCAGCGACTTCGGCGTGGCGACGATCAGCGGCTTGCGGAACAGGCGGATCATCTGGCGACGCAGCAGGTGGAAAATCTGCGCCGGCGTCGTCGGCTGGACGACCTGCATGTTGTGATCGGCACACAGTTGCAGGAAACGCTCGATACGCGTCGACGAGTGTTCCGGACCCTGGCCTTCGTAGCCGTGCGGCAGCAGCATCGTGAGACCCGACACGCGGCCCCACTTCACTTCGCCCGACGAGATGAACTGGTCGATCACGACCTGCGCGCCGTTGACGAAGTCGCCGAACTGCGCTTCCCACAGCACGAGCGTGTTCGGCTCGGCGGTCGAGTAACCGTATTCGAAGCCCAGCACCGCCTCTTCCGACAGCACCGAGTCGATCACCGTGAACTTCGCCTGACCGTCGGCGATGTTCTGCAGCGGCACGTACGTGCCGTCGTTCCAGCGCTCGCGATTCTGGTCGTGCAGCACCGCGTGACGGTGCGTGAACGTGCCGCGGCCCGAGTCCTGGCCCGTCAGGCGCACCGAGTAGCCCGATGCGACGAGCGACGCGAACGCGAGGTGTTCGCCCATGCCCCAGTCGAGCGGCTGGTCGCCGCGCGCCATGTTGCGGCGGTCGTTGATCACGCGCTCGACGAGCGGGTGAACCTTGAAGTTTTCCGGGACCGTCGTGATGCGTTCGCCGAGGCGCTTCAGTTCGGCGAGCGGCACGGCCGTATCGGCTGCGTCCGTCCACTTGCGGTTCAGGAACGGAACCCAGTCGACCGCGTACTTGCTCTTGTAGTTCGACAGGACCGGATCGACGGTGTGGTGGCCGTCGTCCATCGCCTTGCGGTACGCCTTCACGTAGTTGTCGGCGTCTTCCGCGGTGATCACGCCCTGCTGCACGAGCTTCTCGGCATACAGCGCACGGGTGCCCGGGTGCTGCGCGATCTTCTTGTACATCAGCGGCTGCGTGACCGCCGGCGTGTCCTGCTCGTTGTGACCCAGCTTGCGGAAGCAGACGATGTCGATCACGACATCCTTGTGGAACTGCATCCGGTAGTCGATCGCGATCTGGATCGCGAGCACGACGGCTTCCGGATCGTCGCCGTTCACGTGCAGCACCGGCGCTTCGATCATCTTGACCACGTCGGTACAGTACAGCGTCGAGCGCGCATCGCGCGGGTCCGACGTCGTGAAGCCGATCTGGTTGTTGATGACGATGTGCAGCGTGCCGTGCGTGCCGTAACCGCGCGTCTGCGCGAGGTTCAGCGTTTCCATCACGACGCCCTGGCCGGCGAAGGCCGCGTCGCCGTGGATCTGCACCGGCAGCACTTGCAGGCCGTCTTCGTCGCCGCGACGGTCCATCCGCGCCTTCGCGGAACCTTCGACCACCGGGTTCACGATTTCGAGGTGCGACGGGTTGAACGCGAGCGACAGGTGGACCGGACCGCCTTCGGTCGACACGTCCGACGAGAAGCCCTTGTGGTACTTCACGTCACCGGCCGGCAGGTCGTCGACGTGCTTGCCTTCGAATTCGGCGAACAGGTCGGCCGGCATCTTGCCCAGCGTGTTGACCAGCACGTTCAGACGGCCGCGGTGGGCCATGCCGATGATGATTTCCTGCACGCCGCGCTTGCCCGCGTGCTGGACGACTTCGTCCATCGCCGCGATGAAGCTTTCGCCGCCTTCGAGCGAGAAGCGCTTCTGGCCGACGTACTTGGTGTGCAGATAGCGCTCGAGGCCTTCCGCTGCCGTCAGGCGATTCAGGATGTGCTTCTTCTTGTCGATCGAGAAGGACGGCGTCGCGCGGGTCGATTCCAGGCGCTCCTGCCACCAGCGCTTCTGCTCCGGATCGCTGATGTACATGTATTCGGCGCCGATCGTGCCGCAATACGTGTCACGCAGGCCCTTGACGATGTCGCGCAGCGAAGCCTGGTCGAAGCCGAAATACAGGTTGCTTGCGCTGTACGTCTGGTCGAGGTCGCCTTCGGAGAAGTCGTAGAACGCGGGTTCGAGTTCGGGAATGGCGGGACGTTCGCGACGCTTCAGCGGATCCAGATTGGCCCATTGCGAGCCGAGGAAGCGATATGCGCTGATGAGGGACTGGACGTGGACCTGCTTGCGCGCGGTCGCCAGATTGCTGGTGCTTTCGCGCGGGATGAAGGCATTGGCCTTCGCGCGCTCGGCGAACGATTCGACGATCGGAAAATGAGCGACGTCATTGGCATTCGAGCCGTCGGTTGCAGGCACGTTCTGCAGCGCGTCGAAATACTCTCGCCAGTTCTCCGGCACCGATGCCGGATTGTTGAGGTATGCATCGTACAGTTCTTCAACGTACGAAGCATTGCCGCCGAACAGATAGGAGTTCAGCTGAAACTGCTTCATTACATCTGACATTTTACGCTCACCTTTCTTCGAGCTTCTCGAGAAATAGCGGGTTACTCAACCTTCCGCGACACGGCCTGACCGTTTAGCGGATTGCGAATCAAGTCTTGCTTGGAAGGACCTAAAACTTGCGTGCGCGCAGCATATCACAGAACCGTTACCGAAGTTCACGACGAAATGTGCCCGAAAGCACCGCGCGACGGGGTTTTGCCGGATTGCCACGACCCGCGGGAACAGTGTTTTGCAGCCCGCCCGATTGCGCATCGCGCAGATGCAAAAAAGGCCGCCCGAAGACAGCCTTTTTCATCATGCAAGGGAACGATCGAACTTAGTCGACCGCGCCTTCGCGGCTCGCGCGGCGACGCTCGTGCTCCTTCAGGAAGCGCTTGCGCAGGCGGATCGACTGCGGCGTCACTTCCACGAGTTCGTCGTCGTCGATGAATTCGACCGCGTATTCGAGCGACATCTGGACCGGCGGCACGAGGCGCACGGCTTCGTCGGTGCCCGATGCGCGCACGTTGGTCAGTTGCTTGCCCTTGATCGGGTTCACGACGAGGTCGTTGTCGCGGCTGTGGATGCCGATGATCATGCCCTCATACAGCGCATCGCCCGGCTTCACGAACATGCGGCCGCGATCCTGCAGCTTCCACAGTGCGTAGGCGACCGCGGCACCGTCATCCTGCGAGATCAGCACGCCGTTGCGGCGCTCGAAGACCGAGCCGTCCTTGACCGGTGCGTACGAGTCGAAGATGTGGCTCATCAGGCCCGTGCCGCGCGTGAGCGTCAGGAATTCGCTCTGGAAGCCGATCAGGCCACGTGCCGAGATCTTGTATTCCAGGCGCGTGCGGCCGCGGCCGTCCGATGCCATGTCGAGCATTTCGCCCTTGCGGCGACCGAGCTCTTCCATCACGCCGCCCTGATGTTCGTCTTCGACGTCGACCGTCAGCAGCTCGTACGGCTCGTGGCGCACACCGTCGATTTCCTGCATCACGACGCGCGGACGCGACACGGCCAGCTCATACCCTTCACGGCGCATGTTCTCGACGAGAATCGTCAGGTGCAGTTCGCCGCGGCCCGACACTTCGAACACCGTTTCGTCGCCCGTGTCCTTCACGCGCAGCGCGACGTTGTGGTTCAGTTCCTTCATCAGGCGGTCGCGGATCTGGCGGCTCGTCACGAACTTGCCTTCGCGGCCGGCCAGCGGCGACGAGTTGACGAGGAAGTTCATCGTCAGCGTCGGCTCGTCGACCGTGATCATCGGCAGCGCTTCCGGCGTGTCGACCGCGCAGATCGTCGCGCCGATGCCGACGTCTTCAATACCGTTGATCAGCACGATGTCGCCGGCTTCAGCCGACTCGACCTGCACGCGCTCGAGGCCCTTGAACGACAGCACCTGGTTGATCTTGCGGTTCAGCACGTCGCCTTCCGGACCGAAGCGCATCACGACCGGCTGGCCCGGCTTGATGCGGCCGCGCGTGATGCGGCCGACGCCGATCCGGCCGACGTACGTCGAGTAGTCGAGCGACGTGATCTGGAGCTGCAGCGGCGCTTCCGGATCGGCCGGGCGAACCGGCACGTGCGCGAGGATCGCCTCGAACAGCGGGCGCATGTCGCCTTCGCGGGTCGCCGGATCGAGCGACGCATAACCGTTCAGGCCCGATGCGTAGACGATCGGGAAGTCGAGCTGCTCTTCGGTCGCGCCGAGCTTGTCGAACAGGTCGAAGGTCTGGTTGATGACCCAGTCGATCCGCGCGCCCGGACGGTCGATCTTGTTGACGACCACGATCGGCTTCAGGCCGAGCGCCAGCGCCTTCTTCGTGACGAAGCGCGTTTGCGGCATCGGGCCCTCGACCGCGTCGACGAGCAGCAGCACCGAGTCGACCATCGACAGCACACGCTCCACCTCGCCACCGAAGTCCGCGTGCCCCGGCGTGTCGACGATGTTGATGTGCGTGCCTTCGTATTCGACCGCGCAGTTCTTCGCGAGAATCGTGATCCCGCGCTCTTTTTCGATGTCGTTCGAGTCCATCACTCGCTCGGCAATCTGCTGGTTCTCGCGGAAGGTGCCGGACTGGCGGAGCAGTTGGTCGACGAGCGTGGTCTTGCCGTGGTCGACGTGAGCGATGATGGCGATATTGCGAAGGGCGCGGGTCATAGAAACCTGGAAATCGTTGAACGCGCAAACGCGCACGCTCGTCAGTCACCGGGACACGTGCGCGCGCGTTGCAGCTTGGAAAGCCTCAAATTATAGCACGTGAGAATGTCGAGAGCCGGACCGTGTGTTGCAACGCGAAAGATGATGCGCCCCGCCCTCGCCTCGCAGAGGGCGATTCCGCCTGCCGACACACCGCCCACGAACGAAGACCCTGACGCCCGCAAGGGAATTTCGGGCCGCGCAGCGCCCACCCGCCCGTTCGATTAATATTTGCCGCGGCAAGCAAATAGCGCCTATACTGCTGCCTAGTCAACTATTGCAGCTTCAGGGTTTTATGTCGGATTCTCCTTCCCAACCGCCCGTTTCGCCGCTGTCCTCGTATCAGATGAACGACAGCGTCGGTTATCTGATGTCGCGTGTGAAGTCGGTGATGACCAACCTCGTCACGCAGCGCACGCAGGAAGAGCTCGGCATTACGGGCACGCAGGCAAGCATGCTGTTCATGATCGCCGTCGGAAAGTGCTCGACGGCCGCCGAACTCGCGCGGGAATACGGGATCGACGCGAGCGCGGTCACGCGCCTGCTCGATCGCGTCGAGAAACGCGGCCTGCTGTCCCGCGTGCGCAGCATCGAGGATCGGCGGGTCGTACGCCTCGAGCTGACCGATGAAGGCCGCGCGCTTGCCGAGCGTCTGCCGCCGGTGTTCCGTAGCGTGCTCGACGAGCTGCTGGACGGATTTACGCCGGAAGAAGTCGGGTTCCTGAAGAGCATGTTGCGCCGCATTCTCAGCAACTACTGCGAAACCGCGGGCGGCAGCATCACGTAATAGTTGCCATAACAATTACTTTTGACAGATTAATGTAAGGAAATCCTTGCAGTGTCCATCATTCATTCCGAGTCAGGGAACAGCGCGATGAAATCCTCCCCGTTGTCCGTGCGCGCCGGGTCGTGCCGCGCCGCCGTCGCCGCCGCGGTTGCCGCGCTGGCGCTGGCGGGCTGCGCAAACTACATCGGCATCAAGAGCGACAAGCAGATCGCACCCGCATCGCAATTCGAAACCGCCCAGAGCCTGCCGGCCCAGGGCGGCCAGTGGCCGGCGCTCGACTGGGCCAACCAGTTCGGCGATCCGCAGTTGCCGAAGCTGATCGACGAGGCGCTCCAGGGCAACCCGTCGATCGCGCAGGCACAGGCGCGCATCGCGAAGGCGTCGTCGTACATCGAGTCGTCGCGCTCGAACCTGATGCCGAAAGCCGAAGCCAGCTACTCGTGGACACGCGAGCTGTATTCGTCGAACGCGCTGTTCCCGCCCCCGTACGGCGGCCAGTGGTACAGCGAGAACAACGCACTCGCGAGCGCGTCGTGGGATCTCGACCTGTGGGGCAAGAACCGCGAGCGCCTGCACACCGCCGTGTCGCAGGAAAAGGCCGCCGAGGCCGACATGCAACAGGCACGCATCACGCTCGCGTCGTCGGTGGCCCGCACCTACAACTCGCTCGCCCAGCTGTATGCGCTGCGCGACATCGCGCAGCGCGAGATCGCCAACCGCCAGACGGTCGGCAGGATCACCGACGGCCGCGTGTCGGCCGGTCTCGACACCAACGTGGAACGCCAGACGGCGCGCGGCAACATCGCGACGACCCAGGCATCGCTGTCCGACCTCGACGGCCAGATCACGACCGTGCGCTACCAGCTCGCCGCGCTGCTCGGCAAGGGGCCGGATCGCGGACTGCAGATCGCCGCGCCGGTGATGAACCCGACCGGCGAAGTCGCACTGCCCGGCAACCTGCCGGCCGACCTCGTGTCGCGCCGCCCCGACATCGTCGCCGCGCGCTGGCAGGTCGAGGCCGCGATGCACGACGTGAAGGAAGCGAAGGCCGAATTCTTCCCCGACGTGAACCTCGCGGCCGGCTTCGGCTTCGATGCGTTCGGCTGGGGCAAATTCCTGAATTTCGCGAGCCGCCAGGCGCAGTTCGGGCCTGCCATCCACCTGCCGATCTTCGATGCCGGTGCGTTGCGCGCGCAGCTCAAGGGCCGCTACGCGGACTTCGACCTGTCGGTCGCGAACTACAACCAGACGCTGATCAGCGCGCTGAACGACGTCGCGACGCAGGTCGCGTCGATCCGTGCGGTCGATCGCCAGATGGATGACGCGCAGCGTGCGCTCGATGCGTCGACGCGGGCGTACGACCTCGCCGTGATCCGCTACAAGGCGGGCCTGTCGCCGCAGCTCCAGGTGCTGACCGCGGACACCAACCGCCTCGCATCGGAACAGACGGTGACCAACCTGAAGATGCGCCGGCGCGACATGCAGCTCGCGCTGATCAAGGCGCTCGGCGGCGGGTTCGACGCGACCGGCACGCGGCTCGCCGCGCCCGACGCCGACAAGCAGACAAGACAGGCCGCCAACTGATCCGGCGCCACCACTACGCAGACACTCGAAATAACGGACGGAGAAAATCGCCATGAGCGACCCTCAACAAAACGCCGCCAGCGCACAGCCGCAGAACAACGGGAAGCGCAAACGGATGATGACGCTGCTGATCGCGGTCATCGTGATCGCGGCCATCGCGTACGGTCTGTACTACTTCCTCGTCGCGCGCTTCCATGAAGAGACGGACGACGCATACGTGAACGGCAACGTCGTGCAGATCACGCCGCAGGTCACGGGTACCGTGATCGCCGTGAAGGCCGACGATACGCAGACGGTCAAGGCCGGCGATCCGCTGGTCGTGCTCGACCCGGCCGACTCGCAGGTCGCGCTGCAGCAGGCCGAGGCCAACCTCGCGCAGACGGTGCGCCAGGTGCGCGGCCTGTTCGTCAACGACGACCAGTACCGCGCGCAAGTCGCGCTGCGCCAGTCCGACCTGTCGAAGGCGCAGGACGACCTGCGCCGCCGGATGGCCGTCGCGCAGACGGGCGCCGTGTCGCAGGAAGAAATCTCCCATGCACGCGACGCGGTGCGCGCCGCGCAGGCGTCGGTCGACGCCGCGCAACAGCAGCTCGCATCGAACCGCGCACTGACCGCGAACACGACGATCGCGTCGCACCCGAACGTGATGGCCGCGGCAGCGAAGGTTCGCGACGCGTACCTCGCGAACGCGCGTAACGTGCTGCCCGCACCGGTCACCGGCTATGTTGCGAAGCGCTCGGTTCAGGTCGGCCAGCGCGTGTCGCCGGGCAACCCGCTGATGTCGGTCGTGCCGCTGAACGCGGTGTGGGTCGACGCGAACTTCAAGGAAGTCCAGCTCAAGCACATGCGCATCGGCCAGCCGGTCGAATTGACCGCCGACATCTACGGCTCGTCGGCCGTCTACCACGGCAAGGTCGTCGGCTTCTCGGCCGGCACGGGTTCGGCGTTTTCGCTGCTGCCGGCGCAGAACGCGACGGGCAACTGGATCAAGGTCGTGCAGCGCCTGCCGGTGCGTATCGAGATCGATCCGAAGGAACTCGAGAAGCATCCGCTGCGCATCGGCCTGTCGATGCAGGTCGACGTCGACATCAAGGACGAGCGCGGCGACCAGCTCGCCAACGCGCAGAACACGGTCTACGAAACGAACGTGTTCGCGAAGTACGGCGACGAAGCCGACGCCGAGATCGCGCGCATCATCGCCGAGAACGCCGGCGGCAACGCGCCCGCACCGGCCGCGGCGAAGTCGAACGCCGCCGCCAAGATGATGTAACGGTTCCGACTCCGGAAAACTATCGACATGGCACAGGCTCCTGTCTCCCACCCGCCGCTGCAGGGCGGGCAACTCGTGCTCGGGACGATCGCGGTATCGCTCGCGGTGTTCATGAACGTGCTCGACACGTCCATCGCGAACGTCGCGATCCCGACCATCTCGGGCGACCTCGGCGTGTCGTCCGACCAGGGTACGTGGGTCATCACGTCGTTCGCCGTCGCGAACGCGATCTCCGTGCCGCTGACGGGCTGGCTGACCGACCGCTTCGGTCAGGTCCGCCTGTTCCTCGCGTCGATCATCCTGTTCGTCATCTCGTCGTGGATGTGCGGGCTGTCGCCGAACCTGCCGTTCCTGCTCGGCTCGCGCGTGCTGCAGGGCGCGGTCGCGGGCCCGATGATTCCGCTGTCGCAAGCGCTCCTGCTGTCGAGCTATCCGCGCGCGAAGGCACCGATGGCGCTCGCACTATGGGCGATGACGACGCTGATTGCGCCCGTCGCGGGCCCGATTCTCGGCGGCTGGATCTCGGACAACTATTCGTGGCCGTGGATCTTCTACGTCAACATCCCGGTCGGCATCGCCGCCGCCGCTGCGACGTGGGCGATCTATCGTAATCGGGAGTCGGCCGTGCGCCGCGCGCCGATCGACGGCGTGGGCCTCGCGCTGCTGGTCATCTGGGTCGGCTCGCTGCAGATCATGCTCGACAAGGGCAAGGATCTCGACTGGTTCGCGTCGACGACCATCATCGTGCTCGCGCTGACCGCTGTCATTGCGTTCGCGTTCTTCGTGATCTGGGAGCTGACCGCCGAGCACCCGGTCGTCGACCTGTCGCTGTTCCGCATGCGGAACTTCACCGGCGGCACAGTCGCACTGTCGATCGGGTACGGCCTGTACTTCGGCAATCTCGTGCTGTTGCCGCTGTGGCTGCAGACGCAAATCGGCTACACCGCGACCGACGCCGGCCTCGTGATGGCGCCGGTCGGGTTGTTCGCGATCCTGTTGTCGCCACTCACCGGGAAGTATCTGCCGCGTACCGATCCGCGCTTCATCTCGACGGCGTCGTTCCTGACGTTTGCGCTGTGCTTCTGGATGCGTTCGCGATACACGACGGGCGTCGACGAATGGTCGCTGACGCTGCCGACGCTCGTGCAGGGTATCGCGATGGCGGGCTTCTTCATCCCGCTCGTGTCGATCACGCTGTCCGGCCTGCCCGGCAACCGCATTCCCGCGGCGTCCGGCCTGTCGAACTTCGTGCGGATCATGTGCGGCGGCATCGGCACATCGATCTTCCAGACCGCGTGGGACCACCGCAACAACTTCCATCACGCGCAACTGGTCGAGCAGGCGAACCCGTACAACCCGACGTTCAACCAGGCCGTCACGCAGATGCGCAGCCTCGGGCTGACGCAGGACCAGGCGCACGGCCTCATCAACAACATGGCCACGCAGCAGGCCGCGCAACTCGGCGTGAACGATCTGTTCTACATCTCCGCGGCGATATTCGTGCTGCTGATCGGACTGATCTGGATCACGAAGCCGGAGCGCGCGGGCGGCGGCGATGCGGGTGCGGCGGCATCGGCTGCACACTGAGCACCGCGCTCGAACGAGCGCGCCCAACAAAAAACCCGGTCGATTTCGACCGGGTTTTTTTCGTTCCGACGACGGCGCTTGCGCGTCGCGCGTTACGCAGCCGTCACGACGAGGCGTTCGGGCGCGAGCACGCCGTTGGCCTTGCGCGCCACGCCGAGCAGTCGCTGCGCGTCGTACACGCGCACACGCTCGCCCTCGGCCGCATCGATCGAATCGAGCGCCGACAGCGGCAAGCGCTGGCCGTGCAGGAATCGCTTCGCACTCGTTTCGTCGAGGCGCACCAGCGGAAACGTCGACAGCAACGCGTCGACCGGCTGCAGCCACGCGTCGCGCGCGCCTTCGGCGGCATCGGACAGCGCGTCGAGCGTCACCGCGTGTTCGAGCGTCAGCGCGCCGACACCCGTGCGACGCAGCATCGTCAGATGCGCACCGCATGCGAGCGCTTCGCCGATGTCTTCGGCCAGCGTGCGCACATACGTGCCTTTGCTGCAGGTCACGCGGAACGTCACGTCCGGCAATTCACAGGCCAGCAGATCGAGCGCATGGATCGTCACGTTGCGGCCTTCCCGCTCGACGGTCTGGCCCGCACGCGCGTATTCGTACAGCGGCTTGCCGTCGCGCTTGAGCGCCGAATACATCGGCGGCACCTGCACGATCTCGCCGGTAAAGCGCGCGAGCGCCGCTTCGACCGCCGCGCGGTCGCATTCGACGGCGCGCGTGTCGAGCACGTCGCCTTCCGCATCGCCGGTGGTCGTGCGCACGCCGAGACGCATCGTCGCTTCGTAGGTCTTGTCCGCTTCCAGCAAGTCCTGCGAGAACTTCGTCGCTTCGCCGAAGCACAGCGGCAACAGGCCCGAGGCCAGCGGATCGAGCGTGCCGGTATGGCCGGCTTTCTTCGCGAGAAGCAGGCGCTTCGCGCGAATCAGGGCGTCGTTGCTCGACAGGCCGACCGGTTTGTCGAGCAGAAGGACGCCATCCAGCGCGCGCCGCGGCACGCGTGGACGCTGGGGAGCTGCAGTCGTCATGGGGCGTGCGCGCTCAATCGTCCTTCGCGGGCGCGTCGGCTTCGTCGTCGTCCTTCGCGCGCGTCGAGTTGGCTTCCTTGATCAGGCGCGACATTTCCACGGCCTTCTCGATCGTCTGGTCGTAATGGAAGTGCAGCGTCGGCACCGTATGAATGTGCAGGCGCTTGAACAGCAGGTTGTGCAGGTGGCCCGACGCGTGGTTCAGCGCTTCCTGCGTCTTGTCCGGATCACCGGTGAGCGCGGTGAAATAGACCTTCGCGTGCGCGTAGTCCGGCGTGAGCTCGACGCTCTGGATGGTCACGATACCGATGCGCGGGTCTTTGACCTCGCGCATGATGAGTTCGGACAGATCGCGCTGAATCTGGTCGGCGATCTGAACGTTGCGATTGGGGGAAGTACGTTTCCTGGACATGATCGATCCGTGATCCGTTTATCAGGATAAAGCGACGCGCCGTTGGCGCGCCACCATGAAAATGGGCGGGACAGGCCCAAGCCTGCCCCGCCCCATGAGCCGATACGCGACGATTACAGCGTCCGTGCGACTTCGGTCACTTCGAAGACTTCGAACTGGTCGCCTTCGATGATGTCGTTGAAGTTCTTCACCGACATACCGCACTCGAAGCCTTGCTTGACTTCCTTCACGTCGTCCTTGAAGCGCTTCAGCGATTCGAGTTCGCCCGTGAAGATCACGACGTTGTTGCGCAGCACGCGAACCGACGACGAGCGCTTGACGATACCGTCGGTGACCATACAGCCGGCAACCGTACCGACCTTCGGCACCTTGAACACCTGGCGCACCTCGACCATGCCGGTCACGACTTCGCGCTTCTCCGGCGCCAGCATGCCCGACATCGCGGCCTTCACCTCATCCACTGCGTCGTAGATGATGTTGTAGTAGCGGATGTCGATACCGTTCGCTTCGGCCAGCTTGCGCGCCTGTGCATCCGCACGCGTATTGAAGCCGATGATGACCGCCTTCGATGCCGTTGCCAGGTTGACGTCGTTCTCGCTGATGCCGCCCACCGCGCTGTGCACGATCTGCACGCGCACTTCGTCGGTCGACAGCTTGAGCAGCGACTGCACGAGCGCTTCCTGCGAGCCCTGCACGTCTGCCTTGATGATGAGCGGCAGGTTCTGCACTTCGCCTTCGCCCATCTGCTCGAGCATGCTTTCCAGCTTCGCGGCCTGCTGCTTCGCCAGCTTGACGTCGCGGAACTTGCCCTGACGGAACAGCGCGATTTCGCGCGCCTTGCGCTCGTCCGGCAGCACGATCACTTCCTCGCCTGCACCCGGCACTTCCGACAGACCCTGGATTTCGACCGGGATCGACGGGCCGGCTTCCTTCGTCGGCTTGCCGTTCTCGTCGAGCATCGCACGCACGCGGCCGTAAGCCGTGCCTGCGAGCACGATGTCGCCGCGATTCAGCGTACCCGACTGCACCAGGATCGTCGCGACCGGGCCCTTGCCCTTGTCCAGCTTCGCTTCGATCACGATGCCCTTCGCCGGCGCCTCGACCGGTGCCTTCAGTTCCAGCACTTCGGCCTGCAGCAGCACGTTCTCGAGCAGGTCGTCGATACCGGCGCCCGTCTTGGCCGACACCGGCACGAACGGCGAATCGCCACCGTATTCTTCCGGCACGACGCCTTCCGCGACCAGTTCCTGCTTGACGCGGTCCGGGTTCGCTTCCGGCTTGTCGATCTTGTTGATCGCCACGACGATCGGCACGCCACCCGCCTTCGCGTGCGCGATGGCTTCCTTCGTCTGCGGCATCACGCCGTCGTCGGCAGCCACCACCAGCACCACGATGTCGGTCGCCTTCGCGCCACGTGCACGCATTGCCGTGAACGCTTCGTGACCCGGCGTATCGAGGAACGTGATGACGCCGCGCGGCGTTTCGACGTGGTATGCGCCGATGTGCTGCGTAATGCCGCCGGCTTCGCCCGCTGCAACCTTCGCGCGGCGGATGTGGTCGAGCAGCGAGGTCTTGCCGTGGTCGACGTGACCCATCACGGTGACGACCGGCGGACGCGGCAGCTGTTCCGCATCGGTACCGGTCTCGCCTTCGACGAGCAGTGCTTCCGGATCGTCCAGCTTCGCGGCAACCGCGCGGTGGCCCAGTTCCTCGACGACGATCATCGCCGTTTCCTGGTCCAGCACCTGGTTGATCGTGACCATCTGGCCCATCTTCATCATCACCTTGATGACTTCGGAGGCCTTGATCGACATCTTGTGCGCGAGATCGGCAACCGAGATGGTTTCCGGCACGTGCACTTCACGCACGATCGGTTCGGTCGGTGCCTGGAACGTCGATGCGCTGTCCTGGTGACGGCCGCGACCCTTCGGGCCGCCGCGCCAGCCGCGGTCGACGCCGCCGCTCGAATCGCCGCGCGTCTTGATGCCGCGGCGCTTCGCTGCGTCGTCCTGCCAGCCGCCCTTGCCGCCGCCCGGCTTCTTGTTGCGGTCGCCCGCGCCTGCCGGTGCCGTCGTGGCCGCCGGCGCTGCACCGGCCGGCTTCTTCACGGCCGGACGTGCCTGCGCGCCTGCGCCCGCCGGCTTTGCCGGCTTGTGCAGCGTGCCCTTCGCTTCGGCCGGCTTCGGCGGTTCCACCGGCTTCGGCGGCTCGACTGCCTTGACCACGGCCTTGCGCGGCGTGTTCATCATTTCGCGGATCGCGCGTGCTTCGGCTTCTGCCGCCGCGCGACGCTTGCTGATCTCTTCCTGCTCGGCACGCGCCTTGTCCGCCGCCTCGCGGGCAGCATCCTCGGCCTTCTTCGCCGCTTCGCGCTGGGCCGCACGTTCGGCGGCCGCGCGTGCTTCATCCTGCGCGGACTGCGCACCGGCTGCTTCCTGCTGAGCCTCGGCGGCCTGCTGGGCAGCCGCCTGCTGTGCCGCTGCGGCTTCGGCCGCGGCACGCTTCGCCGCCGCTTCTTCCTCGGCACGGCGGCGCTCGGCTTCGGCCGCTTCCTCACGGGCACGGCGCTCGGCTTCCTCGCGCTCGAGGCGCTCCTGACGCTCGCGCAGTTCCTGCGCCTGCTTCTCGAGCAGCTCGGCCTCGCGGCGCGCTTCTTCCTCGCGACGCTTCAGTTCTGCATCGTCGTCCGCTTCGGCGACCTGCGCCTGACCCTGTTCCGCACCCTCGGCCACGTCGTCGCGCTTGACGAACGTACGCTTCTTGCGGACCTCGACCTGAATGGTGCGAGCCTTGCCCGTCGCGTCAGATTGCTTGATCTCCGACGTATGCTTGCGGGTCAGCGTGATCTTGCGCTTGTCGCCGTCGGTTGCGCCGTGTGACTTGCGCAAATGATCGAGCAGACGCGCCTTGTCCGCTTCGGACAGCGCATCGTCTTCACTCGCTTTCTGGACGCCCGCTGCCTGCAGCTGTTCGAGCAGCACACCAGCAGGCATTTTCAGTTCCGCGGCAAATTGGGCTACGTTGTTACTCGCCATTCATTCCTCTTAGTGCAAGGACCGATTCCTTGCGGTTAGCATCGGGTCAGGCCATACGGCCGCCATCAAATCAGTGCGCCATGGTCATTTCTCACTGGAACCAGTGTTCACGTGCTTTCATGATCAACGCCTTAGCGGCATCCTCTTCCATCCCGGTCATATCGACCAGTTCATCCACGGCCAGCTCGGCGACATCGTCGCGCGTCTGCATGCCGTGTTCGGCCAGCTTCGCGAGCAACTCCGGCGTGATGCCGTCGAGGCCCTTCAAATCCAGCGCTGCATTTTCAACCTTTTCTTCGTTCGCGATCGCCATCGTCAACAGAGCGTCGCGTGCGCGGTTGCGCAGTTCGTGCACGGTGTCCTCGTCGAACGCCTCGATTTCGAGCATTTCGTTGAGCGGCACGTACGCGATCTCTTCGAGGCTCGTGAAGCCTTCGTCGATCAGAATGTCGGCAACTTCTTCGTCGACGTCGAGACGCGCCATGAACAGCGAACGCAGTCGGTCGCGCTCTTCACCCTGCTTCAGGGCGGATTCGTCCGGCGTCATGATGTTGATCTGCCAGCCGGTCAGTTCGCTGGCAAGGCGAACGTTCTGACCGCTGCGGCCGATCGCGACAGCCAGCTCGTTCTCGTCGACGACGACGTCCATCGAGTGCTTTTCTTCATCGACGACGATCGACTGGACGGCTGCCGGCGCGAGCGCGCCGATCACGAACTGGGCGGGATCCTCGGACCATAGCACGATGTCGATGTTTTCGCCACCGAGCTCGTTGCGCACGGCCTGCACGCGGGAGCCGCGGATGCCGACGCAGGTGCCGATCGGATCGATCCGCTTGTCGTAGGCGATCACGCCGATCTTCGCGCGCACGCCCGGATCGCGAGCGGCTGCCTTGATCTCGAGCAGGCCCTGCTCGATTTCCGGCACCTCCATCTCGAACAGCTTCATCAGGAACTCGGGCGCCGTGCGCGAGAGTTCGATCTGCGGGCCGCGCGCGGTGCGGTCGACCTTCGCGATGTAGGCACGCACGCGGTCGCCCACGCGCAGGTTTTCCTTCGGGATCAGCTGGTCGCGGCGCAGCAGCGCTTCGACACGGCCCGATTCGACGATGAAGTTGCCCTTGTCGAGGCGCTTCACCGTGCCGGTCATGATCTTTTCGCCGCGCTCGAGGTAGTCGTTCAGGATCTGCTCGCGTTCGGCATCGCGCACCTTCTGCAGGATCACCTGCTTCGCGGCCTGCGCGCCGATACGGCCGAACTCGATCGACGGCACCGGCTCCTCGATGAATTCGCCGACTTCGACGTCGGGCTTCTGCTCACGTGCTTCGAACAGCAGGATCTCGCGATCCGGCTCCTGCAAGCCTGCCTCGTCGGGCACGACGAGCCAGCGACGGAAGGTTTCGTGCTCGCCGCTTTCGCGATCGATATGGACGCGGATTTCGGCGCCTTCGTCGAACAGCTTCTTGGAAGCGGAAGCGAGCGCGGCCTCGAGGGCGCCCAGCACCACATCCTTGTCGACGTTTTTCTCGCGCGCCAGCGCATCCACCAGCATCAACACTTCGCGACTCATTATTTGCGGCTCCTAAAGTCAACTTGCGGAATCAGGCGGGCTTTGTCGATATCGGCCAGCGTGAAATCCAGCATGGCTGCCTCGCCCTTCTTCCTCTCAAATTCCAAACCGATCGTTTCGCCATTCGGCGCGTGCAGAATGCCCCGGTACGTCTTGCGCCCGTCCAGCGGCTTTTTCAAGGTCACGGAAACTTCGCTGCCGGCGAAGCGCTCGAAGTCGGCCAGCTTCTTCAACGGGCGGTCGAGCCCCGGGGACGAGACTTCGAGCCGTTCGTAATCGATGTTTTCAACCGTCAAGACGTGCTGGAGCTGACGCGTGACCTTTTCGCAATCTTCGAGCGAGATGCCGGCAGGCTGATCGATGTAGATGCAAAGCATGCCGCGCCCGGTGCGCTCGAGATCCACCAGCTCGTAGCCGAGCCCGGTGACCGTGGTTTCTATCAGTTCCGTCAGTTGCACAGTGTCCTCTCAGGTGTTCGCGCCCGCCGCTCGCGATTCACCCGCGGGCGCGCGCCTTAGCCGGCGCAGGAAGCGCTACCCGAGATGCCTAACCGTTTCAGCAAAAAAAAATGGGCGGAACGCCCATCTTCTTACTGGTGGTCGCACCTGAGCCGCACATTGAATCCGTACGCCCAGCGACTCCGCGATTATAGCGATTTTTGGCGCAAACGCCAAGCCAGCCGGTAAAAGCAGCGTCCAGCCCGCCTTTACCGACCAAAAATGCGAAACCGGACTGTCCGACCAGGCGGCACAATCCGGCAGCGCGATATATATACAGTCAAAAGCAAACCACGCAGGGCGAGGTGCCGACCCAACCGGACTCATGCCGATTTCGCCGGCACACCGGCGGCTTCATGCCGCCGGACGCCACAAACGCTCAGCGGCCCCGCGAGCGATTGCGCTGCGGACGCTGACCGCCGCGCGCACCGCCGCCGCCGTTGCCGGCGCCTTCGGCGCGATTGCCGTTGGGATTGCGGTTGCCGCCCTTGCCGCCGCCGCGCTTGCCGCCAGCGCCTTCACGCTTGGGGCCCGCGCCATACGACGCACGATTGCCGTCGACATCGCGACCGCCACCCGAGCGGTTGCCATAACCCGACGGCGAAACCGGCAAGCTGCCGTAACCGCTCAGGCCGGGCAGGCCCGGGGCGCCGCGCCGGCCGCCACCGCGACGCGGCTGGTCGAGCTGACCATGCGTCGTCAGCACCGGCTCGCGGCCGATGAAGCCCATCGACGTCTGCATCGGATCCGGCTGGCGGCGCTCGGCCTGCCCGCCACCACCGCGCTTGCCCTTTTCCTCGGACGGCGCCTTCAGGCCGACAGTCGCCATCAGCTTGCGCACCTGCGCCTCGTCAAGCTCTTCCCAGCGACCGCGCTTCAGGCCGCGCGGCAGCGGGATCGGACCGTGACGCGTACGGATCAGGCGGCTCACCATCAGGCCGGCCGCCTCGAACATCCGGCGCACTTCGCGGTTGCGGCCTTCGGCCAGCGCAACGTGATACCAGTGGTTCGTGCCTTCGCCGCCGCCGTCGCGAATGCGCAGGAAGTTCGCCGGGCCGTCATCGAGCTCGACGCCATGCAGCAGTTTCTGCCGCATCCCTTCGGACAGTTCGCCGACGACGCGCACCGCGTACTCGCGTTCGACGCTGTAGCGCGGATGCATGAAGCGGTTCGCGAGATCGCCCGACGTCGTCAGCATCAGCAGACCTTCGGTGTTGAAGTCGAGACGGCCCACCGCGAGCCATTTCGCCGTCTTCATCGGCGGCAGGCGGTCGAACACCGACGGACGACCTTCCGGGTCCGCGTGGCTGACGATCTCGCCGGTCGGCTTGTGGTACAGCAGCACGCGCGGCGGCTTGTTCGGCAGCTTGCGCTTGACCGGCTTGCCGTTGATGCGGACCTGGTCGGTCGGCATGATGCGCTGGCCGATATGCGCGGGCTCACCGTTCACCGACACGCGGCCGGCGACGATCAGCTCCTCCATTTCGCGGCGCGAACCCATGCCGGCTTCCGCGAGCACCTTGTGGAGCTTCGGCGCGTCGTCGTCCGGCGACAGCACGCGCTTGTTCGCCGGCTGGCTGCGGCCGCGACGCAGCATCGGCGCACGTACGCCGCTGCCGCCCGCCGAATTGTCCGCGTCGAATGCCGGCGACGTCACATAGGCGAACAGATCGTCCTGCGACGCTGCGTCGCCTTCGGCCTTCGCCGCGCCGCCCTCGGCCTTCGCCGAACCGCCGCGTCGCCCCTGGCCGCCTTGCCCGCCCTGGGCACCCTTGGCTGCGCCTTCGCGCTTGCCGGCCGGCTTGCGGCCACCCTTGGCCGCACCTTCCTTGCGCGGCGCGCGTGCGGGCTGCGCTTCCGCCGCGTCGGCCGGCTGCGCTTCCGCGCCCTCGCCGCCCTGCGACTCGCCATCGCCCTTCGACTTGGCTGCCGCGCGGCGACGCGCGATCAGGCTGCGCGGGCCGCGCCGCAGGCCGCGGCGGGGACGCTCGTCACCACCCGCGGCCGGAGCGTCCTGCTCCGGCGCATCGTCGGCACGCGCGGCCTGCACGGCAGGCGCGGACGATTCAATATCGTGGATATCAGTCAAAACAACCTCAAAATGTCAGGTCTCGCGCCCGACTCGGGCGCGGCAAGAAGTCGGCCGCGATCAGGCGCGGCGCTGTTCGGGTTCTGCTTCGTCGTCCGGCAGCGCGTCGGCGCCGATGGGCGCGCTGGCACTGCGTACGGCGTCGGCGAGGCTGTCGGACGTATCGTCCAGCAACTCGCCGTCCGCGGGACGGGAGCGTGAGGCGTCGGCCTGGCCAGCCTCGCCCGGCATGTCGCCGGCCGCTTCCGCTCCGTCTCCGGCAACCGCGTCGGCAGCCGGCTTGCGATCTTCCTCGTTCCACACCGCGTGCAGCGGCTCGGGCTGCCCGCCGGCCGGCGCTGCTTCGGCGCCGCCCTGTTCGCTCTGAACGCGATCCGCTTCCAGCGTATCGCGGTTCGGCATTTCCTGCGTCGGCGCGCCTTCCGTTGCGGCGTCGCCCGGCAATTCATCCGGCTGAACGTGCGGCTCGTCGGCCGCCGCTTCGCCGGCTTCCGGCACCGCGTCCGCCGCCGGCGCATCGCCGTCGAAGTCCATCGCCTGCTGCGCGAGCAGCGCGGCTTCGATGTTCGCCGCCGGCTCCTCGAGCGCCGGCAGGTCGTCGAGCGCCTTCAGGCCGAGATCGTCGAGGAACTGCTTGGTCGTCGCGTACAGCGCCGGGCGGCCCGGCACGTCGCGATGCCCGATCACCTCGATCCAGCCGCGATCCTCGAGCTGCTTGACCACCTGCGTATTGACCGTGACGCCGCGAATCTCTTCGATGTCGCCACGCGTGACGGGTTGCCGATACGCAATGATCGCGAGCGTCTCGAGCACCGCACGCGAATATTTCGGCGGCTTCTCGGGATGCAGTCGGTCCAGGTAATGGCGCATCGCCGGCTTGCTCTGGAAGCGCCATCCGGTTGCCAGCGCCACCAGTTCGACACCGCGGCCGGACCAATCCTGTTTCAGATCTTCGAGCAACGTGCGGACCGTGTCAGCCGACACGCCGTCGGCAAAGAGCTTGCGCAAATCGCCGAGCTTCAGCGGTTCCTGCGCGCAGATCAAAGCAGTCTCGAGGACGATCTTCGCCTCTTGGGTATTCATGCAGCTAGGCCAGACCCTGTGGTCAAACGAACCGGATCAACAAACAGACGAAAGGAACGGAAGACGCGCTCGCCCGATTCTGATCGGTCATATTGATGGGAGCACGAACCGGGGGCGGCGAACCAACTTCAAGCCAGGCCCAAACCGGACGGAACAGCACGGTTCAACGACGGAACCGCGTGACTGAGCGCCATCTTACGCAAAATTGCCCGGTGCGTAAAGATGAGCCGAAAGGCCCGCCGCCCGCACGCCGCACCCGCTCCGTCCCCGCTTCAACGCAGGCCTGCGCCGCGCGCGAGGAACGCCCGCAAGCGCTCGACGCCTGCCTCGAGCCGCACCGGATCGCACGCGTAGCACCAGCGCACGAACCCTTCCCCCTCCGGGCCGAACGCGCGGCCGGGCGCCAGCCCGAGCTCCGCCTCGCGCACCAGCGACTTGCAGAACGCAAGACTGTCGCCCGCGCCCGGCAACCGCAGGAACAGGTACATCGCACCCGGCGGAGGCGGCACGTCGACGCCCGGCAACGTGCGCAGCGCGGCGACCAGGTGGTCACGCGCACCGCGCAGCGCCGCGACGAACGACTGCACGAACGGCTCGCCGTCACGCAGCGCGACTTCTCCCGCGGCCTGGATGAAACCCGGCGCGCACGACGTGTTGTACTCGACCAGCTTCGACAGATCGCCCATCACCGACGCCGGCGCGACCAGCCATCCGAGCCGCCAGCCCGTCATCGCCCAGGCCTTCGAGAACGAATTCACGACGATTACCCGCTCGTCGCGCGATGCGATGTCCAGGAACGACGGCGCGCCGTCCGTGCCGAACACGAGCCGTTCGTACACCTCGTCGGCGACCACCCAGATGCCGTGGCGCCGGCAATGCGCGAGCACGGCCTGCTGGTCGTCGCGGGACATCACCCAGCCGGTCGGATTGTTCGGCGAGTTGACGAACAGCATCCGCGTGCCGGGCGTCAGCGCCGCGATCAGCCGGTCGACGTCGAGCCGCCAGCCCGCATCGCCATGGCGGAGCGACACGCACTCGACCTGTGCACCGAGGATCTTCGGGATCTCGACGAGATTCGGCCAGAGCGGCGTGACGGCGACGACGCGGTCGCCCGGGCCGACCAGCAACTGCGCGGCCAGCATCAGCGCGCTCACGCCCGAACTCGTCACGGCGATCGTATCGGCCGCCGTCGCACCGTGACGCGCACCAACATAGGTCGCAATCGCGTTGCGCAGAGGCACGGTGCCGAGGTTGTGCGTGTAGAAGGTCGCACCGTCGCGCAGTGCCGCGGCAGCCGCGTCGCGAATGAATGCGGGCGTCACGCGATCGGACTCGCCGAACCAGAACGGCAGCACGTCGGGTACGCCGAAGCCGGCGTTCGCCACTTCCCGGATCAGCGACGGACGCAGCGCCTGAACTGCGCTGCGCGCCGCCGGCTCGCCCGTCGCCGGGCCGACATCTGCGGAATGCGTCATCGAGAACCGCCACCGAGGAACACGATCCGCGTAGTGTACCGGCGTGCGCGCCCGATCCGCACCCTTTCAGTCGAGATCCTCCGCCCGCGCCGGCATCTGGCGCACGAGTTCCCAGATCGCCTGCGCGGCCGGCGACAGCGAGCGGTCGCGGCGGCGCACCAGTTCGACGGTGCGCTCGGTACGCGGCGTCAGCGGCCGCGCGACCAGCGTCGATCCGGCCGGCAGCGGCAGCGACAGCCACGGCTGCACGCTCACGCCGACGCCGGCCTCGACGAGCCCGAACACCGTCGCCGAATGCCCGAGCTCCTGCATGACCGTCGCATTGACCCGATGGGCGGCCAGCGCGGCGTCGATCAGCGGCCGGCTTCCGGACGCATGGTCGAGCAGCACGAGACGCTCGCCGTCGAGCGCCGTCCACGGCACCTCGGCCCGCGCCGCGAGCGGATGATCGGCGCGCGCGACCAGGCAGAACGAGTCGGTCATCAACGGTTCGCACACGAGATCGGCAACGGCGAGCGGCCCGATGACGACGCCGAAATCGACTTCGCTCGACTTCACCTTGCGCAGGACGTCGCTCTGCACGTCGTCACGCAGGCCGAGCGTGACGAACGGGAACTGGCGCTCGCACGACGCGACGACGCGCGGCATCAGCCGGCACGCGATCGTCGGGCTCGCAGCGACGATCACGCGCCCCCGCCGCTGCTCGCCGATCTCGCGAATCTCGCGCAGCGTGTCGTCGAGATCGGCGATCAGGCGGGACACGCTCGCGATCAGGTTCGTCCCGACGTCGGTCAACTGCACGTCGCGCGTTGTCCGGTCGATCAGCTTCAGTCCGAGCTCGGTCTCGAGTTCGCGCACGCAACGGCTGACCGCGGACTGCGTGAGCCCGATCTCGTCGCCCGCGCGACTGAAGCTCCGGAGCCGCGCAACCTCGATGAATACGCGAAGCTGGCGCAGCGTAACGTTCATCCCCTCTCCTCATCAATCGTCGATACCGATGCGCGATTTTAATGCGCGCCATCGTCTTCGATGTGCGAATCCCGCACCTGCCGCACATGTTTCGCTGCGGTGCAATATCGACGCAAACGCACGTAGCACGGGCGACTTGCACAAGATTGGTGATTGTCCTGATTTGCTGGCGGGTTATTTTGGCGTCTTATACGCCCCTAGCTGACTTAGCCGTCAGCCCGCTGCCAAGCGGCTCTCGCGGGAATCGCCTCAGACATGGCACACATCGTGCTTTATCTGACGTACAGGGCGCAGGTCGAGTCGGACAGAGGGCAGAAACGCCGCTGCCGGCCAACCGGAAGCCCCCACCCGGCACTCGACGCTCGAGTGCTTGAAGAGTGCGCGGCGCAGGGCAGCGCACCGGAGTTAGCTTCGCTGAGGTGAGGACATGATGCTGTTCGACGATTTGAGAGATAACGAGTGGGCGCTGGTCGAAGGTCTGTTTTGCTCGGAACCCGCACGCAGTGAACGGCGCGGCCGTCCCCGCGTGGAGGCCCGTTCGGTGGTAAACGCCGTGCTGTGGGTACTGTCGACGGGTGAAGGCTGGTCGAAGCTGCCGGGCCGCTATCCGTCGCCGCCGACCTGCCGCCGTCGCTTCGACGAATGGCAGGCAGACGGCACGCTCGCCGAAATCGTCAAGCGACTCGGCACGAGCGGCCGCCAGATCTCGCTGCGCGGGCGCATCGGGGCGAGCGCGACGAAGCCGCCAGCACCGCCGAGCCGCGACCGGCTGCGCGGCGCCTTCTGGACCAACCCGGAATCCTGGCGCGCCCCCGTGAAGATGGCGTAACGCATGCTCGATCGGGCGGCTTCGGCCGCCCGGTTTCTTTCAGTGCCACGCGCTTTTGCGCGGCGCTCGCGTCGCCGTCGATTACGCCTGTCGTGCGGCGATACATCTATTTACGATTATTTACAGCAAGCCTGCACTCCCACGCTTACCTTAGCGAAATATCAACAGGCCGCGCCGGTGGCTTGAAGGGAGCCCCGCCATGAAACCAATGTCACTGCTCGTCGCATGCGGCATTGTCATTTCGCTGGCGCTGACCGCCCCCGCTCGCGCGGACGATCGCGCGAAGCCGCCTCACCACCAGCAGGATCATCGGAACACCCTTCGCCAGCAACCGCCCGCCGCGCCGCCCAATCGGCAGACCGTGCCGCGCGGCGATTTGCGCGGCGACATCGCCAGCAACGCGCGCGCGCGCACTGGCTCGCAGCCGACCGACCTGCCGCGTCATCCGTAGTCCGCAGGATTTCGTCAAAGAAAATTACCGGATTCGGGAACTGCCCGACATGCGACGAGTCACATTCGTTGCCATGAGCACAGCGTGGCAACAGCAAAAGTATCCGGTACGCCCGTATCCTCGCGATACGGGCTTTTTTTTGCGTCGCCGGTGGACGGCGCGCGAGAACGGGAGTGCGCCGCTACAGGCGGCTTTCGAGAATCGCCACGGCGCTCGCTTCGCTCAATGCGTAGTCGTCCATACGGCGATCGGTCCAGGAAAGCAGTTTCTCGTCACGCTCGAGGCGCGCGCATTCGGCACGACCGTTATCGGTCAGCACCGCGATGTCGACCGGCGCATGGAAACCCGGTGCAGGAGCAACGGTCTTCTGCCTGACCGTGTCCATTAGCCCCAGCGACCGGAGATACTCGAACACGCCCGGGCGGCGCGCCCACGGTACCTGGCGGTACTGCACTCGTCTCAATGCGTCGAGCACCGCTTCGTTGGAATACGTGGTCATCTCGATTCTTTCTTAAAGTGCAGCGACAATGCGAAGCGGCGCGCCGGGCGGGAGCTCCGCCCGCCGATACCGCCACCGATTCTGGGGGCCGACGTTCGGCGTCGCGTCAGGGCCGGATCGTCAGCCGTCCATAAAAAGACACCATACCCCAATCAAATTGATTCTGTTCGATTCATTTGTACTTCTCTTCATCGGTTTCATGCTCTGCCGCAAGCGGCGGCGACTCATCGCGATCGCGAGCGTCGCGCTGTTCTGGCTGCTCGCGACAGGCTGGCTCGCCGCGCCGCTCATCGCGTGGACCGAGGCGGGCGTGACGCCGGTCGAGCGCCCCGACATGCATGGCCGGACCACGCTGATCATCATCGGCGCCGGCACGCGGCGCAGCGACACCGGCCTGCGACCGCCTCCCGACGGGGAAGCACGCATCCGCGCGACCGCGGCGCTCTACCGCATGTGCCGGCAGCAGGCCGCCCGCTGCACCGTAGTGATGTCGGGCGGCGACCCGCAACGTCACGGCGAAACCGAGGCGGCCGTCTACGGGCGCCTGCTGGTCGCGGCGGGCGTCGCTTCCAGCGACCTCATCCTCGAGCCGAACAGCCGTACCACCTACGAAAATGCGAAATTCACTGCATCTATACTACGCTCACAACATGACGACACGCGCATTCTCGTCACGTCGTCCTATCAGATGCGCCGCGCATTGCTCGATTTCCGCCGCTTCGGCATCGATCCGCAACCCGTTTATGCGAACCGCCGGCGCGCGCAAACGGGCCGGCTGCCCCGCTGGCACAACCTGGAAGACGCGAATCAGGCATTGCACGAACTGATCGGCATCGCACAGTTCCACGTCTACCGATGGCTCGGCTGGTTTTGATGGCGACGCTTGCACCGGCGGCGAACGCGACGGTGCCGCCCCGGGATGGCATGCGCATGACGGAATGCACGAAGTGTTGCGCGACTTCAACGGGGCCTTGCGCTGTGCCTCGATCCGGTGCACATTGATCCGTCACTTTTGTTACACTCGACACGCACTCGATTGCAGTCGCCAGACAAAACGGCAACATTCGGGTTCATCACCACTTAGCGGAGGTAAAGCAATGAAGAAGACGTCCCTGGCTATTCTGGTCGCGATGTCGGCGCTGACTGGCGCAGCGTATGCGCAAGAGAGCACGCAAATCCAGACCATCACCGACCCGGCGAAGATCGCCGAGATCGAGCAGCGCGCACAGGCACTGCAACAGCAGCAAGCAGCCGAGGCTGCACAGCCGGCGGCGCAGGAAGAGCACCACGGCAAGAAGGCTGCTCACCACAAGGCAGCGAAGAAGGCTGGCAAGAAGGCCGCCAAGGCCGCTCCGGCAGACGCTGCCAGCCAGTAAGTTCGGCGGCACCGCACAAGCGAAAAGCCGAATCCGGGCAACCGGGTTCGGCTTTTTTGGTTGCGGCGCCTGCGCGCTGTGCTAAAGTCGCGCACCGAAATTTTCCACCCGTGCGCACCCCGGTGCGGAGGACAGCATGAGCAACATTCAACTCGACATCGAGTGGACCGAAGCAGCCACTCGCAAGATCAAGCAACTGATGCCGCGCGGCTCGGACGACGCCTTTCTCGCGCTGCCGCCGATCGAGTGCCTGCCGATGGAGGGCGACGTGCTTTTCCTCGGCCCGCAAGGCAAGCAGCAACCGTTCATCGTCGCCGAACGCCAGTATCACCACGACGGCGATGCCGACTGGACGATCATCCTGATCCTCGACGTACCCAGCGCGTCGCACTGACGCGTCGCGGCGGCCGGCAACGCGTCCGGCCGCACCGCCCTGCTCGCACGCGCTGCGACGGCACGCGAATCCCGGGACGATCGAGCCGGTCCGCGTCCGTTTCGCGATTGAGCGGCGTGTGAGCGGAACGTTCACACGCGGCCAACGCGACTTCGCCCTACCGGCGCTCGCCGGATGCGAACCGCGCCGCCCCCACTCGAATTGATTGCGAATCACCGAATCCCGCACAGGCCGGATCGGCGCCCTCGCATTGCGGCCCCACCAAAAAAATTGCCCGCGCTTCATACGAAGCGCGGGCGAAACCGTCGCCCTACGAGGATAGGCGACGGGGCCATCGGGACCCGCGCGCGGCGCGGATCATCATCGGTTGTGCCCGCGCTCGCAGCGCCGGCATCTGGGGACGTCGAAACCGTTGGTCGGGCGTTCGCGACGCCTGCCCGGTCTCTGGCACCACCCTCCCTGTCCTAACGATTCGAACTAATAAAGCAGTTTGCGTGCCAGGTGCATTTTCGAAAGCACATCATTGATTCATAAGGATATTTCCCGGGACCATGACGATGTAACACCCGTTCCGCCGCCGTAACGCGCGGATGTTACGTAACGTCACAAGGCGGAGCAGCCGAACGTCCCGCACACGCCGACGTCACGGCGCGCGACCATAAAAAAAGCCCGCCGGGCGGCGGGCTTGTTCGACGAGCGGGATCGTCGCGATCAGCGCAGCTGATTCACGAGCAGCCCCATGATCTGCCGGGCCGGCGACGACGAATCGATCGCACCCGAATCGTCGACGACTGCCACACGCGTCTGGTCGGCCGTCAGCGCCTTCACGTTGACGCGATACTGCTTCGCCTGCTTTTCCTTCTTGCCGTGGAACAGTTGGCTCCAGAAGCCCTGCTCGGCCGCGCTCAGATCCTTCGGATCGACATAACGCACGAAATACAGACCCTTCGTGCGATCGCGATCGTCGACCGTGAAGTTCGCGCGATCGAGTGCGAGGCCGACGTGCAGCCACGACCGGTCGTACGGCTCGCCGAGCGTGACTTCGGACGGCACCGCGCTCGTGTCGACGTCGTTCGCTTGCGACGACGTACGCGCGACGTTCTGCGCAGCGATCGCCGCGGCGGCCGCCTTCGACGCGTCGGTATCGGCCTTCTTGTCCTTCGGCACCGTGTTGTCGTTGATGTTCGCGACCGGCGGCTCGCCGTTCTTCGCACGCTGCTCGTTCTGCGCGAGCACCGCCATCAGCCGCTTCAGGTATTCCGTCTCGAGCGCCGGATCGTTCGGCTTCGCTTCCCACTTGCTCGAATCGTTGTTCGCGCCGGTGATCGCCTCGCGCATGCCCTTCTGGCTGACGAACACATAGGTGCCGCCGTTCGGCGCCGAATCGAGGCGCGTGCGGTACTTGTTGCGCTCGGCCGTCACGTACGAATTGCCCATCGCCTTCGAGATCACGCTGCGGATCAGGCCGTCGTTGATCTGCGGATGGGTCTCGTTCCAGTCGGTTTCCATCACGCCCTTGTCGCGCTGGTCGACGACCAGCAGGAAGCCCTGCTCCTGCCAGAAGCGGCGCACTTGCGGCCAGATGTCGGCGGGCTTCTTGCCGTCGATCACGAGCCAGCTCTCGGTGCCGTCGCGCTGGATATGCATGCCGGCCACGGCGGGCGCGACGGTATCCGTCGCGGGCGCCGTGTGCTGGACCTGCTGAAGCGCGGACAGGGAAGTCGCGCCGCCCTGCGGCGGCAGCGAACGCTGATCGGCCGTCTCGTCGAGCATGTTGGGCGGCACTGCGAGCGACGCTTCCTTCGATTTCGAATCGCTCTTGTAGTCCACTTTCGTGGGCGACGACGTACCGCAACCGGCGACGAGCGCGCCGGTGGCGAGCACTGCAGCGAACCGCATGGTAAGACGAAGATCAGTCATGTTCGGGGAATCCTCTTCCGCTAAATCACGGCGCTTTCCGTGGATCAACCTTGCATTTTACCGGGGCCGCGCCGGGATGTGCAAAAAAGCGACGGGCAAGAAAAAACCCGCGTCAGCCTGAGCTGACGCGGGTTCTTATCTGGTCGGGGCGAGAGGATTTGAACCTCCGACCACCTGCACCCCATGCAGGTACGCTACCAGGCTGCGCTACGCCCCGAAAGAAAAAAATTATAACAGAGAGTTGGCCGGTTTAGAACGGGTCGCATGCATTTTGTGCATGTTCCTGCCGAATTTTTTTGTGGCGCACGTGGCGTGACGGATTCGACACGAACGGCGACGCACATGACGCCCCGCCGGTCTGTCATCCGTCCACACGATCCGCCTGACGCTCACGCGCTGCGCGCGACACAGATCACCGTGAGCCCCGCCAACCGGTTGAACCGGAACATCGGCAACTCGGCGCGGCAGACCAGCTTGAGCAAACCATTGACTACCGGATGGTGCCGACGCAGTTGCGACGCGGGTTCGCGTGGCTGGCGACGCGCCCGCTCGCTCAGTCGCAATGCCGCCGCGAGCGGAAACGTGAAGCCGAAGTAGTAAGCGCCGCGCTCGACCTCGAGCCCCGCACGGCGCACGACGTCTTCGAGGCCGTCGAGCGTATACCTGCGCTTGTGTTCGAGAAAGTCGTCGTGCGCGCTCCAGAGGAACTGAAACGCGGGAACGGTGATCAGGAAGCGGCTGCCCTTCGGCACGCCGGCCACATATTGTGCAAGCAGCCCGACATCGTCATCGACGTGCTCGAGCACGTCCATCAGCAACACGAGATCGGCATCGAGCCGATTGACGGCGCGGCGAAAATGGACGGGCTTGCCTGCCGCCTCGCCGTCGGTATCGTCGGCGTAGCTCGTGTCGACACACCACGCTTCCGTCGCCTGCGTGCGCTCGAGCAAATGTTTCGAAAAGAAACCCGAGCCCGCGCCGACATCGAGTATCCGGTTCGCATCCGCCGCGCCCAGAAACCGGCGAATCGCGCTCGCCTTCGACGCGTAGTACCAGTGATCGCCGACGTCCGCTCCCAATACGTCGAGTTCCTTCAGATCCATGACGCCTCCCCCCGTGTCGGCCACCATGCTTCGATCATCAAGCTACTGACGCCGATCTTACCGCGCCGCAGCCGTCGCACGCATCGCAAGTTGCGCGAATTGCACCGCGCCCGCATCGCGTCCTAGTCGAAAAGGACGATGGCCGTTTCGCCGCGGATCGCTACCGTGCGCTTACCCGGCGCGAGATCGACGCGCCCGGCGCATCGTCCGACTGCAGGCCGATCGAGATCGCAGATCTGCGCGTTGCCGCGCGGCGCGCCGGGCTGGCAGCGACTTCGATCGCAACGGCGGTCGCAACTTCCCGTGACAGTCTCCGACAAAGGTCAGTGAATGCATCAGAAAAACGAAATTTCCCGACGACACTTTCTCCGGCTGGGCGCCGGCACGTTCGGCATCGCGCTGGGAAGCGCGTCGTTTCTGTCCGCGTGCGGCGGCGATTCGATCGCGATCGCCCCCGTCACGACGCCCAGGCTCGCCTCGGTAGCGAATTTTCGCGATACCGCAGGACCGGACGGAACGGGCTATGCCACCCCGAGCGGCGCAGCGATGAAAAAAGGCGTGATCTACCGGTCGTCCGCGCTCACGTTGTCCGCGGCCGACGTCGCAACGGTCGATACGCTCGGCATCACGCAGGTGTGCGACCTGCGCACGACCTCCGAGATCCAAGCGCAGCCGGATGTTCCGTTGGCGGGCGCCATTTGGCAGAACCTCAACGTGCTCGGCGCCGCCAATCTCGGCCCGCTGCCGACCAGCGGCGCGACGGCCACGGCCTTCATGATGAGCATGTATCGGGCGTTCGTGACGTCGGAAACCGCACGCACGAGCTACCACGCGTTGTTTGCCGGCTTCGCCTCGTCCGGCGGCAATCTGGTCTGCCACTGCACGGCCGGCAAGGATCGCACCGGCTGGGCGACGGCCATCCTGCACACGATCCTCGGTGTCCGCCCGCAGACGATTCTCGCCGACTATCTGCTGACCAACGTCTACAGCGCGTCGGAAATCGCCGCCTATGTCGCGCAGGCGCAGAAGCGCGGCGGGCAGGATGCGGCCGACATGATGGCCGCGCTGCAAGGCGCGCAAGCCGCCTATCTGCAGGCGGCGTTCGATCAGGTCGTCGCGTCGTATGGCTCGATGACGTCATACATCGAGAACGGCCTGCAGCTCGACGCGTCGACGCAGAATGCGATCCGGCAGCGCATGCTGGTCTGACCGACCATGCAGGCGGCGCTGGCGACAGCGCGGCTGTCATCGCACTGCCGCCGCGCCCGGACCGGACACGGCCTTCATCCGGCACGAAACCCGGCGTCAACCCACGCCGCCGGGTTTGCCGATCCGGCGCAATGCGCGCCGCCCGCCTCTCGACCGCAAAACCAAACGACCGTTTGATATTGCCGCCCCGACGCCGCGAATCCTTTGCCCTGTCGTGCGCCGACCGGTGTTGCCCGCACGCCCGCTGTTTGGTAACGCCGCTCTAGCGCGCTATGCCACACTGCACGGCATCGACGACTGCGCCGCGCATCGATCGCGCGCCCTCGCCGGTCACGACAAGACATGGAGACAGACGATGCGGAATTCGGTCCGGCGCGGCCATCGCACGCCCTTGGCAAGTTTCGACTGGATGGCCGGCCTGCGACGCGCGGCCGCCCCGGTTTCACACGGCACCGCTCGCGCATTCGGCTGCGGTGCGCTCGCGCTCGCGCTGCTCTGCACCGGCTGCGCGGAACCGGCCGCGCAGCGCGACGGCAACGCGTCGGTCGCATCGACGAAGATCGAGCGCGCCAAAGCCGAACGCCTCGCTCACGAACAGCAGATCGCCCGCACGGTGCCGTCGCTCGCGTCGATCAACCTCACGCAGCCGCGCCCGTTCACGCTGCGCGACTCGGGCCAGAACGGCGCGATGACGTTCCTGCGCGACGTCGATTTCCGCATCGTCAACAACCTCGGCTTCTTCATCCATCAACTGTCCGCGACACTCGTGCCGACGCAGGCCGGCGCCCCCATCGTGTTCGACGACCCGACGAGCTTCGAGATCGACGTACACGAAGGCGCGGTCACGCTCGACAACGCAAAGCTGACCGCGCTCTTCGACACTTACATCTTCGGTTACCGCAACGCGCCGCTGCGCAAGCTCGCCGTATCGGCCGGCGACGGCGTGATCCATCTTCAAGGCGAGATGCAGCGCGACGGCTGGGTGCCGTTCTCGCTGACCGGCACGCTCGCGATCCGCGACGGCAGCCAGCTCGTATTCCACCCGACCGGCGTGCGCGTGTCGGGCATCAACGCGCAGCCGGTCATGCGCGCGGCCAACGTGAAGATGGCCGATCTGCTGAAGGTGGAAACACCGATCGCGCGGCTCGCCGGCGACGACCTCGTGATGTCGGTCGACAAGCTGATGCCGCCGCCTCGGCTGAAGATCCGGATCGCCGCGCTGCGCGTAACACCGGCCGGCCTCGACCTGACGCTCGACGACGGCTCGCATGCCGGCTTCGCGCTCCCCGCGAACGCGCCGCAACAGGCGATGTACATCCGCGGCGGCGACGTGAAATTCATGCGCTCGATGCCGATGAACGCCGACATCCTGATCGGCCCGGTCGATCCGACGAAGCGCGACCAGCACTTCGTGTTCGACCTGTATCACTATCGCGACCAGGTTTCGGCCGGCTATTTCAATTTCGACGAAAGCGGCGCGATGGCGATCCGGATGCCGTCGTACGCGGGCCCCGCGAGCGGCGCCGCGCTCGGCAATGCGGCCGCTCGCCTGAACGACAGCTTCCTCGCCGCGCAGCAGAATGCGTTGCGCGACTCGCGCCAGCACTGGGAAGCGTTTGCACTCGCGGCCAGCGCGCCGCAACCCGGCATGCAGAAAGTCGCGATGCGGCGCTCGTCGAACACCCCGTTCAACGAACGGCACGTGTCGAACCGCAACCCGACGATCCACCTGCACAACGTCGACTTCAACCTGTCCGGCGACATCGGCTTCCATGTCGAGGACCTCGACGTCCAGCTGATCGCGAAACGCCCGGGCGAACCGGTCGATCTCGACGATCCGAACCAGTACGACATCCGCATTCTCGGCGGGACGGTGGTCGAATCGTGGAAGGCGATGTCGGCGCTCTTCAACAACTACCTGCTCGACTACTCGCCGCGCTCGCTGAACGACCTGCAGTTGAGCGCGGATGGCCAGGAATTGCGCGTCCAGGGCGGCATCAAGCTCTGGAATCACGTGCCCGGCGTGTGGCTGCCGACCGACATGAAGGGCACGCTGTCGGTGCTCGACGACCGGCACCTCGCGTTCAAGCCGGCGCAGGTATCGGTGCTCGGCATCCCGCAGGCGAAGCTGCTGCGCTCGCTCGGCATCGAGCTCGCGTCGCTGACGCCGCTGCAGCGCCGCGGCGCGGAGCTGCGCGGCGACACGCTCGTGCTCGACCAGTACACCGTGTTTCCGCCGCCGGTGCTGAACGGCAAGCTCGGCCAGGCGACGGTCGAACGCGACGGGCTGCGCCTCACGTTCCGGCGTGCCGCCGACGCGCCCGCGACGAAGCGGCCGCAGATCGACGCGCCGAGCTACATGTGGATGGAAGGCGGCGACATGAAGATGTTCAACGTGCTCGAACTGAACGTGCGCGCGCTGATCCGGAACTCGGCCGAGGCCGGCCCGATGCGTTTCGACCTGTATGGCTACCGCAGCCAGGTCGCGCAGGGCTCGGTGCGGATGCTGCCGGACGGCACGCTGGTCGTCGACATGGGCAAGCCGAACCCGCTCGCATCGCGCTGACCCGCCGAGCACGAGCCCGCGTGCAAGAAAAAACCCGGCGGCGCATCGCCGACCGGGTTTTTTGTTGATTCGAGCGTTGCGCTCAGTCGTGTTTGAGTCCGTCGATCACGTCGAGGAGCGCCTGCCGCAACGCGACCACGTCGACCGTTGCACCCGGCTTGCCCGATACTCGCACGTCGCCGGCCGGCACATCGGGCTCGGCCGGCGCCGCGGCAGCGCGCTCGCCGCCCGGCGAATCGAGCCGGTTGCGCGCGCCGTTGATCGTGAATCCCTGTTCGTACAGCAACTCGCGAATCCGCCGGATCAGCAGCACTTCGTGGTGCTGATAGTATCGGCGATTGCCACGCCGCTTCACCGGCCGCAACTGCGTGAATTCCTGTTCCCAATAACGCAGCACGTGCGGCTTGACCCCGCACAGTTCGCTGACTTCACCGATCGTGAAATAGCGCTTCGCGGGAATCGGAGGCAAGACGACTTTCTCAACCGTAGTGGTCATCGTCGGTTAACCGTCGGTAAAGAATGCGCGGCGGCCGCGCGGAGACTTCGGCGCGCGGGCGTTACTCCGCGCCGTTTTCGACCAGCGCCTTCAGCTTCTGGCTCGCGTGGAAGGTTACCACCCGGCGGGCCGCGATCGGAATCGCCTCGCCCGTCTTCGGGTTGCGGCCCGGACGCTGCGGCTTGTCGCGCAGCTGGAAGTTGCCGAACCCCGACAGCTTGACGCTTTCGCCGTTTTCGAGCGCGTCGCGGATCACTTCAAAAAACGCCTCGACCATGTCCTTCGCTTCACGCTTGTTCAGCCCGACGCTGTCGAACAGCAGCTCCGCCAGCTCCGCTTTCGTCAGCGTCGGCGTCTCGGTGGACGCCGGCGCCGAAGCGTCGCGGTTCATGGCGCTGCGTTGCGCCGTCAGGAGGGCTTCGAATTCACTCGAGGTCATGTCGTTCATATCTGCCATACAGCGCGTTAAACCAAAACTTACGATGGGGAAGCGCCACCCGCGAACGGGCGGCCCCTCTCCTTAGCCGCGCAGGCGGGCACCCGCACGAGCCATCCGCTCGACCAGCGTCTGGATCGCCTGATCGACGACCTCGTCCTGTAGCGTGCCAGCCGCATCCTGCAGCGTCACGCGGAAGGCAAGGCTCTTCTCGTGCGCGGCAAGACCACCGGAAGTATTTGATTTTGCACGAAATTCGTCGAAGAGTACAACCTTCTGAACGAATCGGCAGGCGTCTTCGGCCAGCGCCTTCTTCATTTCGTCGAAAAGTGCCTGAACCTCGACCGCCTGATCGACGACAACGGCGATATCGCGCCGTACCGGCGGGAATTTCGACACGTCGGTCGGCGCCGGCAGTGCACGCGCGATCAGCGCATCCGCGTCGATTTCGAACATCACCGGCGCGTGCGGCAGCTCGTACTTCTGCATCAGGCGCGGATGCAGCTCGCCGATCCAGCCGACCGCGCGGCCATCGACTTCGATGCGCGCACTGCGGCCCGGATGAAGGGCCGGATGCCCGGCCTTCACGAAACGCGCGGCGGCCGGCGCGAGCAGCGCCTCGAGATCGCCCTTCACGTCGAAGAAATCAACCGCGCGGGTCGCGACGCCCCACTGCTCGTCGACTGCCGGGCCGTACGCGAGCGCGCCGACACGCTTCGGTTGCGTGTAGCCTTCGACGGTCAGCTCGCCGGCCTTCACCGACGGATCGGTGAGGAACACACGGCCCGTCTCGAACACGCGCACGCGATCCGCGCGACGGTTCAGGTTGTGGCGCAGCACGGAGATCAGGCTGCCGAACAGCGTCGTGCGCATCACCGACAGCTGGCTCGCGATCGGGTTCAGCAGGCGGATCGGATTGTCGTTGCCGGCGAAGTCGTGCTCCCACTCCGCATCGACGAAGCTGAAGTTGACCGTTTCCGCATAGTCGCGCGCCGCGAGCGCGTGACGGATGTCGTGGATCGAGCGCCGCGTCTCGTTGGTCGCGCGCATCTCGCTCGTCGCGACCGGCGGACGCGCGGGAATCTTCTCGAAACCGTAAATGCGCGCCACTTCCTCGATCAGGTCTTCCTCGATCTCGATGTCGAAGCGGTGCGACGGCGGCGTGACCAGGAACGCGTCGTCGTCACGCTCGAACGGCAGGCGCAGGCGCGTGAAGATGTTCGCGATCTCGTCGGCATCGATCTTCACGCCGATGATGCGGTTCGCGCGCGATACGCGCATCTTCACCGGCGCGCGCTGCGGCAGGTTCACCGCCTGGTCGTCGACCGGGCCGGCCTTGCCGCCGCAGATCTCGAGAATCAGCTGCGTGATGCGCTCGACGTGTTCGACGGTCGTCGCGTAGTCGACGCCACGCTCGAACCGATGGGCCGCATCGGTCGAGAAGTTGTACTTGCGCGCGCGGCCACGGATGCTGTCCGGCCACCAGAACGCGGCTTCCAGGTAGATGTTGGTCGTATCGAGCGTGACGGCCGTGCTGTCGCCGCCCATGATGCCCGCGAGGCTTTCGACCTGACGGTCGTCCGCAATCACGCCGACCGTTTCGTCGAGTTCGACCGTGTTGCCGTTCAGCAGCTTCAGCGACTCGCCGCGCTTGCCCCAGCGCACTTCGATGCCGCCGTGGATCTTGTCCAGATCGAACACGTGCGACGGACGGCCGAGCTCGAACATCACGTAGTTCGAGATGTCGACGAGCGCCGACACGCTGCGCTGGCCCGAACGCTCGAGGCGCTCGACCATCCATTGCGGCGTCTTCGCATGCGCGTTCACGCCGCGGATCACGCGACCCGAGAAGCGGCCGCACAGATCGGGCGCAGCGATGCGCACGGGCAGCGTTTCGTCGAGCTCTATGCGCACCGGACGGATATCGACCGGCGTCAGCGGCGCGCCGGTGATCGCGGCCGTCTCGCGCGCGATGCCGAACACCGACAGGCAATCGGCCTTGTTCGGCGTCAGCTTGATTTCGAAGATCGTGTCGTCGAGATTGAGCGTATCGCGGATGTCCTGGCCGACCGGCGTGTCTTCCGGCAGGATCAGCAGGCCGCTGTGGTCCTCGGACAGCTTCAGCTCGCGCGCCGAGCACAGCATCCCCTGGCTCTCCACGCCGCGCAGCTTCGACAGCTTGATCGCGAACGGCTTGCCGCCCTCTTCCGCCGGCGGCAGTTCCGCGCCGACCAGCGCGACCGGCACCTTGATGCCAGGCGCCACGTTCGGTGCGCCGCACACGATATTCAGCGTCGCGCCGGTGCCGGCGTCGACCTGGCAGACATTGAGCTTGTCCGCATCCGGATGCTTGACGACTTCGAGCACGCGGCCGACGACGATCTTCGACGTCGGCGGCGCAGCCTTGCTCAGCGATTCGACTTCGAGCCCCGCCATCGTCAGCGCGTGCGACAGTTCGTCGGTCGTCAGCTGCGGGTCGACAAAGGTTCTCAACCAGGATTCAGGGAATTGCATGGATGTCTACGTTCGAAACAGGTTAGATCGGCGCCCGGCCCCCGTCGGAAACGTCCGGCGGGGCATGCGCGGGCACATGTCGGCGCGGCGCGTGCGTTATGCGAACTGGCGCAGGAAACGCAGGTCGTTCTCGAAGAACAGCCGGAGATCCTGCACGCCGTAGCGCAGCATCGTCAGGCGCTCGAGGCCGCTGCCGAACGCGAAGCCGATGTAGCGCTCGGGATCGAGGCCCATGTTGCGGATCACGGTCGGATGCACCTGCCCCGAGCCCGAGATCTCGAGCCATTTGCCGGCGTTCTTGCCGTGCTCGAACATCATGTCGATCTCGGCCGACGGTTCCGTGAACGGGAAATACGACGGACGGAAGCGCACGAGGATGTCGTCGCGCTCGAAGAATTTCTTCAGGAAGTCGGTATAGACGCCCTTGAGGTCGGCGAAGCTGATGTTCTCGTCGATCCACAGCCCCTCGACCTGATTGAACATCGGCGAGTGGGTCGCATCGCTGTCGACGCGATACGTGCGGCCCGGCGCGATCACCTTGATCGGCGGGCGGTTCATGCGCGCGTAACGCACCTGCATCGGGCTCGTGTGCGTGCGCAGCAGCAGCTGGCGGCCGTCGGCATCCTTGCCTTCGACGTAGAAGGTGTCCTGCATCGAACGCGCCGGATGGTTCTCCGGGCTGTTCAGCGACGTGAAGTTGTACCAGTCGGTCTCGATTTCGGGACCGTCGGCCACGTCGAAGCCGATCGAGCGGAAAATCTGTTCGACGCGCTCCCACGTGCGCATCACGGGGTGCAGGCTGCCTGCGCCGGCGCCGCGGCCCGGCAGCGTCACGTCGATCGCCTCGGCGGCGAGGCGCTGGTTCAACAGCGCGTCGGCGAGCGCCTGGCGGCGTGCGGTCAGCGCGGCTTCAACCTGCTGCTTCGCGACGTTGATGCGTGCGCCTTCGGTCTTGCGTGCTTCGGGATCGAGCTTGCCGAGGCCCTTGAGCAACTCGGTCAGCGCACCCGACTTGCCGAGAAAGCGTGCTTTCTCGTTTTCGAGCGTGGTGATGTCGGCAGCCTGTTCGAAGGACTGCTGCGCGTCGGCGACAATCTGGTCCAGATCCATAGATCCCATCATTTCCAACGTCATTCGGTCTTGGCGAGCGAAACTGCTCCACCAAACAAAAAAGGGGCTCGGAAGAGCCCCGTTTTCGCTGCAGCGGCCGAGACTACCGGAACGTCGCTGCAACTAACCACGCAGTGCTAATTTCGCAATTAGGCTGCAACGGCGGCTTTCACCTGCTTGACGATCGCAGCAAAAGCAGCCTTGTCGAACACCGCCATGTCGGCCAGGACCTTACGGTCGAGTTCGATCGACGCCTTCTTCAGGCCGTTGATGAACACGCTGTAGGTCATGTCGTGCTGGCGAACTGCCGCGTTGATACGCGTGATCCACAGTGCGCGGAACACACGCTTCTTGTTGCGGCGATCGCGGTACGCGTACTGACCAGCGCGCATCACCGCCTGCTTGGCGATGCGGTAGACGTTATTGCGACGGCCGCGATAACCCTTGGCCAGGTTGATGATCTTCTTGTGGCGGGCCCGTGCGGTTACCCCACGTTTGACTCGAGGCATGTTTCTCTCCTTAGAGTATCAGTTGAGGGGTTACGCGAACGGCAGCATCGCGCGGACGGAGTTCAGATCGGAATCATGAACTGCCGTTGCGCCGCGCAGGTGACGCTTGTTCTTCGTGGTTTTCTTGGTCAGGATGTGACGCTTGAAGGCTTGACCGCGCTTGACGGTACCGCCCGGACGCACCACGAAGCGCTTTGCAGCACTCTTCTTGGTCTTCATCTTAGGCATGACGAACAACTCCAGTTTATTTGATGGCGATGGGTGTGCGGTTGGCTTGCGCCCTTGACCCGCCCTTCGAAACCCAGTCCACTTGTGTACGGCGAACCGCTTGCGCAGCCGCCGTCATTGTTGGTGCGCCGCCCTGACCGGGCCACGCACCGAACCACTTTCGAACCTGCGCGCGTGGCGCGCGAGCCCGTTACTTCTTTTTCTTCGGCGAGAGCACCATGATCATCTGGCGCCCTTCCATCTTCGGCATCTGCTCGACCTGGCCGACTTCCTCGAGATCCGTGCGCAGACGCTCAAGCATCCGCATGCCGATCTCCTGGTGAGCCATTTCGCGGCCGCGGAAACGCAACGTGATCTTCGTCTTGTCGCCCTCTTCGAGGAAGCGCACGAGATTGCGAAGCTTGACGTTGTAGTCACCGTCATCGGTACCCGGGCGGAATTTGACTTCCTTCACCTGGATGACCTTTTGCTTCAGCTTCGCTTCGTGCTGCTTCTTCGATTCCTGGTACTTGAACTTGCCGTAATCCATCAGACGGCAAACCGGCGGAACCGCTTGCGGCGCGATTTCCACCAGGTCAACATCCAGTTCTTCCGATTTACGGAAAGCATCAGCGAGTTTTACGATACCGAGCGGTTCGTTCTCGATCCCGACCAGACGCACTTCCGGCGCAGTGATTTCACCGTTGATGCGGTGCGACGACTTATCAGTAGCGATGTTACGTTTCCTCTAAAAATTAAAAAAACGAGCCGCGCTGCCAGGGCGGTTACTTGAACGAGCGCAGGTCTTCCTGCAGACGCTCAACGAAGGCTTCGATCGGCATAACGCCAAGATCGACGCCGCCACGGGCACGCACGGCTACCGTTTGCGCATCACGCTCCTTATCGCCCACGACGAGGAGATAAGGCACCTTTTCCAGCGTGTGCTCGCGTATTTTATAGCTAATCTTCTCGTTGCGCAAATCGGCCGCCACTCTAACCCCTTGTTTTTGCAACGTTTGGGTCAGAGATTGTGCATATTCGGCCTGACTTTCGGCGATATTGAGCACAATTGCCTGGTACGGCGCGAGCCAGACCGGCATTGCACCGGCGTGGTGCTCGATCAAAATGCCGAGGAATCGCTCCATCGAACCGACGATCGCGCGGTGCAGCATCACCGGCCGGCGGCGGCTGTTGTCTTCCGCAACGTACTCGGCGCCGAGGCGCTCCGGCAGCATCATGTCGAGCTGCAGCGTGCCGCACTGCCACGAACGGCCGAGCGCATCCTTGATGTGGTACTCGATCTTCGGGCCATAGAACGCACCCTCGCCCGGCAGCTCTTCCCACGACAGGCCGCAGGCCGTCAGCGCTTCGCGCAGCCCCTGCTCGGCACGGTCCCACGTTTCATCGGAACCCATGCGCTGCTCGGGACGCAGCGACAGCTTGATGTCGATGTGCTCGAAGCCGAAATCGCCGTACACGCTCATCGCGAGCTTGTTGAACGCGATCGACTCGGCAATGATCTGGTCTTCCGTACAGAAGATGTGCGCATCGTCCTGCACGAAGCCGCGCACGCGCATCAGGCCATGCAACGCACCCGACGCCTCGTTGCGATGGCACGAGCCGAATTCCGCGTAGCGCAGCGGCAGGTCGCGGTACGAGCGCAGGCCGTGCTTGAACACCTGGACGTGCCCCGGACAGTTCATCGGCTTGATCGCGTAGTCGCGCTTCTCCGACTCCGTCGTGAACATGTTCTCGCGGTAGTTCTGCCAGTGGCCCGACGCTTCCCACAGCGAGCGGTCCATGATCATCGGCGTCTTGATCTCGAGGTAGCCGGCCTCGTTCACGCGGCGGCGCATGTACTGCTCGACCTGCTGCCACAGCGCCCAGCCCTTCGGATGCCAGAACACCATGCCCGGCGACTCTTCCTGCATGTGGAACAGGTCGAGCTGCTTGCCGAGCTTGCGGTGGTCGCGCTTTTCCGCTTCCTCGAGCATGTGCAGGTATTGATCCTGGTCTTCCTTCTTCGTCCAGGCCGTCCCGTAGATGCGCTGCAGCTGCTCGTTCTTCGAGTCGCCGCGCCAGTACGCGCCCGCGACCTTCATCAGCTTGAAGACCTTCAGCTTGCCGGTCGACGGCACGTGCGGGCCGCGGCAGAGGTCGGTGAAGCCGCCGTGCGAGTACAGCTTGATTTCGTCGCTTTGCGGAATCGATTCGATGATCTCGGCCTTGTACTTCTCGCCGAGGCTGCGGAAATAGCCGGCCGCCTCGTCGCGCGACACGACGCGGCGCGTCACCGGCTCGTCCTTCTTCGCGAGTTCCTGCATGCGCTTTTCGATCTTTTCCAGATCTTCAGGCGTAAACGGGCGGTTGTACGAGAAGTCGTAATAGAAGCCGTTGTCGATCACCGGACCGATCGTCACCTGCGCATCCGGATACAGATCCTTCACCGCATAGGCGAGCAAGTGCGCGGTCGAGTGACGAATGATGTCGAGACCGTCGGCATCCTTGTCCGTGACGATCGCGAGCGATGCGTCGCGATCGATGACCGTGGACGTATCGACCAGCTCGCCATCGAGCTTGCCACCAAGCGCAGCCTTCGCAAGGCCGGGACCGATCGAGGCCGCAACCTCGGCAACTGTCACCGGATGCTCGTATTGTCGAACTGAGCCGTCAGGCAAGCGTATCGAAACCATAGCAATCTCCGTGATGCCGACAGTGGGCGGCAAACCAAGCACGCGATATCAAAGTCACGCGCGAAAATTTCGCGACAAAAAAAATGCGGCCCCGCTTTCGAGGGGCCGCATTCGATACTTCACTCAAACTGAAAGGGCGAAAACGTTCCTCGACTAGCGTCGCTCCGAAAAGGTTTCGGTCAACGTTCGCGGTGTCATAACCGTATTCGCCTTGTTCGCGTTGAGTTATTTACTGCATCGAACACCCGAAAAAACCGGGCATTCTCAATTCGTTGGTAGGCTCGATTGGACTCGAACCAACGACCCCCACCATGTCAAGGTGGTGCTCTAACCAGCTGAGCTACGAGCCTAGAGAAGCTAAGATTATATGGAGCTAACGCAGACTTGGCAAGCGTTTTTATGCGGCCGCAGCAAAATGATCAGGATCCAACCCCATTACAGGGACATCAAGCCTTGCGCCCCGCCCGCACGACGCCCGGCACTTCGCCGAGCAGCGTGCACGCCCGCTGCACCTGCGCGGAATTCGAAACCTCGACCGTGAACTGCATGAATGCCGCATTGCGGCGGCTCTGCGTCTTCACGCCCACCACGTTCATCTTCTCGCGCGCGAACACTTCGGAGATATCGCGCAGCAGGCCTTGCCTGTCGCTCGCCTCGATCATCAGGTCGACCGGATAGACGGACACGCCACGGCCGCCCAGCACGTCGGCCGACCAGGTCGTCTGCAGTACGCGCTCCGGCGCCCGCTCGGCCATCCGCCGGAACGTCGGGCAGTCGCTGCGGTGGATCGACATCCCCTTGCCGCGCGTCACGAAACCACTGATCGGGTCGGGCGGCGCCGGACGGCAGCAGCGCGCAAGCTGCGTCAGCAACGCATCGACACCGACCACCAGCACGCCGGTCGACGCGCCGTGCGCGACGCTCGCCCCGCTGCTGCGCTTCTCGAAATCGGCGGGCGCCTCGGGCGCATGGTCGGGCGGCGGCGCATCGGACAGCGCGTGCTCGACGTTGCGCAGGCTGAATTCCTCCTTGCCGACGACAGAGAACAACTCATCGGGCGACTTGAAGCCGAGCTTCGCGGCCAGATTGTCGAGGTTGACCGACGTCTTGCCTTCGCGCTGCAGCGTCTTTTCGACGAGCGCGCGACCGTGCGCGATGTTCTCTTCCTGCTCGATCGAATTGAACCACGCACGCACCTTCTGTCGCGCGCGCGGGCTCTTCAGGTAGCCGAGCTGCAGGTTCAGCCAGTCGCGCGACGGCCCGCCCTCCTTCACCGCGACGATCTCGACCGTCTGGCCGTTCGCGAGCGACGTGTTCAGCGGCACCATCACGCCGTCGACGCGCGCGCCGCGGCAGCGATGGCCGAGCTCGCTGTGCAGGTGATACGCGAAATCGACCGGCGTCGCGCCCTGCGGCAGCGCGATCACGCGCGCCTGCGGCGTCAGCACGTAGATATGGTCGTCGTCGAGCGACGTCTCGCGCAGCTGCGCCCACGCCTTGTCGCCCGAGACTTCGGTGCCGTCCTCGACGTCGTCCTTCCATGCGAGCAGCTGGCGCAGCCACGCGATCTTCTCGTCGTACTTGTCGCTCGCCGAGAACTGGCCGCCATAGCCGCGCGCGCCCGCTTCCTTGTAGCGCCAGTGCGCGGCGACGCCGTACTCCGCGAAGCGGTGCATTTCCTGAGTGCGGATCTGCACTTCGAACGCGCGGCCGTCGTCGCCGATCACGACCGTATGCAGCGACTTGTAGCCGTTCGGCTTGGGACGCGAGATGTAGTCGTCGAATTCCTTCGGCACCGGCTGCCACAGGTGATGCACGATACCGAGCACCGCGTAGCAATCCTTGATGTCCGGCACGATCACGCGAAATGCGCGCACGTCGTACAGCTCGGAGAAGTCGAGCTCCTTGCCGCGCATCTTGCGCCAGATGCTGTAGATGTGCTTCGGCCGACCGCTCACGTCGGCCGGGATGTGCGCTTCCGCCAGTTCGTGCTGCAGCCGCTCGATCGCCTGCGCGACGTACGCCTCGCGTTCGATGCGCTTTTCGTCGAGCAGCTTGGCGATGCGCTTGTAGGTGACCGGATCCTCGAAGCGGAACGCGAGGTCCTCGAGCTCCCACTTCAGTTGCCAGATACCGAGACGGTTCGCGAGCGGCGCATAGATCTCGAGCGTCTCGCGCGCGACGTCGGGCGGCGGGTCGATCTTCGCCGCCGCGTAGTAGCGCAGCGACTGCAGCCGCGACGCCAGCCGGATCAGCACCACGCGGATGTCCTGCGCGAACGCGAGCAGCATCTTGCGCAGCGCCTCGATCTGCGTGCGCCGCTCTTCCGCGGCGTCGCGCCCGGCGTCGGGCATCGCGTTCTGCGCGGCGCGCAGGCTCACGGTGCCGAGCCGCAGCAGCTTGCGCACGTCGGATACAAGCCGCGCAACCTCTTCGCCGAAGCGTTCGGTCAACTCCCGCTCCGGGTCGTTCAGGTGCGGCGTCAGCACGAACAGCGCAGCCGCCTGCATCGCGTGCGGGTCGACGTTCAGCGTGCGCATGATCGACGCCGTGCCCGCCGAATGATCGGCGAGCAACTCGCCCGTCGACAGGCGCGCGTCGCCGGCCCGCTCGCGCACGAACGCGAGCACGTCGTCGAACGACGGTGCCGCGACGGAAGAAGCGGAAACGGACTCGGTCATTGCACGGCCTGGCGTATTGCGGTCATCGTGATGCTTCGCTCAGCTCCGCTGCGCGGCGACGACGACGATCTCGACGAGCAGCGCCGGATCCGCGAGCTTCGCCTCGACGGTCGCGCGCGGCGGCGTATTGCCGGGCGCGACCCACGCGTCCCACTCCGCATTCATGCCTTCGAAGTTCGCGAGATCCGAAATGTAGATCTGCACCGACAGCAGATGCGCCTTGTCGCTGTTCGCTTCGGCGAGCAGGCGGTCGATGTGGCCGAGCACTTCGCGCGTCTGGCCCTTGATGTCCTGGGTGGTGTCTTCGGCAATCTGGCCGGCCAGATACACGGTACCGTTGTGGATCGCGGTTTCGGAGAGACGGGCCCCGACGTGGTGACGAATGACTGCCATGGAATGTTCCGGTCGTGTGAGTGGGTAAAGTATCGGCGACGACACGGCCCGCGTGCCGCCGAACCGCATATTATGACGCGTTTATGCGCCGCCTTCGACGAAAAACCGGCGGGCGAGCGCAATCTGGTCGGCGCTGATGAACGCCGGCGCATGGCCCGCGTCCTGGATCTCGGCTTGCGTCACGTGCCGGCCGCGCCGCACCATCTCGGCCGCCGTATCGCGCGACAGCAGGTCGGAATGCTCGCCGCGCACGACCAGCAGCGACGCGTCGGTGGTCTCGATCGCGCGCCACAGCGCGGCCTCGCCGAGCGCGGCCAGTTCGGGCGTCGTCGCCTTGAACGGCTCCGCGATGCGCGGATCGTAGCGCATCGTCCAGCCACCGTCGGGCAGCTCGCGCAGCAACGGCCCGTTGATCTCGCGCCACTCGTCGCCGCTCAATGCGCCGAACGGCAGCGACAGCGACGTCAGATAGTCGATGCCCTCCTGCTCCGTCGCGAAGCGCGGCTGCACGCCGAGGTATTCGCCGATGCGCGTCAGCGAATCGGGCTCGATGCGCGGGCCGACGTCGTTGACGATCATCCGGCGCAGCGGCGAACCGGGCAGCCCCGCGAGCGCCATGCCGATCAGCCCGCCCATCGACGTGCCGAACCAGTCGACCGACTCGACGTCGAGCCGCGCGATCAGCGTCACCATGTCGGCCACGTATTGCGGAATCGCATAAAGCCGCGGATCGGCGAGCCAGTCGGAGCGCCCGCGCCCGACGACGTCGGGGCAGACGACGCGATACGTATCGGACAGCGCAGCGGCGAGCCGGTCGAAGTCGCGCCCCGAACGGGTCAGGCCGTGCACGCAGACCAGCACGCGCGGATTGGCGGGGTCGCCCCATTCGGTATAGGCGACGTGGTGAAGGCCTGCGGCGCTCGCACACTGCACGCGTCGCTGACGGGGAACCGGAGGATTCGCTGAGGTTGTTGGCATCGTTGGCATCCTGTCGAACGTGGACGGTGCGGCGGGCAACGCTTGCACCGCCCGATGCAAACGATTGTAAACCGCTTCTTAACGGCGGGGCGTCACGCGCCTGCGGTCATCCGGCGCATCGTTCGCACCGGCTCACGCGCCGCGGCGCCACGAGGCGCGCAACTGCTCGCGCAGGAAGTCGACGAATGCCCGCACGCGCAACGGCACGTGACGCCCGCCGGGATAGACCGCATGAAGCGGTGCCGCGGGTGCGGCGAATGCCGGCAGCACGCGGACGAGCCGGCCCGCGTCGAGGTCGGCACCGACGTCCCAGATCGACTTCAGCGCGATGCCCGCGCCCTCCAGCGCCAACGTACGAGCCGCACCGCCGTCGTTCGTCAGCAGCGCGGCCGTCACTTCGACCGCAACCGCGCCCTGTACACCGTCGAACCGCCACTCCGCACGCGGCTGGTCGCCCATCACGATGCATCGGTGCATGCGAAGCTCGGCCGGATGGGCCGGCAGCCCGTGCACGGCGAGATAGCTCGACGACGCGCACAGCACGCGATGATTCGGCGCCAGCTCGCGCGCGATCATCGTCGAATCGGCGAGGCTGCCGATCCGCACGGCAACGTCGATGTCCTGCGCGAGCAGATCGACGATCGCGTCGGTCAGCATCAGGTGCACGGTCAACTCCGGATGTTGCCGCTGAAACGCGGCGACGAGCGGCGCGATCCGCAGCCGGCCGAGTTCGCCGGGCGCCGTCAGGCGCAGCACGCCGCTGACCGTGCCGCGACGATCGCTCATCAGCGTTTCGGCGCGATCGACCTCGGCCAGGATGCGCAGCACCTGCGCATGGAACTGCGCACCGTCGTCGGTCAGCGTCTGCTGTCGCGTCGTCCGGTGCAGCAGACGCACGCCGAGCTGCGACTCGAGATGCGCGAGCCGCTTGCTGACGACGGACAGCGACAGGTCCAGCTCGCGCGCCGCCGCGGACAGGCTGCCGGCCGACACGATTCTCGCGAAGGTATCGAGCGCCGGGAGATCGTCGATCAGCATCTCGGCACCCGCTTCGCCTCGGCCTTTCCTTTTTTCGAATAATCCATTCGCTTTTAGACCGTATTTGTGTTCAGAACGGAAACCTACCATACCTGTTCCGCGTCGTCCCGCGACGCCATTCACAGGACATCCGAAACCATGTCGATCCTTCCTTCGATCGCGCGCCCGCTCACCCGCGTCATCGCCGCGGCGGCCTGCGTCGCCGCGCTGTCGCCTGTCGCGGCCCGCGCCGCCGACCTTCTCGACCCACACGGCCTGACCGTCGCGACCGACGTGCCGGCTACGCAGGCGCGCGCGCAGATCCTCGCCGCGCGTCGCTACGGCACGTTCTGGGATACCGGTGATGCGACCCTCGCCCGCGCCGCACTCGCGGCCGATTTCGTCGACCGGACGTTGCCGGCCGGCCGTGAACAAGGCGTAGCGGGGCCACTCGCGGCGTCCAGGACGATGCGCACGGCCATCCCGGACCTGCATTGCGACATCGAACAGATGATCGTGGCGGGCGACCGTGTCGTCGTGCACCTGCACTTTCGCGGCCATTTCACCGGCACGTTCAACGGAACGACCGGAAGCGGACAGGCGATCGACTTCATCGCGACCGACATCTACCGCATCGACCAAGGCCGGATAGCGGAAAACTGGCACATCGAGGACAACCTGACGCTGATGCGTCAGCTCGGGCTCGTCGGCTGACGGAGGGGGCGATGACTGACAGCGACTACGATTCTTCGACGATGCGTCCGGCGCGCCGCAAGTTTCTTGCACAAGCAGGCGCCGGGGCGGCCGCCGGCATCGCGATGGCCGCGGGCGCCTCCCGGTCGGCAACTGCCGCGCCGATATCGGATGCTGCCGGGACCAACGCCAGCGGGTTCTGGCCGGACAACACGCGACTCGTCATCTCGATCTCGATGCAGTTCGAGGCCGGCGGACAACCGCCCAAGGGCGCGGACAGCCCGTTCCCGTCCGTCGAGTTTCCACCGTCGGTCCCGGTCGACCTCGCGTCGGCCACGTGGTTCGCATATGGCTACCGTGAAGGGATCCCGCGTCTTCTCGACCTGTGGGACCGGCATGGCGTGAAGGTCACGTCGCACATGATCGGGGAAGCCGTGCGCCGGCATCCCGAACTGGCACGCGAGATCGTGTCGCGCGGCCACGAAGCGGCCGCGCACGGCCCGACCTGGCGGTCGCAATTCGCGATGAGCCGCGACGACGAGCGCCGCTTCCTCACCGAAGCCCGCGACATGGTCGAAGCGGCGACGGGACGGCGCCCGATCGGCTACAACTGCAACTGGCTGCGGCGCGGACCGCACACGCTGCCGCTGCTGCAGGAACTGGGCTACGTGTATCACATCGACGACGTCAGCCGCGACGAGCCCTTCATCGAAACCGTCGACGGCCGCGATTTCGTGGTCGTTCCATACACGTTGCGCAACAACGACATCCTGCTGATCGAAGGCCGCAATTACTCGCCGACGATGTTTCTCGAGCAGATCAAGCTCGATTTCGACCAGTTGTACGCGGAAGCCGGCCAGCGGCGGCGATTGATGTCGATCAGCGCGCACGACCGGATCAGCGGCACGCCGCAGATGGTCCGCGCCTGGGACGCATTCCTGCACTACGCTCGATCGCATCCGGGCGTTGCCTTCATGCGCAAGGACGACATCGCCCGCTTTGCGCTGCGCAGCCCGTCGACGTTGCGCGAAGCCGAAACGATCTGACCGGATTGCGCTCACCTGCTCACCCCCTCACCTCGGAAGGACCACCATGAACGACTCACTCCACGGAAAGAAGGTACTCGTCGTCGGCGGCAGCTCCGGCATCGGTGCCGCCGCCGCGACCGCATTCGCACGACTCGGCGCTGTCGTGACGATCGCATCGCGCAACCCGGACAGGGTCGATGCAGATGCCGCGCCGGGCGCGCAAGTACGCACCGAAGCGCTCGACATCACGGATACGGCGGCCGTCGATGCGTTCTGCGCGCGCGCCGGCCAGTTCGACCACGTCGTGATTTCGGCCGCGAAGACAGCGACGGGCCCGATCCGCGCGCTGCCGCTTGCCGACGCGCAGGCCGCGATGGACAGCAAGTTCTGGGGCGCATACCGCGTCGCACGCTCGATCGATATCGCACCCGGCGGTTCGCTGACGTTCGTGTCGGGCTACCTCAGCGTGCGACCGAACGCGTCGTCGGTACTGCAGGGGGCCATCAACGCGGCACTCGAGGCGCTCGCCCGCGGCCTTGCGCTCGAGCTGTCGCCCGTGCGGGTGAATACCGTATCACCGGGCCTGATCGCGACGCCGCTGTGGGACAAGCTCGCCCCCGATGCGCGCGACGCGATGTACGCGGGCGCCGCGCAGCGCCTCCCGGCACGCCGCGTGGGCCAGCCGGCGGACGTCGCGAATGCGATCGTGTATCTGGCGGCAACGCCTTATGCAACCGGCTCGACGGTGCTGATCGACGGCGGCGGCGCGATCGCGTGATCAGCGCGATTCGGGTGACGTATGCGGTCATGACAAAACGCCCCGCGTTCCACCGGGGAACGCGGGGCGTCGAGCGTCGAGACGAAAGGCCGGCGCTTACGCGACCGCGCTCACGTCGAGCGGCGCGCCCGTCTTCGCCTGGATCTCTTCCGCGCTTACGCCGTCGGCGAGTTCGAGCACCTTCAGGCCGGCCGGCGTCACTTCGATCACGCCGAGATCGGTGATGATCAGGTCGACCACGCCGACACCCGTCAGCGGCAGGTTGCATTCGTCGAGGATCTTGTGCTGGTCGCCCTTCGCGACGTGCTCCATCAGCACGACGACGCGCTTCACGCCCGCGACGAGGTCCATCGCGCCGCCCATCCCCTTGATCATCTTGCCCGGGATCATCCAGTTCGCGAGGTCGCCCTTCTTGCTGACCTGCATCGCGCCGAGGATCGCGAGGTTGATGTGGCCGCCGCGAATCATCGCGAACGAATCGGCCGACGAGAAGATCGACGAGCCCGGCAGCGTCGTGACGGTCTGCTTGCCGGCGTTGATCAGGTCGGCGTCGACCTCGTCCTCGGTCGGCGACGGGCCGATGCCGAGCAGCCCGTTCTCCGATTGCAGCCACACTTCGACGCCTTCCGGCACGTGGTTCGCGACGAGCGTCGGCAGGCCGATGCCGAGGTTCACATAGAAGCCGTCCTGCAGTTCCTTCGCCGCGCGCGCGGCCATCTGGTCACGATTCCAGGCCATGTCAGTCTCCTTTCGCGCGTACGACGCGTTGTTCGATGCGTTTTTCGGGCGTCGCGTTCAGCACGATGCGCTGCACGAAGATCCCCGGCGTGTGGACATGGTCCGGATCGAGTTCGCCGTTCTCGACGATCTCCTCGACTTCCGCCACGGTGATCTTGCCCGCCATCGCGCACATCGGGTTGAAGTTGCGCGCGGTGCGGCGATAGATCAGGTTGCCGGACTTGTCGGCCTTCCATGCCTTCACCAGCGCGACGTCGGCCGTCAGCGACGGCTCGAGCACGTAGTGGCGATCGCCGAACTGGCGCGTTTCCTTGCCTTCCGCGATCACGGTGCCGTAGCCGGTGTTCGTGAAAAAGGCGGGGATGCCGGCGCCGCCCGCGCGCAGCTTCTCGGCGAGCGTGCCCTGCGGCGTGAATTCGAGCTCGAGTTCGCCGGCCAGGTACTGGCGCTCGAACTCCTTGTTCTCGCCGACGTACGACGAGATCATCTTCCGGATCTGGCGCGTTTCCAGCAACAGGCCGAGACCGAAGCCGTCGACGCCTGCGTTGTTGCTGATGCAGGTGATGCCCTTGACGCCGGAATCGCGCAGCGCCGCGATCAGCGCCTCGGGAATCCCGCACAGGCCGAAGCCGCCCACCGCGAAGGTCTGTCCGTCGCGGACGATCCCTTCCAGCGCGGCGGCCGCGCTTGGATAGACTTTGTTCATCTGTATGTCCCTTCCTCTATGGAAACCAGCAAAACCGGTTCACGCGCCCACTGGGCCGCAAGCCCGCCGCATCATTCTATGCATGCACGGCGATACCTGCGTCGAGGCGCGCTGTTTTTATATCGCGGCACACCGCCGCGAGATGCCTGAAAGGGTACGATGTGACGCCGATACGGCACAATACGCAAAAATACATAAGCATTTGCCTCCGCTTGCCCGCGCCATGCCCGCTCTCGATTACCAGACTGCCTTTCACCTCGCGCCGCTCGGCCTCGTGATGTCGCGCGACCGCGTGATCGAGGACTGCAACGACGCGCTCGCGGCGATCTTCCGCTGCGCGCGGGCCGATCTGATCGGCAAGTCGTACGAGGTGCTGTATCCGTCGCCGGACGAATTCCAGCGCATCGGCGAGCGCATCTCGCGCGTGATGATCGCGAACGGCACCTACGCCGATGACAGAATCATGAAACGGGCCGACGGCGAGCTGTTCTGGTGCCACGTGACGGGCCGCGCGCTCGACCGCACCGCGCCGCTCGCGGCGGGCGTCTGGACCTTCGAGGACTTGAGCGCGACGCGCCGGGTCGCCGTCGAGCTGACGCCGCGTGAACGCGAGATCGCCGCGCAGCTCGCGACCGGCAAGACCAGCAAGCAGATCGGGCGCGTGCTCGACATCAGTTCGCGCACGGTCGACATCTATCGGGCGCGGCTGATGCGCAAGTACGGCACGAACAATACGCCGGAGCTGCTGCAGCGCCTGCTCGGCCAGTAAAACGCGCGCCGGAATGGCAATCGGCCGCGTGAAGCGGCCGATTCGGGAGATCATCGGGAAATGGCGACACACCGGGCGCCGGCTTCGGCGCCGCCGCGCTCAGCCGACCTGCGCCGCGAGCGCGCGCTCGATCGTATCGCGCAGCAGTTGCGGCAGCGGCACCGACTTGCCGAGCGCGTAGTCGACCCACACGCAGCGCGCGTTGCCGCGCGCATAGACGTGCTGCGGATCGTCCGCGCGCGTCAGCTCGAAACCGGTGTCGAAGCTGCTGCGGCCCGGCTTCGCGGCCGACATCTTCGCGATCACGTCGCCCGGATAGTGCAGTTGCTTCAGGAACTCCATCGACGCCGTGACGATCACGGGCCCCTGCCCCTCGCCGTTGCCGCCCGCGATGCCGAGTTCCTCGAACCACGAGATCCGCGCCTGTTCCATGTAGCGGAAATAGACCGTGTTGTTCACGTGGCCGAACGCATCCATGTCGCCCCAGCGGATCGGCATCGACATTTCAAATACGGGGGAATATTCGCTCATTGCAGTCTTCTTTGTTGCTGAATGTCATCCACTCAGGCGAGGCCGAAGCCATCGTCGGCGGAGATAATCGAGCCATTGATGAACTGCGACTCGTCGGCCGCGAGCAGCAACAACAGCCCGTCGAGATCCTGCGGCTTGCCGACGCGCCGGCGCGGCAGCATCGACTGCAGCTTCTGGCCCTGCTCGGTTTCCCACAGGTAATGATTGATTTCGGTATCGATATAGCCCGGGCAGATCGCGTTGACGTTGATCCCGTGGCGGCCCCATTCGAGCGCCATCGCGCGCGTCATCTGCACGACCGCCGACTTGCTCATCGCATACAGGCCGATCTGCGGAAACACGCGCAGCCCCGCCACCGACGCGATGTTGATGATCCGGTAAGGCGGTTTGCCGTTGCCGTTCGCGCGCATGATCATCCGCTTCGCGACTTCCTGCGCGACGAAAAACGCGCCGCGCGTATTGGTGTCGAACACGAACTCGAAATCGGACGGCGTGACGTCGACGAGCTTCTGCATCGTCGAGACGCCCGAATTGTTCACGAGGATGTCGATCGTGCCGGCTTCCGTCTCCGCGTGCGCGATGGCCGCCTTGATGCTCTGCACGTCGGTGACGTCGAGCGACACCACGTGCGCGGCACCGCCCGCCGCCTCGATCTCCGCGCGCAGTTCCTTCAGGCGCTCGACGCGGCGGCTCGCGAGCACGACCTTCGCGCCGGCCTGCGACAGCACCTGCGCAAAGCGTTGCCCGAGGCCGCTCGATGCGCCCGTGACCAACGCGACCTTGCCTTCCAGATTGATCGATCGACCCATTGCACATCCCCTTTCGATGTCGTTTCGCCGCCGCGGGCGCCCTGTCCCACGCAGCATAACCCTAGCACATAAAATAGAACGATCGTGCTAATGTATCCGCATGCTGTTGCGGCAAGCGTTTCGTTTCGCAGACAATACGCTCCCGAATAAAAGCATTCTAACGGTTAGAGGAACGCCAATGACCCCCGCAAGCCTCATCGA
>NZ_CAJPGY010000042.1:0-59647 GCF_905339915.1 Burkholderia sp. BCC1985
ACCGATGGCCGTGCTGGGGATCGGCAAGGAAGAGGCCGTTGCGCGGGCACGCAAGTATCTGGAGAAGGTCGGGCTCGCGCCGCGCGTCGAAGGCATGTATCCGTCGCACCTGTCGGGCGGCCAGCAGCAGCGTGTCGCGATCGCGCGTGCGCTCGCGATGGAGCCCGAAGTGATGCTGTTCGACGAGCCGACCTCGGCGCTCGATCCGGAACTCGTCGGCGAAGTGCTGAAGGTGATGCAGAAGCTCGCCGAGGAAGGCCGCACGATGGTCGTCGTCACGCACGAGATGGGTTTCGCGCGCAACGTGTCGAACCACGTGATCTTCCTGCATCAGGGGAAGATCGAGGAAGAGGGCGATCCGCGGGAGATTCTCGTGAACCCGAAGAGCGAGCGGCTCGGGCAGTTCCTGTCGGGGCGGCTCAAGTAAGCGGGGGCCGCCGCAGCCTGGAACGCTAAATGCTTGTTTCGGACGACTCTTTCGATCGAGGAGCGCCGCGATGAGCACGCCGACCCCTACCGCGTTTTCCCACGTGAAGCCGCAGGACACCGCATATCAAGGCGAAGGCCTGCGCGACTTCTTCCTGTATCGCGATCTCGGCATCGCGGCCGCGACGAACGGCAAGGTCGTCGCGCAACTCGTCAGGGCGAATCATGCACCGGCGGCGGGCACCGGCTGGCACCGTCACGAGGCCGAGTTCCACATCGTGATGATGCTGAAGGGCTGGGCGCGCTTCATGTACGGCGACCGCGAGACGCTGGTGAGCGCCGGCGACTGCGTGCACCAGGCGCCGGGAATCGTGCACTACCTGTTCGACTACTCGCCCGACATGGAGTACCTGGAGATCGTCGGGCCGGCCGATTTCAAGTCGATCGACGTCGAAGGGCCATGCGACGTGCCTGCGCCGACGCCGTGGGGCGACGCGGGCGCATAGCCCGCCGTCGCATCGGATGCGAGGCATCCGCGTGACCAAGAAAGACCGCCTTCGGGCGGTTTTTTTATGGATCCTGTCCGGGCTTCGGGTTCCGACCGGGTCATTCGACATCCGAAGCATTTGCCGCGTAAGGAAATCGAAAAGACAGGCGGCAATTTGTCAGCTTCGCGTGATGTTTCGTTACACCGTGTCAAAGATCGTCAATTCGATGCAGGTGCGGTGCACGGCGCGTCGGCGACCGGCGTTAAGGACGTAACAGCCGGACCACCGGCTGGCCTACCCAGGAGAATGTCCATGACCCGCATCGCGAAGATCCTGACCGCGACGGCCGTCGCCTGTGCCACCCTCGTGCCGGCGCTGGCCGAAGCCCATTCGCACCGCGTGTGCCATTTCGATCACCACCATCACCGCGTGTGCCGCTGGGTCCGTTGACCCGCGACGCGTTATTCCCGGCAAAGCGTCGGGACGCTTTTCCCGTTCAGGCAAATCAGGAGAGGATTATGAAAAAGACGATGTTGATCGCCGCGCTCGTCGCCGGCATGGGTGTGTCGATCGGTGCGTTCGCACAGGTTCCGGCCAGCGCGCCGGCCGGTACGACCGGGCTGTGCAAGGACGGCTCGTTCTACTCGGGCGCGTCGAAGAAGGGCGCGTGCGCCGGCCACAAGGGCGTGAAGACGTGGTATGGCGCAGCGTCGGCAGCCGCGGCGAGCGCACCGGCCGCGGCCCCCGCGAGCGCGGCTGTCGCTTCCGCCGCATCCGGCGCCGCCCCGGCGAAGAGCGCGCCCGCGACGACCGCCGCGGCGGCACCCGGCGGCGGCGCGGGCAAGGTGTGGGCCAACGACAGCACGAAGGTCTACCATTGCTCGACCGACAAGTACTACGGCAAGACGAAGCACGGCAGCTACATGTCGGAAGCCGATGCGAAGGCGAAGGGCTACCACGCGTCGCACGGCAAGGCCTGTTCGTAACACCGGCGGAACGCGCGAGCGTTGCCGCTCGCGCACTGCCCGGCACCGCGCCCCGCCGTGCGGGCGGGGCGATTCGAGCGCAACGCCGGTGTGCCGCACCGAGCGTTGCCATCCCGCGCGGGCTCAGTGCACGTGATCGGATGGCGCCGCGGCCGCCGTCGCGTCGCGACCGGCCGCGCGCGCGTCGAGCAACGCCCGCAGCGTCACGTAGTGCGCGCCGCTCGCGCTGCCGTCCGTGGCGGCGGTGCGATCGTACGGCTCGTTGTCGTGGATCGTCGCGCGCACGATCGGATAGATCTGCGTTTCCCAGCGGCCGCCGTTGAACACGCCATAATGGCCCGCGCCCGTCTGCACGTGGTGCGTTTTCAGGTACGGCGGCAATCCCGAACACAGCTCCTGCGCGGCTACCGTCTGGCCCACGGCGCAGATGTCGTCCTTCTCCCCCTCGATCGTCAACAGCGCGGTGCGGTGGATCGCGGCCGGTTCCACCAGCCGGTCGCCGACCGTCAGCTCGCCGCGCGCGAGCGCGTATTGCTGGAACACTTTCTCGACCGTCTCCAGGTAGAACTCCGCGGTGAGGTCGGCCGTCGCGAAGTATTCGTCGTAGAAGTGGCGCAGCGTGTCGGCCTTCGCGGGGTCGCCTTTCGCGCGCTCGTAGTACAGGTCGGCAAACGACGCCGCATGGCGGTCGGGATTCATCGACATGAACGCGCCGACCTGCACGAAGCCCGGATACACGCAGCGCTGCGCCCCGACGAAGCCGGCCGGCACCACGCTGATCAGGTTGCGCGCGAACCATTCGATCGGCCGGCTCGTGGCGAGCGCGTTGACCTTCGTCGGATTCACGCGGCAGTCGATCGGCCCCGCCATCAACGTCAGGCTCGCGGGTTGGGCGGGATCGCCGGCGGCGGCCATCAGCGCGACCGCCGAGAGTGCGGCGACGGTCGGCTGACAGATCGCGAGCACGTGCGCATCCGGGCCGATCTGGCGAATGAAATCGATCACGTGCCCGACGTATTCGTCGAAGCCGAAGCGACCAGCCGCGAGCGGGATGTCGCGCGGGTTGTGCCAGTCGGTGATGTACACGTCGTGATCGGCCAGCATCGTGCTGACCGTGCCGCGCAGCAGCGTCGCGAAATGCCCGGACATTGGCGCGACGATCAGCACGCGCGGCTGGCGCGCCACCGGCCGCGCCTTGCGGAAATGCAGCAGCGTGCCGAACGGCGTGGCCGCCGCGGCTTCCTCGACGATCGGCACCGCTTCGCCGTCGACGACGGTCGACGCGATGCCGAACGCCGGACGCCGGTGCGAGAACGCGCAGCATTCGAGCAGTTCGCACAGCGCGTCGACCATGCGGCCCGTCGGGGTCGACGTGGCGGGCGGCCACAGCGACATCGTCGCCCGCGTGGCGGCCGCCCATGCGCGCGCCGGACGCAGGCATTCGGCAGACCATTGGTAGAAAGGATAGGCAAGCAGGTTCATGGCCGTCGTTCGTTGCGTCGCGTTACGTCGAGCGAGGCAAGCCGTATGCCAGCGTGCGGCTGGCACGCGCGTTGCACGGGGTTTGCGAATGCGGCGATACGCGTGGCGACGCGCGCGGCGTCTCATGCGGCGATGCATGCGGCGCGTGGGGCCCGACGACCGAATGCGATGCGCCGCCGTTGCCAACGAGGCTCGGCGTACTCGATGTGTCGCTGCCCCGGGCAGCGCGCTGCGCCACTTCGGCGAATGCTTCGCACAGGCGTGGTGCGCTTCGCACGGCGCGGTGCGTGCTTTCGGTGCAGGGGTACGAACGGCAATCAGCAGGGGAGCGACATGGACGTTACCGGACAGACGACGTTGACCATCAGCAGCCGCAATTACTCGTCGTGGTCGATGCGCGGCTGGCTGCTCGCGAAGCTGAGCGGCCTCGCGTTCGAGACGATCAGCGTGCCGATCGATGCGGCATCGCGCGCGGAACTGCTGCTGCTGTCGCCGTCGATTCTCGTGCCGTGCCTGACGCACGACGGCAGCACGGTATGGGACACGCTCGCGATCGCCGAATACCTGAACGAAATCCGGCCGCAGGCGCGGCTGCTGCCCGACGACCGGCATGCGCGCGCGCATTGCCGGTCGATCTGCGGCGAGATGCATTCCGGTTTCAGTGCGCTGCGCTCCGCGCTGCCGATGAACCTGCGTGCGCATTTTCCCGGCTTCCGGATCTGGTCGCGTGCGCAGCACGACATCGAGCGCATCGTGACGATCTGGCGCGCGTGTCTGGCCGCGTATGGCGGCCCCTGGCTGTTCGGCGAGCAGATCGGCATCGCCGATGCGATGTACGCGCCGGTCGTCACGCGATTCCTGACGTACGACGTGAAACTCGAACCCGATATCGCCGAGTACTGCATGCGCATGCTCGCGCATCCGTTCGTGGCGGAGTGGATCGATGCCGCGAAGGCGGAGCACGAAGACATCGACGAACTCGACATGGAGTTCTGACCTGCAACGCACCTTCGCGCGTTCAACCGGATGACCGGCACGTGCATCGAAACGAATCGTCGATGCGGCCGCGCGTGTCCTGCTCGTGCATTGCCCGCGCAGCATCTGTCGGGCATCGCGCCCCGCCGTTTCGGCGGGGCGTTGCTTACCTGTTGCCGGGCACTCTGAGGCTCGCTCCCCGCATTGCAGCACGGCGCAGCAGGATCAGGGACTCGTTTTGGCCGGCTCGGCCGCGGGTGGCTTGGCCGGACGCGTGAGGAGTTCGCGTGTGAGGTTGTCCGACACATAGTGCGGGCCATCGAACAGATAGACTTGATAGCCCCGGTAGGTTGTCAGCTGCCTGCTCAATTCGTCGGCGCTGGCCGACCGGAATCCCCCGTGCTCGGCGGGCCGGAAGGCCTCCGCGATTACCCGCACACGTTGCTTTCCGAGGCGCGAGGTCAGCTCGTCGACATAGGCGCGCGCGACGTAGGGTTCGCGCGCATAGACGCCGCAGCCGTCCTGGAAGAACACCCCGACGTCCGACGGCAGCCACGACACGAGCCAGTCTGCCAGCGCCTTCCCGCCGATATTGGTCTGGTCGTAGACGCTCACCCACAGCGGACGCGGCAGTCGCTTCAGGATATCGGCAAGCTTCGGCGCGTCCTGCCAGGTCGGGTCGATTTCGACCGGGAAGTAGTAGCCGGTGACATTCAGCGGAACGTGCGTGCGCGCTACCGCCAGGGACTGGTCCGCGAGTGTCGACAGATGGGTGCGTGCTCGCTTTTCATCCTGGTAACCGGCGAGGCCCAGGATGACGTTTCTGGCCCAGGGTTCGCGGCCGATGCGCCCCCAGTCGGGAAGGTGTGCCGCGGGACGGATGCCGGCGTCGGGCACGTACGCGGTATCGTCGACGACGCTCCACTGGATCAACAGATCATGTACGCCGAGCATCTGCCAGTTTCCGACGGGATTCGTCGTCGCGTTGTCCACCTGCCAGACGATTCCGTCGGCATGCACGTCATGCGGCGTCCAGCTGCACGCGGCCACGGCGAGCGATGCACCGACGGCCGCGAGCATCGCCGCGCGGGACGAACCCGGCGCGTGCGCGTGCCGGCGTCGCCGGCCTGCGTGTCGGAACCGGCCCAGACGCAGTCGAATCCCGCGCAAGGCCGGGATGGCGTACGTGATCATCGCGGCCTCCCCGGAAGCATTCCTGGGCGACATCGTAGCCGATCACATGCAAACGTGCGACCCGCCTTGCTGCTGCGGGTCGCACGAGGCTTCTACCGGCTCGCGTCACTTGGCCGTCGTGCCGTCCGCCCATGTGTAGCCGAGATTCGTGATGCCCGTCACGATACTCTGGAAGTCCTGGAAGGCGGGCAGTCCGAGATCGGGCTCGAGCCAGTACGGATGGAAGAAGAACGACGCGAAGCCGTCCCGTACCGCCAGACCGTATTGCGCGTTGGTGACGATTTGCTGCCACGTGTACGTGATGCACGAGAACGGGTCTTTACTGCAGATGTTGTATTGAAGGCTGCCCAGGTTCTCCGGAATGATTCGTTGCCCGTAGTAATCGGAGTTGATGATGTACGGGAAGAATTGCCCGGCAGAAAAGTCCTGGTTGGGCGCGCCCGTCCCGATCTGCGGATTGGTCGACGTGTAGTAGACGGCCCGCTGGAACGTGGTCGGGAACGTCTGCGCCGTGGCCGTTGATGCCATCGGCGACATCTGGTACTGCGGCGCAGCCCAGCCGACGATCTTGTAGCCGTTGAGCGTGAACTCGAGCAGGCCGTCGGCCATTCTGCCTTTCGCCCATTGCACCGAGTCCTCGTCGACCGGACGATTCTGGACTGCGTACCAGAACTCGAAGTCGCTGCCGCTCACCGCATTCTGAAGATTCGGCGTCGAGTCATACTGGTGCGTATAGCCGTGCATCACGATCGAGCCGCCGCGCAGGAGCGCGTAGTTCAACCCGCTCTTGAGGCCCGTTGCCTGCGCGAGGTGAATCGTCTCCGGCACGCCGCCGTTGTAATACCCGTTCGGGTCGGTATACAACGGAATGGTCGCCATCGTGAACTTGATCTTCTTCGAGTACAGATAGTCCGACAGCTGCCTCATCGAGCTCGTCGTCGTGAATGCGTCCAGATCCTCGAGGCGGACCAGCGCGCGATGATTCACCGGCGCATTGGTCTGCAGGATGTCGTGCAGGATGTCGCATATCACCAGGTAGCGATCCGTCGGGCCGATGTAGGAGAACGGCATGTCCGCGAAGTACCAGAACTTGCCGGAGCGCATGACGTAGGGCGTGGTTGCGCCGCTCTTGCTGTTCTTGATGGTGACGAGCACTTGCGCCTTGGTGGCATCGAGAACCTGGGTCAGGCCGACATCCGGGTCCGCGTTGATGGCGCCGGTCGACGCGTCGAACGCGTAGTACTTGACCATCGCCAGGTTCTTGTACGTGACGGTGTCGTAGAAGCCGGGATTCGGATTGCTGGACGATGGCGTCGCGTTCATCCCGGCAAGGCCCAGGAAGCTGAACCCGAAAGTCTGGTTGAACGTATAGGCCGTGTTCCACGCGAGCTGCCACAGGTTGTACTTGAACCAGACCACGGTTTTCGTGGCGGTCATCACGTCGCTCATGAACGCCGTCGGAATCGGGTTGTTGTAATAGTCGCCGATATAGAACGTGGCGTCGTGGCTCCCGATCATGCCGGACGTGTAGTTCTGTATCGGTACCAGGTCGACGGTCGTATTGAAGTGGCCGAGCAGGTTCCTCAACATGATGCTGTACATCAGGCCGAGCTTCGAAAACGGGTCGTTGGCCGGGTTGTCGTATAACACGAGCGTATGTGCGGTCGTGGTCTGCGCGTGGGCCGTGCCCGGCAATGTCATTTGCGCGAGTCCGGCAAGCAGGGCTATGACGATCAAGATCTTTTTCATGGCCGTATCTCCCTAGTCGCGTTCGACGTTGCCGCCGTGCTTCTTGACGGAATTTCTGCTGAACTTCGGGCGCCCCGTCTCCTTGTATGCCTTGTCCCAATCCTCATCGGACATGCCGGGTTTCACGTTGACTTGGGCAGAACCGTTTGGCAATGGCGGCGGCTTGATCTTGCCGCCGGACGACTGGTTCGTCTGCTGCGCACTCGCATGCTGAACCGCGCTGGTGATGACGAGCGCGGGACTGAATGCAAGGAGTAGCCCAACGGTGCTCAACCCGATTCGAAAAAATCGATTGCGATGCGAGGGCATGATTTTCATCCTTTGATATGCAAATTGGATTCTCGTTAACGAAACGAGCACGCCCCATTGCCGATTTAGAATCGGGTGTTATGTCGTTATTTTTTTGCGTTTAATACCCCGGTTAATGAAACGAAACCGGACAGTTGGCTTTCAAGCTAGTTCTGTACCATCCGCCGCAAATGGACACCGGGCCGGGACGCCAAAATCGGCGCGTCGAGACGGTCCGAAATTGTCTCGATAAACGTTTCACGCATGCAACGCGACTGGTTTCGGAAATTGGGTCCGACGAACGCGTAACGTCTGTTTGAGCGATCCAGGTGAAACCGGTTACGTGCTTCGTTCCGCCCACGGCAACGCGGCAACCGAGCCGGCGGCGCATCCATCCAACGGCGACCGGAGCACCGGATTTTCGGTTTCATCGTCGATCCGTCCGTCCAGGATCGACGGAATCGCGTGACGCGCTCCGGTCGCGATGATCGGGGGCGCGGGTAGAGAACCTGCCAAACGTCTCATATTCGGAACGCCGGTCCGCATGTTTCAGCACTGAAACATTTGGCTTGGTTTCGATTCGCCGATCGTGCGCGGCACACGCCCGGTACCCGGAAGGCGCAAGAGTGGTGGACGATGGCGCACGACTTGCTTGAAGCGCTGTGTATTGAAAAGAGACGGTGTATGGGGCGCACTGCGTAGCGCTGGATCGGGGGCCGCTGCAAGCGCCGGCGCACGCAGGGACGAACGCAAGCAAGCGGAGAAACCGGCTGTCAAAAGTCATCCACTGAACACGTTGCATTTTTGGTGATGTTGCGTGGTCGTATCAATAGCGCTCCAGGCAGCCGCGAGTCTTTTGAGAACGACGAGAACGGATGCGGCGTTAGCCGCAGGAGTGGACGTGACGGGGTCGACGGGGACGGGGCGGTTTCGTCTTCCGTTCGTACGAAGGAAGAAATACAGACGGACGAAAATCGCGGAAAGGTAATGGATAATATGATATGGAGTGCGTATTTATATGCACTCAACCTTGTCGCCATTGTGACCGCCCTCGTCATCCTGGTCAGCACGCTGGATGACCTGACGCTGGATGGCTGTTACTGGTCATTCGAAATCGGGCGCATCCTGCGTCGCGAGAAATCGCAGACCGTCGACATCGGCATGCTGCGCGCGCAGGAAGAGCGCCATCTGGCACTCATGGTGCCTGCGTGGAAAGAGTACGACGTGATCGCCAAGATGATCGAAAACACGCTGGCGACCATCGAGTACGAGCGGTATGTCATCTTCGTCGGCACCTATCACAACGACGCCGAAACCACGGCGGAAGTCGAGCGGATGGTTCGCCGGTATCCGGGCAGGGTGACGCGTGCCACGGTCATGAACGACGGGCCGACCTGCAAGGCGGACTGCCTCAACTGGATTCTCGAAGCGATCCTGCGTTACGAAGCAGTCCATCATATTCAGTTCGCGGGCGTCGTCATGCACGACTGCGAAGATGTCATTCATCCGGTTGAACTCAAGTACCTCAACCATGCGGTGGCGGAGAGCGATCTGGTCCAGCTTCCGGTGCTGTCGTTGCCCCGGAAATGGAACGAGTTCGTCGCCGGCTGCTATCTCGACGATTTCAGCGAAACGCACCAGAAGGACGTGCCGGTGCGCGCACGCTTGACCGGAGTCGTGCCGGGCGCGGGTGTTGCGTCGTGCTACAGCCGGCGTGCGATCGAAGCCGCGATGAAGGCGCGCGACGGCGGCCCGTTCAACACGCGTTCGCTGACCGAGGACTATGACTTCAGCTTCCGGTTGAGAGACCTCGGCATGAAGGAAACCTTTGCCCGCACGCCGCTTTCGGACATCGTGCGCGATGCCGGCGGCAAGCGCGCAAAGGACGGTGCCGCCGGTCGAAACCTGCTGGCCACGCGCGAGTACTTTCCCAAGACATTCCGCACCGCCTACCGGCAGCGCGCGCGCTGGATTCTCGGCATCGCGTTTCAAGGCTGGGAGCAACTCGGCTGGAAGGGCGACTTCCTCACCCGCTACATGTTCTTCCACGATCGCAAGGGCATCGTGACGTCGCTGTTTTCGGTGATTGCCTATGGCGTGCTGCTCAACTTCGTGTTGCTTTCCGCGCTTCAGAAAGCCGGTCACGTCATTCCCGCCAGCGCTCAACTCGTGACGGCCGGTGCCTGGGTCACGCCGCTGCTGTGGGTCAACACCCTCATGCTGTTCGCCCGTGCCGGACAGCGCTTCTACTTCGTCAGCAAGCTGAACGGCCTGCTCCAGGGGCTGCTCTCGATCCCGAGGATGTTCGTCAACAACCTGATCAATTTCTGCGCGGTGAGTCGCGCGTGGCGCATCTATGTCGGCCACCTGGTGAGCGGCAGGCCGATCGCGTGGGACAAGACCAGTCACACATACCTGTCCAACGAGGAACTCGGGAAGGCGCGCCGCAAGATCGGCGAGATCCTGGTCGGCTGGGGCGTGGTTTCCCTGGCGCAACTGGAGGACGGCCTCGAGCGGCAACTGACATGCGGCAAGCGGCTGGGTGAACTGTTGCTCGAAGGCAGTGCGTTGTCCACCGAATCGCTGGCGGATGCGATCGCCGAGCAGGCGGATCTGCCGCGGGTGAGCCTGGGCAACGTCGCGGTGGGCCACTTCGCGGACTCGCTGGCATTCGAGCTGCAGTACGCGTATCGTGCCGTTCCGTTTTCGACCGCCGCCGACGGGACGCTGAACGTCGCGGTCGGGCGGCCGCTCACGCAGGACGAACAGGACGTCGTGCGGCGCGGCGCCCGAACGAACGTCGCCTATTTCATTGCCTGCGATGCGGAGATCGCCGCCGAACTCGGCCGGCATTCGCGCTTCGTCGAGATCGCGCGGCTGCGCGATGGCGACGACGCGACGCAGCAGGCAGTGCCGGTGAAAAAGCCGTCGGGAGAACAGGCATGAAGCGCTCGACACGTCGGATCGCGGCCGGCCTCAAGCGCTGCGCACGGTTGAGCGCGCTGGCCGTTGCCATGTCGCTCGCCTGGCAGGCGCCGGCATCCGCCGCCCAGCAGCTCAACCCCAAAGCCTATCGGCTCGCCGATGGCGCCTACAAGGCGATCAACGCAGGCGACCTGCCCCGCGCGGAAGCGTATGCGTTGCGCGCCCTCAGGATTCAGCCGGGAAGCGAACAACTCGGGCTGTTGCTCGTGGATGTGTACCGGCGCGAAGGGAAAGTCGACGAAGCGGACGCGCTGCTGGAATCGCTGAGCGTTCGTTTTCCGAAAAGCGCGGCGGTACTGGCGCAGCATGGCTATCTGGCGCAGCGGCAGATGCGCTACGACGTCGCGTGCAGCAATTTCGCGGCGGCCGTCGCGACTGGAAACTGGAGCAAGGAGCAGCAGCGCAACTTGCGCCTCGCGTGGTCGGACAGTGCGCTCGCGGCAAAGCGTCCGCACGAGGCCGGCGTCGCGCTGGCGCCGCTGGCCGATGAAAAATCGGCCGTGATTCAGTTGCGTATCGCGCAGATGAGCTTGCAGGCGGGCGACCACGACAGCGCGCTGCGCGTGGCCGAGCTGGCGGCCGGCAACGCGTCGACCGATGCCGAGCGGAACATGGCCGCGTCGATCGCGGCACAGGCGCGGCAAGCCGACCAGCCGCCCGAGGTGCCGGTGGACGATACCGCGCAACGGACCTTGCAGCACGCCTATGATCTCCTGCGCGAGCACAAGGATCGCGAGGCGCTCGACGCATTTCAGGAAGGTTTCGCCGGTGGCGCCGGCAACGCGATGAACTATGCGGACGCCGGCTATGCGGCCAAGCGGATCGGCTTGAACGAGCAGTCCGTCCAGATGTTCGAGCAGAGTCTCGACGCCGACGAAAACGAACATGCGTTCGACGCGCAGCGCAAGTTCGGCTATCGGCGCGAGGTAGAACAACTCGAGCGCACCTGGGGTTTCGTGCTGAGCGCGCCATACCAGTCGGCCGCATTCGGCCCGCAAGGCACGATCAGCGTGCTCCAGCCGGGTATCGAGGCGTATTGGCAGCCGCCGAAGATCGGCTATCGGAACGGCCGCATTCTCCAGTTCTTCGTGCGTGGATACGGCACGGCCTACGACGGCACGGGCAACGTGACTGGCATGCCGACCGTGCAGGGGTCGGTGGGCGTGCGCTACAAGCCGATACCCGATCAGAACGTGGTGGTGACCGCCGAGCGGTTGTTCCATATCGGCAGCCTGTCGATGACGGACTGGCTGATGCGCCTGGGTTACTCGTCGGAGGCGGGCACCGACCTGCGGGTCACCGAACCGAGCTGGCGCAGCTGGCAGGCCTATGTAGAAGGTGCGTACTTCATCAATGCCGGGCGTTACATCATCTATTCGGAGTTGCGTTACGGGCACACGTGGCGCTTGCCGATGATCAGCGACCGGCTGACCGTCTACCCGCACGCCGCGGTGGCGGGCGATCACGACAACCGTCAGCCTGACAAGACGGCAATCGGTGCGGGGCCAGGGGTCCAGTTCAGGTACTGGTTTCGCGAAGGCAGGTATACCGCGCCGGCGAGCTATCTCGACGTGACGGTGCAATACCGGTTCGGGTTGACGTCAGCGGCACGCGCACGTGGTCTCGTGGTACGCGCGACATTGTGGTTCTGAGCAACTGCGCTGACGATCAGGCGACTCGATGGTGAGGCCGATCAGCTGGGCGACTTGAGCGTGATGATCGTTTGACGCAGCAGCTGGAAGTACGAGCTCGTCGAATACGGGACCATCTGCTCGGCGTAGTTCCACCAGAAGAATCCGCCGATGAAACGCGGATCGGTCATGCTGTTGACCATCGGGTAGTAGGTCTTGATCAGGTTCTGCTGCACCGACGCCGGCGCCGCGATATCCGACGTGCCGATTTCGCCGAAGCCGACCTTCGCGTTCGGGAAGATGCTTTCCAGCGCCGCGAAGTCGTTTTTCCACGACGGGTTCAGCCCCGGGCAATCCTGGTACGGGTAGTAGCTGAACAGCGCGTAGTCGGCCTGCTGGCGAACCGTCGCCGGCAGGAACGCGGTCGGCCACGTCTTCCAGTAATCCTGCGGCTTCTCCCAGCAGTTGTTGCCCTTGCTGTCGTCGTTGTAGTACAGCGTGATCGCGGTCTTGCCGCCGTTCGATTTGACGATCGTGTTGGCCGCGGCGACCATCTGGCCGATCTGCTGCTCTTCCGAATTGACCACGGTGTTCGTGCCGCTCGGATCGTTGCGCAGCCATTCGCCGTTGATTTCGTTGGCGATTTCCCACACGTCGACCGTGTTCTTCAGCTGCGACACCAGTTCCTGCGTGCGCGCCTTGTACGTCGTGATATCCGTCGGGAAATAGTACGAATCGTAGACTTCGCCCATCACGTATGCGACCGAGTGCAGGCGCAGCAGCGGTGCGTAGTAGTCGGCGGCCGACGTGCCCGGATCGAACACGACGCGCACCGTCGGTCGGTACGGCAGGTTCTGCAGCGACGCGATGATCGCATCCAGTTTCGTCAGGTCATCGAGCGTGACGCCGTAGACCGGATTCTTCAGCGGTTCGACCTGGGCGTTGGCGGTTTGGGACAACGGCATCAGCCCGGCATAAGCAACGCATGCGGCAATGGCCGTGCGTGAGATGGTTTTCGTCAGTTTAATCAAAACTTCGGTTCCGTCCTAAGGTAAGAAGAAGCGCGATTTTAGACGAAAATAAAAGGTAATTATCGGACGATATGCGCAATAAAGGGGCGGATGTCGCGGAATGGAAATTGCTGCGCGGCTGGCTGGTGATCAAAAACGCAGCATCCCGAAACGTTTGCAAGCGGGCATCGGTAGGCCGGCGCGACGGGGAATCTCCTGACGAGCGGGCGTGGGCGGCGCATTCGGGTATACGCACTGTGATTCGGCCTCGGCTTCGGCTTCGGCTCGGCTCGGCTCGGTTTCGGTTTCGGTTTCGGCTTCGACTTCGACTTCAGCTCGGCGCGGCTTCGGCATCGGCATCGGCATCGGCATCGACATCGACTTCGACCTCGACATCGGCATCGTCAACACTGCCGTGCTCACGATCGGCCGCATCGTTTGCGATGGCCATGCGGTGATCCGCTCGCGCCCGGTGGCGCACGAACGCGCACGCATCGAAGAATCTGCTGACGATGCCCGCAATCCGCAAACGTTTCACGTTGATTTTCGTCGGTAACGCGCAGGATTTCGCTAAAGGATGCCGGCGCCGATGACGTTAAACGGGCACGGGGATGACTGCCGATCGCATGCATGTGACATGCGACGCGCAGTCCGCAACAACCAGCGCTGCAGGGGAACCAACATGAATCGTCAGCAATCGTGGACGCGTACGGCCGCGCCCGGCGAGATCATCTACTCGGAGGGCTTCGCCGGCGAGCCCGTCATCTTTCTGATCGCCGACGGCAAGGTCGAGCTGTCGACGCGCTGCGACGACAAGCGCGTCGTCGTCGCGACGCTCGGGCGCGGCGAGTTCTTCGGCGAATCGGCGCTGCTCGCCGCCGAGCCGCGCGCGCATACCGCGAAGGCACTGTCGTTCTGCCAGCTCACGGTCGTGCCGGCCGCGACGATCGACGAGGAAATCGAGCACGTGTCGGCGCTGCTTCGCCACATCGTGCGCACGATGATCCGGCGCGTGAAGCGCAAGGACGACCAGCTCGCGACCTATACGCATGCCGACTTCATGCCGGGCGTGCTGTCGTATGCGCACGTGCTGTCGCTGATGGCGGGCGCCGACGCGCGCGGCTCCGACGACGCGTGGTCGCGGCGGCCGATGCAGGCACATGCGGAGGTGTCGGTGCCGCTCGCGGAGGTGATCCGCCGGTGCCGCGCGATTGCCGGCCATTCGCGCCCGCACGTGCTTGCGATGCTGCGCCGCATGGAGAAGCTCAATCTCGTCACGATCGAAGCCGCGCAGGGCGACCATGCCGGCGGCGCGGCCGATTACCCGGCGTCGTCGGATGCGCGCCAGACCGTCACGTTCGATGCGGCGCGCGTGGTCGATCGCGCGCAGCAGGTTGCCGATCACGATCTCGACGTGTCGATCAACAGCGAGCTGGAGCTGATCGAGCTCGCCGATCTCGAAGCGCTGATCGGCGTCGACCGGAAGCTGCTGCTCAACAAGCTGTCGCACGGCGAGATCGCCGACGAGGTGTTCGCGTTCCGCAAGTCGAAGGTGCTCGGTTACGTCGGGCAGAAAGGCGTCGCGTATTTCTCGCGGCGCAGCCCGCGCGCCGGCGGCGACGTGCGCGCGCTCGAGGATCTCGTGGGGGTCGACCAGCGCACGCTGTTCGACGTGATCAGCGCATTCGACACGTACGATCTCGCGAAGCTGATCGCGAGCCTCGACGATCGCGCGGTGGCCGACAAGCTGTTCTCGGTGATGACGGAAGCGCGGCGCAACGAGGTGTCGTGGGTGATGCGCCGCGAGCTCAAGCTCGACCCGATCGAGATCGAGGAGATCGAGCGGCGCGTGCTCGATGCCGTGCGCGCGGCCAAGGCGCCGGCGGCCTCCGCGCCGCCGGCTTCATCCGCCGCGTGACGCCCACCCGACGGAGACATTCATGGACCTGTTGACCCTGGCCGGCGTGCTGCTCGGCGGCGTGGCGATCGTGTTCGGCTTCGCGCTGGAAGGCGGACATTTTTCGATGTTGTTCCAGTTCGAAGCGCTCGTGATCGTGCTCGGCGGCACGCTCGGCGCGGTGATGATCCAGAATACGTGGGCGCGCTTCTTCGATGCGGTGAAGCAGCTGCGGCTCGCGTTCGTGCGCGCGCAGGAAGTCGACCGCAAGCACCTGACCGACCTGCTGGAGTGGGGCGATCGCGCGAAGCTCGACGGGCTGCTCGCCTTCGAATCGATGGACGTGAGCGGCATCCATCCGTTCGCGCGGCGCGGGCTCGAACTGCTCGCGAACGGCGTGTCGACCGCGGTGCTCGAGGACGCGCTGCAGCGCGAGCTGGACGCCTACGAGCGCAGCCGCCTCGCGGCCGCGCGCGTCTGGCACCAGGCCGGCGGCTATGCGCCGACGTTCGGCATTCTCGGCTCGGTGCTCGGGCTGGTGCAGGTGACGAGCCATATTCTCGAACCGGCGCAGCTCGGGCCGGGCATCGCGGTCGCGTTCATCGCGACGCTCTACGGCCTCGCATTCGCGAACCTCGTGTTCCTGCCGCTCTACGGCAAGCTGCGCGCGCAGATCGACAGCGAGCTGCGATTCCGCAAGCTGTATCTCGACGGCTTGCTCGCGATCTCGCGCAAGGAGTCGCCTCACACGATCGAGACGCGGCTGACCGGCGACGTGCGCGGCCGCGCGGCGGAGTCGCTCGCATGACGCACCGGGAGCTTCGACATGACCGCTCGAACTGACGGCGCGCGTGCGGGTTCGGCCGCGGCCGGGCGCGACGACGATGAGGCCGAAGGCACGCAGTCCGGGCGCTGGCTGATTTCCTACGCGGATCTCGTCACGACGCTGATGGTGCTGTTTCTCGCGCTGTACGTGCTGCAGCTCGCGAAATACAACGCGCTCGATGCGCGTTATCAGACGCTCGCGCGGCATGACGGCGGGACGGCAAGCGCGCCCGACGCAGCGACCGGGCGCATGCCCGCGTGGCTCGCATCGCTCGACGCGTTGAAGACGGCCGGCCGCATCTCGCTCGTGCGCGCGCCGCACGGCATCGAGATCGGCATCGACGCGAAGATCCTGTTCAACGTCGGCGATGCGCGCTTGCTGCCGGACGCGACACCGGTGCTGAGCCAGATCGCGCAGGCGCTGAGCGCGCATGCGAGCGGCGACATCCTCGTCGAAGGGCATACCGACAGCGTGCCGATCGCGAACGCGAAATACGAGTCGAACTGGGAGCTGTCGTCCGCGCGGGCGGGCAGCGTCGTGCGCTATCTGGCCGATCGCGGCGTCGCGCCGCACCGGCTCGCCGCGATCGGGCGGGCCGATACGCAGCCGCTCGTCGCGGGCGACGATGCGGCCGCGCGGGCGCGCAACCGGCGGGTGACGATCTTCGTCGCGTATTGAGCGCGCGAACCTCGACGGGCGCGCGACGGCCGCCCGTCGACGACATATCGGATCTCGGATGACGAACATGTGAACCCGGCGATGCGATTCCGCGCGTGCCTGCCGATAACCCAGTCTGGCTCAGACCGAGCGGTTATCGAGGGTTCCCCATGCATTTCTGGCGCAAGCTGTCCATTCAGAACAAGCTGATTCTCAGCATGACGAGTTGCCTGCTCGTGTTCGTCGCGATTTCGAGCGGGTTGAGCGTCCGTCTGATCGGCAACGCCGTGCGCGATCGCGTCGTCCGCGAGGAGCTGCCGACGGCCGTGAGCGGCATCCGCGCCGACGTGCAGCGGCAGATGGCCGGGCCGATTGCCGCGTCGCGCCTCCTTGCGCGCGATGCGTTCCTGCTGCAATGGGAGGCCGACGGCGAGCCCGATGCCGGCACGCGCAGCTGGATTCAGCTCGCGAAGAACGTGAAGGACGAGCAGAAGGCGGCGTCCGTGCAGTGGGTGTCGGTGAAGAGCGGCAACTACTACAACGAAGCCGGCCTGCAGCGGAAGGTCACCGACCAGGATCGATGGCTGACGGATTTCCTCGCGTCGGGCAAGGCCTACGAGGTGAACATGGACCGCGAGGTCACGGCCGGCGGCTACATGATGTTCATCAACAGCCGGGTGGAGCTGGACGGCACGCCGATCGGTGCGACCGGCATGAGCCTGTCCGTCGACGCGCTCGCGAGGGGGATCGCCGCATACCGGATCGGCAATACCGGGTTTGCGTACCTCGTACGGCCGGACGGCGCGATCATGATGCATCGCGATGCGTCGCTGATCGACGGCAAGCACTTCCTGAAGGACGAACCGGGCCTGCCTGGCGACGCATCGTCGACGCTGCTGGCCGGCAAGCCGTATGCGACGCTGAGCTACGACGGCGACGGCGGCGCGCGCTTCATCGCGACGTCGTTCGTTCCGGAGCTGAATGCATACGTGGTCGTCGAAGTGCCGCAGGCCGAACTGCTCGGGCCGGTGACGCGTGCGATTCGCAGTGCGGCGCTCGTCGCCGCGATCGCGGGCCTCGGTGTCGCGCTGGTCGTGATCTGGCTGGTCGGGCGTGCGATCGCCGCGCCGATCCGCCGCGCGGCGACGCTGCTGTCGGACATCGCGAGCGGCCAGGGCGACCTGACGCGCCGGATGACGGTCGAAAACCAGGACGAGATCGGCCAGCTGTCGGACGCGTTCAACCGTTTCGTATCGTCGTTGTCGACGCTCGTCCACCGGATCCGCGCGGCGTCCGCGTCGATTGCGACCGGGTCCGCGCAGATCGCGTCGGGCAATGCCGACCTCAGCGAACGCACCGAAGGGCAGTCGGGCAACCTCGAGCGGACGGCTTCGTCGATGGAGGAGATCACGGCGGTCGTGCGCAACAACACCGAAACCGCGACGACGGCCGCGCAGCTGATCACCGGCGCAGCCGACACGGCGACGCGCGGCGGGCAGGTCGTGGGCGAAGTCGTGACCACGATGGAGCAGATCAGCGATGCGTCGCGGCGGATCGCCGAGATCATCGTGATGATCGACGGCATCTCGTTCCAGACCAACATCCTCGCGCTGAATGCGGCGGTCGAGGCCGCCCGCGCCGGCGAGCAGGGGCGCGGGTTCGCGGTCGTCGCGGCGGAAGTGCGGAACCTCGCGCAGCGCAGCGCGCAGGCGGCGAAGGAGATCAAGGCGCTGATCGAGCACAGTGCGGGGACGGTGAGCACCGGGTCGCGGCTCGTCGGCGAGGCCGGCAAGGTGATGCGCGATGTCGTGTCGCAGGTGCAGGGCGTCAGCGCGATGATGAGCGAGATCGCCGAGGCGAGCCTGGAGCAGAGCGCGGGCATCGACCAGATCGGCGATGCGGTGCAGTCGCTCGATCAGATGACACAGCAGAACGCGGCGCTGGTCGAGGAGAGCGCGGCGGCCGCGGAGAGCCTGAAGCAGCAGGCGGCGGATCTGACGCGCCTGGTATCGGCGTTCAAGGTAGATGAATAGCGTCCGCGCGACGTTAGAATGAACGCGTTTCTGGGGGACGGCTGCCGTGGGGATACGGTAGCCGTTTTCGCTGTCGGCGCGGGAATCGGTGACGTCATAAAAATGAAGCGCATTTCAAGACTGAAGATCGGGGTGGGGGCGGTGGTGGTCGCGGCGGTGTTCGCCGCGGTCGGGGCGAAGGTGATCGCATCGCCGGCGGATGCGTATCTTGCCTATCGGAAGCAGGCCGCGGCGGCGGTGGTGGCGGCCCGGATGGAGGATCGGGCGGGCCTCGACCGGCAGTACACGGCCGACGTGAACGCGCGGCTCGCCAAACTAATTGGCACGGTCAGGGCGCGAGGGTTCGTCGCGCAGGCCGAGGGCACGGTGCAGAGCGTCGGCCCCGTCGACGGGATGCCGCCGGGGCCGGACGGGTTGTCCTTCAAGTCGGACGACGGCAAGACGCATCTCGTCGTGACGACCGTTCCGCTGCTGAAAGCCTGGGCGAGCACGGCGGACGCCGGCATCAAGCCGACCGACGACGTCGCCGCGATGTTCGGCAACGAAACGCTTTACACGCACGTATTCAGCGACGACGCCGCGGCGTTTCGCTTCGCCGAGTTGCCCGTCAAGCGGCAGCCGGCCGACGGCGTGGTGAAGGCGTGGCTGCTGGGCGAAAGCCAGGACGGCGTGCCGGACGGGCCGAACACGCTGGCCGTGTCGGTCCGGCAGGGCCAACGCGTCTATATCCTGTGGCGGGGCGTGACGCTGCGCCCGATCGCGGCGTGCGACGCGGCGCGCGTGCCGGAGAACGCGCGGCAGGCGTGTTTCGCCAAACAGGTGGGGGGCCAGCGGATTTATCCGCGGCTGGTCGCGCAGGCGCAATCGATGGCCGATGCCGTGGTCCGCTAGCGGGATAGCGGGCGGCGGAGACGGGTCGCAGCCGTCCATCGCACGGCGCGATTCGACGGCGCTGGACGGAGGTTCGCGTGCGACGATTGACGGTCGGCGACATCACGCGTCGCCGACCGTCGGCATGCCGTCCGGCGAGCGACTTCAACGCGAGCGCAACGCCTGCAACCCCAGGGTGAGCGGGTTGAACGGCATCTCCGCGGCGCCCATCGAAAAGCTCGTCGCCTTTGCGGTCGCCCCGGGCGCGTGCATCAGCGCATGAACGATCCGCTCGCTCGCATGGCCGTCGCCATACGGATTGCTCGCGCGCGCCATTTCCTCATACGCGCTGTCGCTGTCGAATAGCCGCGACGCCTCCCAGACGATCCGCTCCTGGTCCGTGCCGACGAGCCGCGCGGTGCCGGCGTGGATCGCTTCGGGCCGCTCGGTCGTCTCGCGAGTGACGAGCACCGGCTTGCCGAGTGCCGGCCCTTCCTCCTGGATGCCGCCCGAATCGGTGATGATGAAGTGCGAGCGTGACATCAGGAATACGAACGAAAGATATTCCTGGGGTTCGATCAGGTAGATGTTCGGTACGCTGCCGAGCAGCGCGCGCGCCGGCTCGCGCACGTTCGGATTCAAGTGCAGCGGATAGACGAACTGCGCATCGGGATAGCGCTTCGCGAGCGTGCAGAGCGCCTCGCAGAAATGCCGGAACGGTTCGCCGAAGCTCTCGCGGCGATGGCCGGTGATCAGCACGACGCGGCGCGACGCTTCGAGAAACGGAAAGTGTGCGGCGACCTTGTCGTGCAGCGCGCTATCGTGGTCGAGCATGCGCTTGACGTCGTGCAGCGCATCGATCACGGTGTTGCCCGTCATCACGACCGCACCCACCGGCACGCCTTCGCTGAACAGGTTGTCGCGCGCCTGGCCCGTCGGCGCGAAGTGCCATGACGACACCGCATCGGTCACGCGGCGATTCAATTCCTCCGGCCACGGCGACCAGATGTCGCCGCTGCGCAGGCCCGCTTCCACGTGCCCGACCGGCAGATAGCGGTAGAACGCCGCGATACTGACGGCCAGCGTCGTCGTCGTGTCGCCGTGCACCAGCACGACGTCCGGACGCAAGTCGTCGAAGACGGTCCCGATCGCCTGAAGAATGCCGGTCGTCACGTCGGTCAGCGTCTGGCTCTGACGCATCAGATTGAGATCGTAGTCGGGCTTGATGTCGAACAACGTGAGCACCTGATCCAGCATTTCCCGATGCTGGGCGGTCACGCATACGCGGGCATCGACATCCTTGCGCGCCTTCAGCGCGCGGACGAGCGGCGCCATCTTGATGGCTTCCGGTCGAGTTCCGAACACAAGCAAGATCTTTTTCATCGATGTCCTCGTTGAGCATCTTCGCGCCGGAAGATCCGGCGTCTGGCGCCAGGCATGGTTGCAGGCCACCCGTCCCGTCTCCGCATGTATCGGCGCCAGTCGCGCGACATGCAGCGGTATTGCGGGGCGAGCGCGCCGTTTTTCTCCGCGTGGTCTGCGCCACGCAATCGTCGAACTACGGCCGTCCCGTTGCACCTCGTCAATCACGTCATGAGCATTTCTCGCTGTGTCGATCGCCATGTCTGCCGGTCAGGCCGCGTACGTTTCCACGTCGCTGCGCGCCCGTACCCGTTCCTCCTTCCGATAGAGCAATATTCAAACCAGTGGCCCTGTGGCCGGCCCCGCTTCGCGCCGCACCGGTGGAATGCCAGGGAACGTTTCACAATTGCTACGAGCGCGATTGCGGCGCCCTGCCGCGATGGGGGTAAAAATCCGACCGTTCGCGCGATCGAGCCGGTCACGTCATGCGACGGATGGCGACTTGCGTCACGCGCTGGCTGCCGATCGAACCGCATGCGCCGTGTCACGCGCCTCGGAGCGTTTCGACATGCGAGTTTTGTCCGGGCAACGTGGGGAACGTCGTCGGCTGCCACGCATTGCCTCCGTGCGAAGGATGGCCCTCACGCATCGCGGCGCGTGCATCGTCCGCACCGGGCGATGCGAAACGTTGCGTATCTGTAACGACCGTCCGGAGCCGGCCGGCCATATCCGCAAGGCGGTTGGTCGATGTGTGCCGCGCCGCGCACGGGGCGTTGCCGGACAAGAGCCCTGCAACGACAGCCTGCAGCGGTGGACTTCGAGAAAGGGTGGCGCGCGACGTTTCGGTTCACTGAAGGCGGAAGATCCCGCTAGGGGGGAGGTGAACCCTGATTCACCGGTGAATCAAAAACACGCGATCCGTGCCGCGAGCCCGTCGATCGGGTACCCGCAGGCCATTGCATCACGGGGCAGGGCGATCCATGGCTCACCGCTTGCTTGTTTCAGGAGGACAGGCGTGCCCGTCCGAGTTCGAGCGACGACGGAAGGGCGGGGATACCGATACGACGAACCCGCCAGGCGCGACGACACGTGCCGGGCGGGCGGCGTGCAGGCCGCGCTTGACCGCGCATCACAGCCGGTTGCCGACGCGACGGAGTGTGTGCCGGCCATTAGGCCGATGCCGACCCGCTCGCTCCCGCCCATGCGGGTTCACGATGGCGAAGACAACGGTGACCGGATCGCGTTGATACAGCAGCGCACGGTCGATCAACGGAAACAGGGGAAGGAGACGTGTCATGTGTGGCATCGTCGGCGCGGTCGCGCAACGGAACATCGTTCCGGTTCTGATCGAAGGTTTGCGCCGCCTCGAGTATCGCGGCTACGATTCATGCGGCGTGGCGACCGTCGTCGACGGCCAGGCGCGTCGCGAACGCAGTGTGTCGCGCGTCGCCGATCTCGACGCGCACGTGCGCAGCGCCGGGCTGTCCGGCAGCACCGGCATCGCGCACACCCGGTGGGCAACGCACGGCGCGCCCGCCACCTGCAACGCGCATCCGATCTTCTCGCGCGACGAAATCGCGCTCGTGCACAACGGCATCATCGAGAATCACGAGACGTTGCGCAGGCAACTGTCCGACGAGCATTACCAGTTCGACGGCCAGACCGACACCGAGGTCGTCGCGCACCTGATCCACAGCAAGTATCGCGGCGACCTGCTCGCCGCCGTGCGCGATGCGACGTCGCAGCTGCACGGCGCATACGCGATCGCGGTGTTCAGCAAGCACGAGCCGCAGCGGCTGATCGGCGCGCGGGTCGGCTCGCCGCTCGTCGTCGGCCTGAAGGACGACGAATGTTTCCTCGCGTCCGACGCGCTCGCGCTCGCCGGCATCACCGACCGCTTCATCTTTCTCGAGGAAGGCGACATCGTCGAGTTGACGCCGGGCGGCGTGCGTATTCTCGAACGCGGCGGCACGCCGGTCGATCGTCCGATCCAGACCGTCTCGTCGACGCAAGGCGCGGTCGAGCTCGGGCCGTACCGGCATTTCATGCAGAAGGAGATCTTCGAGCAGCCACGGGCCGTGGCCGCGACCATCCCCGATGCGGGGCTGTTCGATCCGGCGGCGTTCGGCCCGGATGCCGCGCGCGCGTTCGGGCAGATCGACAACGTGCTGATCCTCGCGTGCGGCACGAGTCACTATTCCGGCCTGACCGCGCGCCGCTGGCTCGAGACGATCGCGCGCCTGCCGGCGCAGGTCGAGATCGCGAGCGAATACCGTTACAGCGACGCGCTCGCGTTGCCGAATACCCTCGTGGTCAGCGTGTCGCAATCCGGCGAGACCGCCGACACGCTCGCCGCGCTCAAGTATGCGCAGGCGCTCGGGCATATCGATACGCTCGCGATCTGCAACGTGCCCACCAGCGCGATGATGCGGCAGACGAGCCTGCGGTTCCTGACGCGCGCCGGCCCGGAAATCGGCGTCGCGTCGACCAAGGCGTTTACCACCCAGCTCGTCGCGCTGTTCATTCTCGCGGTGACGCTCGGCCGGTTGCGCGGCTACGTCGACGATGCGCAGCTCGCGCGCTATGCGATGCAGCTGCGGCGGCTGCCGGGCGCGCTCGACGACGTGCTCGCGCTGGAGCCGCAGATCGAGCGCTGGGCCGCGGAATTCTCGCGGCACGAGAATGCGCTGTTTCTCGGGCGCGGGCTGCATTACCCGATCGCGCTCGAAGGGGCGCTGAAGCTGAAGGAGATTTCGTATATCCACGCGGAAGCGTATCCGGCCGGCGAGCTGAAGCACGGCCCGCTCGCGCTGGTGACGCACGCGATGCCGGTCGCGACGATCGCGCCGAACGACGCGCTGCTCGAGAAGCTCAAGTCGAACATGCAGGAAGTGCGGGCGCGGGGCGGTCAGCTGTACGTGTTCGCCGATGCCGATACGCGGATCGACGACAGCGAAGGCGTGTCGGTGATGAGGATGCCGGATTACTACGGCCTGCTGTCGCCGATCTTGCACGTCGTGCCGCTGCAGTTGCTCGCGTATCACGCCGCGTGCCTGCGCGGCGCGGATATCGACAAGCCGAGGAACCTGGCGAAATCGGTGACGGTCGAGTGACGGGCGGGGCCGGCCGACGATTGCCGGCCGGCCCGCGCAGGCGGTCAGCGCAAGGCCGACGCCCGGGCCTTCACGATCTTGCCCCGCTGCAGCACGTACGCGACACGTTCGCCTTCTCCCGCGACGAGGCCGATATCGTCGAGCGGATTTCCGGCGAGCACGACGACGTCATGGGCGCAGGGAATCGGAGGAGGCTGTCGACACGATACGGGCGGATCGAACGGAAACCGGAAGGCGGGAAAATCGTTGCCGATCGGCCCGTTCGTTGGGGAGATCATGTGCAACGCGCGCCCGGCCAGACCACGCGCGCCGTCAGTCAGGGCCGCATCGCTTCGCCCGAACAGCGGGTCGCGAGGTAAAACAGTTACAAGTTAGCCGTTGACGCGCATCTGCCCGGCGGTTAGTGTGTGCGTCGAAGTCCAAGAAGTCCGATTGCTGTTCATCAATTGCTCGCTCTCCTCAGCGGTATTCGTTGTCCTCTCCCTCCTTGATGCTTCACGCGCTCTCCAGCAGGGCAGATCTTCATTTTTTCTCAAGGAATCTTCATGGATACCGGTATCGTCAAGTGGTTCAACGACAGCAAAGGCTTTGGCTTCATCACGCCGGACAACGGCGGCGACGACCTGTTCGCTCATTTCTCGGAAATTCGTGCCGACGGCTTCAAGACGCTGGCTGAAAACCAGAAAGTGAGCTTCGAGACGAAGCAAGGCCCGAAGGGTCTGCAAGCGGCCAACATCAAGCCGCTGTAAAGTCTGAAGGGCCCGGCCTCCAACAATGGGCGCCGGGCCGCAGCGACATCAGCACGGAGCTTGGTCTCGTAAAGTTGGCGCGCTCGTTCCCGGCTGCGTCTGCTCCTTGAGCCGCCGACCAGGCGCCATACACCTCGCTGCACTTCGTTCCCCCTCCGGCCGCAGCGCCGTATTTTCGCTTTCCGACTGCTTCAGGTTCAGCTCGCAATGGCGTTGGATCGGCGCATCCGTGCACATTTCGCACGGCACGCGCGCAGTCGAACATTATTAAAATTAAAAATGCAAAACACACAAAATCATCAATACAACGGCTATGCCGTCCGGCCCTCGGCGCATCGTTTGCCCGATGGCAGTTTTTCAGCCAACCTGCTGCTCGAGCGCATCGATAGCGCGTCTGTCGAAGGCCGCTACCGGTTCTATTCGCTCGATTACTTCGCGAGTGAAGCGCAGGCATTGCGGCACTCGGAACGCTGGGCACGCAACTGGGTCGATACGCGCGGTTAAAGGCAGCGCTGTAGGACCGGATACCCGACGCATATGAGTCGCCCGGGCGCGCAACAATGCGCGCCCGAACCTCGCGTGCGATCAATTCTGTACCTCCCGACTGGAGCCGCGCGCTCGATTCGGGTTACCGGATTTTCCTTTCGACGCCGGTGGCGCATGACGCTATCCCGGCGTCGAAGTGGGTGGCGTACTTGAGAGGCCTGGGCTGACCGAACGGTGGTGCCGACCTCCGCATCCGTGCGAAGATTGCACGCACATCACACTCGCCCGAGAACGACGTGACCCGAGCAAATCCTGAGCGCAACCCGGACGCCGCCGATCCGCCGTGGATGGCCGTCGCCCTGGCCGAACTCGGCATCCGCCGCCATCCGCCCGGCAGCGTGAACCCGCGCATCGTCGAGTACAACAACCGGACGAATCTGGTCGGCTACGACGACAAGATTTCCTGGTGCTCTTCGTTCGTCAACTGGTGCATGACGCACGCGGGCATTCGCGGCACCGGGTCGGCGCTCGCGCGTTCGTGGCTCGAATGGGGCCGCCCGCTGGACAGCCCGGTCTACGGCTGCATCGCGATCCTGACGCGCGACGATCCCGCGAGCTGGAAAGGGCATGTCGGGTTCTACTTGAGCCATGACGACGAGCACGTGCATCTGTTCGGCGGCAATCAGCTTGAAGAGGTACGCGAGCTTGCGTACCCGCTGAACGAAGTGATCGGTTACCGTTGGCCCGACGCAGGATGACCTCGTCCGCCGGCATACGCGAATTCGCAATCGCGTGGTTGGCGGCTTGCTTGATCGCGTTGTCGGTCGACTGCCCGGGATCGTGCGGCTGAAGAGCGGGGCCCCGGCACGTGTCGAGGCCGGCGCCGTATCGTGATCGCGCCTAGTTCTTCGCCACGGCTTCCACCTCGGGCCCACCGGCCGCATCATTCCTGCTCCACCCGCCCCCGAGCGAGCGATACAACGCGACCGCCGCCAGCGCATGCTCGCGCCTGACCTGGTTGAGCGCGTCCGAATCCCGCAGATACACCTCCTGCGCCGACAGCACGTCCAGAAAATCCGTCGCGCCGCCCTTGTAGAGCTGGTTCGCCAGCCCGAGCGCCTTGTCCGATGCCGCGAGCGCGCTGCCGAGCCGCTGCGTCGCTTCATCGCTGCTGACGAGGTTCGCGCGCGCATCCTCGACCTCGCGCAACGCCTGCAGCATCGTCTGCCGCAACCCGAGTTCAGACTCGCGCATCCGGCTTTCGCTCTGCGAGATATCGGCGGTAATCCGCCCCGCGTTGAAGATCGGGCTCGTCGCGCTCAGCGCCGCGCTGAACAGGTTGTCGGTCAGCGTCGGCAAGCCGAGATACGACGCGGCCAGAATCCCGTCCGTCAGGTTCAGCGAGAACTTCGGATACCGCTCGGCCTTCGCGACACCGACCTGTGCCGCGCGCCGCTCGACCTGTGCGTAAGCGGTCAGCACGTCCGGCCGGCGCAGCAGCGCCTGCGACGGCAGCGTGGCGGGCGACCCGGCCGGCGGCGCCGGAATGGCGCCGGCCTGCGCGAGCACGAGCCGGTCGACCGATTCGGGCGTGCGGCCCGAATACACGGCGATCAGGTTGAGCTGATGCGCGATCTGCGCCTGCGTCGGCGGAATCCGCGCCTCCAGCGCATCGAGCTGGTTCTGCGCGCGCGTGACGTCGAGTTCCGTCGACAGCCCGAACGCCTGCCGCTTGCGCGTGAGTTCGAGCGCATGCCGGCGGATCGCCGCGTTGTCCTGCAGGATCTTCAGTTCCTGCTGCGCCCAGCGCAGGTCGACATAGGCCGAGGCCGCATCGGCCGCGAGCGCGAGCCGCATCGCATCTTCCGCATGCTTTTGCCCGACCAGCTCGGCCTGCGCGGCCAGCAGGTCGAGCCGTTCGCCGCCGAACACGTCCGGCGACCAGCTCAGCGCGAGCCCCGCACCGGCCTGTCGCACGTAGCCGAGCGGCGGCGGCGTGTTCTTGCGCTCGTCGGCCGCATGCGCGGTCGCGTCGAGTTCCGGCAGCAGCACCGCGCGCTTCTGCACGGTCAGCGCCTGCGCCTGCTTCACGCGTTCGGCGGCGGCCTGCAGATCGAGGTTGCCGTCGAGCACGGTCGCGATCAGCCGGTCGAGCACGGGGTCGTTGAACTGCGCCCACCACGCGGCGGCGTCGATGTCGGCGCGCGGCACGTCGGTGTCCCACGCGGCGGGCGCGAGCGACTGGACGGAATCGTGCAGCGCGGGATGCTGCGCGGGCTGCACCGCACACCCTGCGGCGAAGGCGCTGACGGCCAGCGCGACGAGTAGCTTTTTCATGATGACGACCTTGGCTTCAGTGCGCGTCCGGCGGCGGCGCGTTGAGGGTGATGGGACGGGAAAACGCGACGGCGACCAGCGCGACCACGAAGCACAGCGACAGCACGTAGTACGCATCCGCGTAGGTGAGCGTCAGCGCTTCCCGATAGATCAGGCGGTGCAGGTTCGCGAGGCCGGCCTGCGCGGTATCCAGCGTGTTGCCGGCCACCGAGGTCCAGTACGCGGCCTGGCGGTCGAGCAGCGACGCGACTTGCGGCTCGCCGGCGCTCACATGCTCGTTCAGGCGCAGGTAGTGGAAGTTCAGCCGGTCGTTGAGCATCGTCGCGCTCACCGCGATGCCGATCGCGCCGCCGAGGTTGCGCATCAGGTTGAACAGGCCGCTCGCCGATTTCAGCCGCGACTGCGGCAGCGAACCCAACGCCATCGTCACGATCGGCGGCACGCTGAACTGCTGGCCGATGCCGCGCAGCGCCTGCGGCAGCAGCAGTTCCCGCCAGCCCCAGTCGTGCGTGATCGGCGTGTACAGGTAGCAGCCGAGGCCGAAGCAGATCAGCCCGAACACGAGCAGCGCGCGCATGCTGAAGTAGCGCGCGGCGAACGCGTACGCGCAGAGCGCGAGCAGCTGGAACGCGCCGACCGACAGCAGCGCGATGCCGATCTGCAGCGAACTGAACGCCCGCACCTGCGCGAGAAACAGCGGCGTCAGGAACACGGTGACGAAGATCCCAATACCGGTCACGAACGACAGCAGGCTGCCGATCCCGAAGTTGCGCACGGCGAGCGCGCGCAGGTCGACGATCGGGTCTTCCGCGGTCAGGGCGTGCACGATGAACAGGAAGCCGCAGATGGCGGAGATCCACGCGCAGAACACGATCACGTGATCGCCGAACCAGTTCTTGCGCGGGCCTTCCTCGAGCACGTATTCGAGGCAGCCGAGGAAGCCCGACATCAGCACGATGCCGAGATAGTCGCCGCGCTTGACGAGGCTCAGGTCCGGTGCGTCGATGTGCACGTAGCGCGGCACCAGCGCGGCCACCGCGATGCCCGGCACGAGGTTCAGGTAGAACAGCCAGTGCCACGACCATTGATCGGTGATCCAGCCGCCGATCACCGGCCCGATCGCCGGCGCGAGCGACGCGAGCGCGCCGATCGTCGTCGACGCGATCAGCCGCTGCTTGCCCGGGAACAGCACGAACGCGGTCGTGAACACGGTCGGGATCATCGCGGCGCCGAGCGCGCCCTGCATCCCGCGGAACAGGATCATCGAGTTGATGTCCCACGCGAGCCCGCACAGCATGCTCGTGATCGTGAAGCCGACCGCCGACGCGGTGAACAGCCAGCGCGTCGACATCACCTTCGACAGCCAGCCCGACATCGGGATCACGATGATCTCGGCGATCAGGTAGGCCGTCTGCACCCACGACAGCTCGTCCTGGCTCGCGGAGAGCCCGCCGCCGATGTCGCGCAGCGACGACGCGACGATCTGGATGTCGAGCGTCGCCATGAAGAAGCCGACGCACATCAGCGCGAACGCGAAGACGCGCTGCCTGGTCGGTTGCGACGCGGGGTCGCCGGAAATCGCGGTGGTCATCGCAGGCTCCCGTTCAGTTCGCGTGGTCGGTATGCACGGTCACGACCGCGGAGAGACCGGGGCGCAGCACGTGCTCGATGCCCGGCTGCGGATCGAGATGCACGCGCACCGGCACGCGCTGGACGATCTTCGTGAAGTTGCCGGTCGCGTTTTCGGGCGGCAGCACGCTGAAGGTCGCGCCGGTCGCGGGCGCCAGGCTGTCGACGCGGCCGTGGAGGCGCGTGCTCGACGCATCGAGCGTGACATCGACGCGATCGCCTGAGCGCATCTTGCGCAGCTGGTCTTCCTTGAAGTTCGCGTCGATCCACAGCCCGGCCGCGGGCACGACCGTCAGCAGCGGCACGCCGACGTTCGCGAGCATCCCGACGCGGCCCGTGCGGTTGCCGACGTAACCGTCGACCGGCGAGCGGATCGTCGTGTACTCGACGTTCAGCGCCGCCACGCGTTGCGCGGCGAGTGCCGTGTTCACGCGGGCCCGCGCATCGGCGAGCTGCGCGCCAAGCACGTCGAGCTGCCGCTTCGACGCGAGCAGCGCGGCGTCGCTGCGTGCGACGGCCGCATCCGCCTTCGAGTAATCGGCGTCCGCGCGCTCGACGATCTGGTTCGATACCGCATCGGATTTCACGAGCTCGCGGTAGCGCACGCGATCGGACGACGCACGCGTGAGCTCGGCCGACGACGCATTCCGGTCCGCCGCATGCTGGCCGATCACCGCGTATTGAAGTTGCTGCTTCGCTTCGAGTTCGGCCACCGCGGAGCGCGCGCTGTCGACTTCCGCGCTCGCCTGCGCGAGCTTCGCATCGTAGTCGCGCGCATCGAGCTGCACGAGCACGTCGCCGGCCTTCACGCGCTGGTTGTCGGTCACGAGGATCTTGTCGACGAAACCGTTCACCTTCGGTGCGAGCACCGTCACGTCGCCGCCGACATACGCATCGTCGGTGCTCTCCTGGAAACGCAGCACGAACAGCCAGTCGAGCGCCGCGGCCGCGACCGCGACGACGACGGCGGCCACCGCGATCCGCATCCACGGCACGCGGCGCTGCTTTGCCGGCCGGTCGGTTGTGGCTGCCTCGCGGGAGGCAGCGGCTTGGGTCGTTTCCATCGATTCACCTATGTATATGCACTTATTGAAACGACCGACGACGCGTCGCCGATCGGGGAAGTTAGCGTTCCGGCAGGTTGTGCGTGATCCGGAACAATTCGTCTCTGAGGCGGGCCGCCTGCGCCGGCCCGAACCGCTGCTCGAACGCTTCCTGCGCGGCGAGCCAGTGCACATGCGCGTCGGCGATCTTCGTTTCGCCGTGCGCGGTCAGCGCGAACGTCTGGCGCCGGCAACGCGGCTCGAGCCGGCCCGTGACCAGCGCCGCGCCGACCAGCGGCTTCAGCGCGCGCAACAGCGCGGTGCGCTCGATCACCAGCACGGCCGACAGCGTCGCCATCGTCAGGCCCGGACGCTCCCGCAGCAGCGCGAGAATGCTGTACTGCGACGGCGTGACGCCCGCCCGTGACAGGTAGCGCTCGTAGAACTGCGAGATTCGCCGGGCGGCTTGCCGGACCGCGAAGCAATCGTCATCGATAAGCGTGGACTTGTGCATGTGCACATATTAGGTGCCCACGCGATGCGAAGCGAGCGGCGAGACAGGATCAGATTGGTGCCGTGGCTGTACCAATCGGCGGTGGAAAGGTGCGTTTGCGCGCCGGATCAGGCCGCGGCCGGAACAATCGAGCCTTCGCGGTCGTAGTACGCGGCCGTGTAGTCGATGAACGCCTTGACCTTCGCGGGCAGCAGCGCGCGGTTCGCGTAGGCGAGCTTGATTTCCACGAACGCGTCGACGAGATCGGCGCCTTCGAGCAACTGCACGAGCGCGCCCGACGCGAGTTCGGCTTCGACGAGCGCTCTCGGCACCACGCCGATGCCGAAGTCGTGCATCACCATTTCGCGGTTGAAGACGGGGCTGTTCGACGAGACGTCGAAGCTCAACGGCACGGTCAGCGTGTCGCCGTCGACGCGGAACGACAGCGCGGGCCGGCGCAGCGACGGCGACATCGGCACGAACATGTGGCCGGCGAGCTCGGCCGGCGTTTCGGGACGCGGATGCGCGCGCAGGTAGGCGGGCGTCGCGACGATCACCACCGGAATGCGTTCGATCAGCCGCACGACGGTCGTCTCGCTCGTCAGCATGTACGGCACGACGATGCCGATGTCATAGCCTTCGCCGACGAGGTCGACCGGGCGCTCGGTCAGCGTGACGTCGAGCCGCACCTTCGGATGCGCGGCCTTGAAACCGGCGATCAGCGGCACGAGCCGGTTCAGCGCGGCCGTCGTGTGCGCGACGAGCCGCAGCAGTCCCTCGGGCTCGCGCGTGTACGACTGCGCCTGCGCTTCCAGCGAGTCGAGTTCGTCGAGCACCGCCGCGCATCGCTCGTAGATGCGCTCGGCGGTTTCGGTCAGCGAGACCTGGCGCGTGGTCCGGTGCAGCAGGCGGCTGCCGAAGCGCGCTTCCAGATCCGCGACCGCCCGCGACACGACCGGCCGCGCGAGGCCGTGCATGTCGGCCGCGCGCGTGAAGCTGCGCATTTCCACCACCGACCGGAAGATGCGCAGCTTGTCGATGTAGTCCATGTCCGTCTCCTCGAAGCGATGGCGCGGCGCCGGATGCGCGCGGCCGGCGCCGGCCCTTGTTACGGCCGAGTGTACATTGACTTTATGCATATGCACATTTAAATTGCCGGTCATGAACGACATCCAGATGGCCCAGGCCTGCAATTGCCTCGCGCTGCGTCAGGCGGCGCGCTTCGTCACGCAACTCTACGAGCGGCATCTGGCCCCGGTCGGCGTCACGGCCGCGCAGTTCTCGATCATGGCGAACCTGTCGCGCCGGCCCGGCCTGTTGATGAGCGAACTCGCCGACCGGCTGGTGATGGACCGCACGACGCTGTTGCGCGCGCTGAAGCCGCTGCAGCGCGACGGCTTCGTCGCCGCGGCCGCGTCCGAGCATGACGCCCGCGCGCATGCGCTCAGCCTGACGAAGCTCGGCGAGCGCACCTACGCGCAGGCGAAGGTCGCGTGGCAAGCCGCGCAGGACGAGTTCGAGACGCAATTCGGCCAGAGCCGCGCCCAGGCGTTGCGCGACGAGTTGTTCAGCCTGACGGCGCAGCGCTAGGCGCGACGCGCGGTAGTATGACAAAAGCGATCCGGATCCACCGGACGAGACACGAGGAGCCCCCCATGCTGCAGTTGAGCGAACGCGACGACGCGATGTTGCGCGGCGCATTCGGCGACGGCGTCGCGCGCGCGATGCGGATCGTCGCGCGCACGGCCGAGGTCATGTCGGCGCCGCACCTGATCGACATCACGTCCGCGCATATCGACGGCTGTCTTTACCACGGCCGGACCAGCCTCGACTTCGTCGAGTATTTCGTCGACACCGGCGCGCGGGTCGCGGTGCCGACCACTTTGAACGTCGGGTCGCTGGACCTGATCCATCCCGAGCTGTATCACGGCGACCGCGCGATCCAGCGCGACGCGCAGCGCCTGATGGATGCGCATCTGCAGCTCGGCTGCGAATCGAGCTTCACGTGCGCGCCGTATCAGCTGAAGAATCGTCCGCGCCTGGGCCAGCAGATCGCGTGGGCGGAATCCAATGCGATCGTGTTCGCCAATTCGGTGCTCGGTGCGCGTACCAGCCGCTACGGCGACTTTCTCGACCTGGCCGCCGCGATCACCGGGCGCGCGCCGTATGCGGGGCTGCACGTCGAAGCGAATCGCGCGGCGCGGATCGTGTTCAACGCGCCGGACTTCGGCAAGCGGCCCTCGCGCGACATCTATTTCGCGGCGCTTGGGCTTCTGATCGGCCGGATCGCCGGCGCGACCGTGCCGGCGATCGTCGGGCTGCCCGCGGACACCACCGAAGACGAACTCAAGGCGCTCGGCGCGGCTGCCGCATCGAGCGGGGCGGTTGCGCTGTTCCATGCGGTGGGCGTCACGCCCGAGGCGCCGACGCTCGACGCCGCGTTGCACGGGCGGGCGGCGCAGCGCACGGTCGATGTCGCGATGGCCGATCTCGACGAGATCCGCCGCACGCTGAACCACGGCGCGGCCGGCGATGCGCTCGTCGCGGTCGCGCTCGGCACGCCGCACTTCTCGCTGGCCGAGTTCCGCACGCTCGACGCGCTGCTCGATCAGTTCGACGGCCGGCCGAAGTGCGATTTCTACGTGAACACGAGCCGCTTCATCCTGTGGGAGCTGGGCGAGCTCGGGCTCGCCGGCAAGTTCGACGCGCGCGGCATCCAGATCGTCGTCGATACCTGCACGTACATCACGCCGGTCATGAAACAGCTGTCGGGCCTGGTGATGACCAACTCGGGGAAGTGGGCGTCGTATGCGCCCGCGAACATCGGCGTCACGGTGGCGTACGGCAGCATGCGCGAATGCGTGCGTTCCGCGTTCGAAGGAAAGGTGCGATTCGATGACTGATGCAACGATCGGGAAACTGACGGGCGACACGCTCGTGCCGGGCAGCGCATGCGCGAAGACGATCGTGCTCGACAAGCCGCTCAGCTTCTGGGGCGGCTACGACTCGGGGGCGGGGCGGATCGTCGATCGCGGGCATCCGCAGGCGGGCGCGAGCCTCGCCGGCCGGATCATGGTGATGCCGCACGCGAAGGGCTCGAGTTCGAGCAGCAGCGTGCTCGCGGAAGCGGTGCGCAACGGCACGGGGCCGGTCGGGATCGTGCTGAAGGAGCGCGACCTGATCATCTCGATCGGCGCGATCGTCGCCGCCGAGCTGTATGCGATCGCGGTGCCGGTGGTGTGCGTGACGGACGACGTGTACGACGCGATCGTCGCCGCGAACGGCGAGGTGCGGATCGAGGCGGGTGAGGGCGACGGCGGCGCGTGGATCTTCGTCGACGGTTGACGCATCGCGCGCTCGTCGGCTCAGAGGAAGCGGATGTGCGGCGCATCTGCCGCCTTGAGCGACAGCGCGTTTTTTGCCGCATTCATCTCGCGTCTGCCGCCGGGCTGATTGAGCCGTCGGATTTCGGGCCAGGCAATCACGCCGAACACCGAACGCAGGATGGTGCTTAGCGCGAGGAAGCCGAGCGCGGTTCCGCCAAACCACGCAAAGATGTCGAGCATGCCGTCCGTGCTGCCTTGTAGCGCGGACATGATACCGATGGCGAACGCGACGGTGATCAGAACGCCGATCGTCACGATGACATCGGTTCGGGCGCTGGCGACGCGTGCGAGACGAACGAGATAGATCGAACCGTCAGTCACGTTGCGGATGCCGCAGATTGCGAGATTATCGCGCCACGCGGCATACGCGACATCCAGCCGGTCGCCCGCAACGACGAACAGGTCGCGTGTCGCGCCGGTCCGGAGCGTCAGCGGCGCATCGAAAGCGTCGAGTCGAAGCTCGATCTCCTCGATGCTTTGCGTGGTCCAGCCGAGGTTGTTGCTCCAGACCTTCGTACTGATCGTCTTCTGACTGACAGACGTCACGCAGCCGGACGCGATTCGCATGGAACGATCGGTCATACGTTGCTCCGTTCGAATGTGATCCGGTGCGGCTGGCATTGCCACTTTTCCTGGGCTTCGCGCCGTTGCGGCCGGAACACCAGTTCGGACAAGCCGGCGATCGAGAGCAGCGTGCCCAGCATGCTGATGATGCTGACGAACATGGTCAGCGCGAGGACGAGCGCCCAGCCGGATTTGAACGCGGCGCTACCGATCAGCAGGCTCAGCGCGAACACGCACGACGCCCATGTGAGCAGCGACAGATTACGTTCCTTTTGCGCGAGCGCGTCGTAGGGCTGAATCGTCAGATCGTTGCTGGTGATCCACGCGATTCGGCGACGACCATGGTCGTCGAAAACGCACGCGCGCACCGCCATCCCGGGTTTCAACAGATCGACCTGCTTGAACGCGTCGGCGTCGATATCGTCGGCGCAAAGGAAGTAGCAGGCGTCCTGCATCGTCACGCGATAAATCGGCACCTTCTTGTTGTCGACCGCGATACGGACCAGGTTCGTATCGATACGGTCGATCGTCGACTCGATCACGGTGGTGTGACTGGACATGGGTGGAAGCGGGCGTCGGCCCGTATCGCGTTGGCGTGGCATTCATCATACCGATGAAAATGAAATGGGGGCCACGCGTATGGCGGTATGGTGCCACCCGCGTTTTCCCGTTATTCGTGCGCGGTTCCCGCCGCCGCTTCCCGATACGCACTCGGCGTCTGCCCGGCCCAGCGCCGGAATGCGCGCGTGAAATTCGCCGGGTCGGTGAACTGCAGCCGCTCGGCGATCGTCTTCAGGTCGAGGTCCGACGCGCAGAGCAATTGCTTCGCGTCGCGAAACCGCGCTTCGTCGAGCAATTGCCGATAGCTCGACCCGGCGTCCTCGAGCCGGCGCCGCAACGTGCGCGTCGATACCAGCAGCGCGTCGGCGAGCGCCTCCGGGCTCGAATAGTCGCCGGCCGTTCGCGCCAGTTCCGCGCGCACGCGCTCGACGAGATCGCCTTCCTCCTGGCGTACCTGCGCATACTCGCGCTCGACCTGCACCAGCGCCTGCCGGTGCGCGACTTCGTCGGCGAGCGGCAACGGCCAGTCGAGCACGTCGTGCGCGATCCACAGCGCGTTCGCCGCGCAGCCGAATTCGACCGGCGGCAACTGGTCGCGATAACGCGCGAAATAACCGGGCTCGGGCCACGTGAAGCGCAGCACGATCGGCGGCGACACGCGTCCGGACCACTGCGAGATGTTCTGCGCGAGCCCCGTCAGCACGAACTCGAACATCACGTGATGCTGCAGCACGGGGCTCGCCTGCACGCCCTGCAGTTCGAGCGTCGCGCCGTGCGCGTCCTCCGCGTAGGTCAGCCGATATTGGCGGTTGCGCATCCGGAAGTAGCGCTGCGTGACGACCAGCGCTTCCCGGATGTCCCGCGCGGTCAGCGTCGCATAGCCGAGGAAGCCGTGCACGGTCGGCTTCAGCAGCAGCCCGAACGCGAGCCCGATGCCCGGATCGCCGCCGATCTCGATCGCGTTGAGCACGAGCCGGCCCCATTGCGACGGCGCGACGCGCGCGTCCGGTTCGGCCAACACCGCATCGCGCAGCCCGGTGCCCGCGCGCACCGCGGCCAGGTCGACGCCGCGTGCGGCCAGCGCCTGCAGCAGCAGGCGCGTATAGGCGACCGGAATCGTCGGCCGGCGTAGCCCGAGGTGATCCTTGCGAGACGGGGAGGTCATGTCGATTTGGCCGGAAATGACAAGCATTATGGCTGTTTGCCCCCTCACGTTCAAGGCGGCGCGCGGCCTACGATGACACGCATCGCTTACCGGCAGGATCATCATGACGACCTCCTTTCCCCATCTGCTCGCGCCGCTCGACCTCGGCTTCACCACGCTGAAGAATCGCGTGCTGATGGGGTCGATGCATACGGGCCTCGAGGACAGCCGCAAGACGCTGCCGCGGCTCGCCGACTATTTCGCCGAACGCGCGCGCGGCGGCGTCGGCCTGATCGTGACCGGCGGCTTCGCGCCGAACGTGGCCGGCTGGACCAAGCCGTTCGGCGGCACGCTGATGACGTCGGCCGGCGCGCGGCGCCATCGCGTGATCACCGACGCCGTGCATGCGGACGACGGCAAGATCGCGCTGCAGATCCTGCATACCGGCCGCTACGGCTACCACCCGTTCGCGGTCGCGCCGTCGAAGATCAAGTCGCCGATTTCGCCGTTCGCGCCGCGCGAACTCAGCGCAAGCGGCGTGGAGCGGCAGATTCGTGCATTCGTCCGCTGCGCGCAGCTCGCGCGCGAGGCCGGGTACGACGGCGTCGAGATCATGGGCTCCGAGGGCTATCTGATCAACCAGTTCATCTCGATGCATACGAACAAGCGCACCGACCAGTGGGGCGGTTCGTACGAGAACCGGATCCGCCTGCCGATCGAGATCATCGAGCGCACGCGCGAAGCGGTCGGGCGCGACTTCATCCTGATCTACCGGCTGTCGATGCTCGACCTGATTCCCGACGGCAGCGACTGGAGCGAGACCGTGCAGCTCGCGAAGGCCGTCGAGCGCGCGGGCGCGACCATCATCAACACCGGGATCGGCTGGCACGAGGCACGCGTGCCGACGATCGCGACGTCGGTGCCGCGCGGCGCGTTCGCGTGGGTGACGAAGAAGATGAAGGGCGAGGTCGGTATTCCGCTCGTGACCACCAACCGGATCAACCGGCCGGAAGTGGCCGAGCAGATTCTCGCGGACGGCTGCGCCGACATGGTGTCGATGGCGCGTCCGCTGCTCGCGGATGCCGAATTCGTCGTCAAGGCCGCGCAGGGCCGCGCCGACGAGATCAATACCTGCATCGGCTGCAACCAGGCGTGTCTCGACCACGCGTTCAGGAACAAGATCGCGTCGTGCCTGCTGAACCCGCGCGCCTGCCACGAGACCGAGCTGATCTATACGCGCGTGCAGCAGCCGAAGCGCATCGCGGTGGTCGGCGCCGGGCCGGCCGGGCTTGCATGCTCGACCGTGCTCGCGCAGCGCGGCCACCACGTCGACCTGTTCGACGCGGCAGCGGAGATCGGCGGCCAGTTCAACATGGCGAAGCGGATTCCGGGCAAGGAGGAGTTCGACGAAGCGCTGCGTTATTTCGGCCGGCAGGTCGAGCTGACCGGCGTGAACCTGCACCTGAATCGCCGCGTCGACGCGAGCGACCTGATCGCGGGCGGTTACGACGAGATCGTGCTCGCGACCGGCGTGGCGCCGCGCGACCCGAAGATTCCCGGCCAGGACGGGCCGAACGTGCTCAGCTATATCGACGTGCTCGCCGGCAGGCAGCCGGTCGGCCGGCGTGTCGCGGTGGTCGGCGCGGGCGGCATCGGCTTCGATGTCGCCGAGTATCTGGTGCAGGACGGCGAGTCGCCGACGCTCGATCTGGAAGAGTGGAAAGCGGAGTGGGGCGTGACCGATCCGGCCGCGATGCGCGGCGGCGTGACGCGCGCGCAGGTCGCGGCGCCCGCTCGCGAAGTGACGCTGCTGCAGCGCAAGGCCGCGCCGCTCGGCAAGGGGCTCGGCAAGACGACCGGCTGGATTCACCGCGCGACGCTGAAGATGAAGCAGGTGAAGATGATCGGCGGCGTGAACTACGAACTGATCGATGCGCGCGGGCTGCACGTGTCGTACGGCGAGCAGCGCACCGATCACGAACTGATCGAAGCCGACACGATCGTGTTGTGCACGGGGCAGGAGCCGCAGCGCGCGCTGTTCGCGCCGCTGCAGGCGGCCGGACGCTCCGTGCATCTGATCGGCGGCGCGGAACTGGCGGCCGAGCTCGATGCGAAGCGTGCGATCGATCAGGGTTCGCGGCTCGCGGCGCGGCTGTAACGGTACGGCCGCGAGGCGCCGCCGTCACTCCATCTCGACGCGTTGTGTCTCGCGCTCTTCCGCTTCCAGCATCGCCTTGACGATCAGATAGACGGCGGGCAGATCGTCGTCGTCGCGCTTCCAGTCGACGGCTTCCTCGACGTCCGCGGCGACCATCCGGCTGTCGCGCAGCCGAATGAAGGCGTCGACGACCATCGGATCGTTACGGTTCAGGAAGCCGGTGTTCGAGAACGCCAGCTCCTCGACATTCAGCAGTGCCTGCCAGCTCATCGTGCGGACGGCGGCCGGATGGCTGCGGCGCCGCAAGCCGAGCGCCCGCTGTGCGGGGCCGCCGACGACACGCTGAAGATCGACGACCGCTTGCCGCGCGGCACGCTCGAAGTGGACGGGGTTGAAGCCGGGTTGCTCGGGATCGAATGCGGATGACTGAAACATGGTCGCCTCACAAAAGTCCGTCCGTCATGGGTGACGGAATTCGGGTCAAATGGTACAAAAGCACTGTAAATATATACAGTGTTCGAGGCGGTTTCAAGTGCTGAAAATGATTGTGTTCGTGCGGCGACCGGCTTCGGGTGAGCGGATTCGGGCGACCGGCGAAGGCGGCCGACGCATGAAGCCGCATTAGCAAGAAGCGCGTTTCTGCTCCGTGCTCTTCGCTGCATCGCGCTGCGCACGTCGTGTCTCGGAACCTCGCGGTGGCCTCACTGCGCCGACCGCCCGTCTGGCGAGCTACACCGACGCGGCAATCGTCTCCCGCAGCCATCGATGCGCCGGATCGCGATGCACGCGTTCGTGCCACAGCATCGACATCTCGTAGCCGGGCACCTCGACCGGCGCCTCCACGACGCGCAATGCGGGCGTGTTGCGCACCAGCCGCTCGGGCAGCATCGCCACGAGGTCGGTTGTGGCGACGGCCGTCATCACGAACAGGAAATGCGGCACCGACAGCACCACGCGCCGCGTGGCGCCGGCTTTCGCGAGCGCTTCGTCGGTCACGCCGAAGAAGCCGCCGCCGTCGGGCGACACGATCACGTGTTCCAGCGCGCCGAACTGCGCGAGCGTCGGGCGGCGCTTCAGTTTCGGATGACCGGCGCGGCCGACCAGCACGTAACGTTCGACGAACAGCGGCAGGCGACGCATCCCTTCCGGCGAACCGTCTGTCGTGTGGAAGGCCAGGTCGATACCGTTTCGCTCGGCGTCCTGCTCGATGCGCGGCGGCACGAGTTCGACGACGGCGAGGCGCGTCGCGGGCGCGGCCGAGCGCAGCGTGTTCAGCGCGGGCAGCACGATCGTCGATTCGCCGTAGTCGGTTGCGGCCACGCGCCACGTGTTCGTCGCGGTTGCCGGATCGAACGGCGTGGCCGTCAGCACCGCGCGTTCGACTGCTTCGAGCGCATCTCGCAGCGGCTCGCGCAGCGTTTCCGCGCGCGCGGTCGGCCGCATCCCGCGCGGCCCCGGCAGCAACAGCGGATCGCCGAACAGGTCGCGCAGTTTCTGCAGCTGCACGCTGACCGACGGCTGCGACATGTTCAGTTTCTCGGCCGCCCGCGTGACGTTGTGCTCGGCGAGCAGCACGTCGAGCGTGACCAGCAGGTTCAGATCTAGTCGTCTGAGATTGTTCACGGCTATACCTGGAATATCGGGAATTCATTTCCAATATACCGATGGCGGCAGCATCCTGCAGTCATTCCATCAACGGAGCAGTGAACATGAACGTGCTGATCGTCTACGCCCATCCCGAACCGCGCTCGCTGAACGGTGCGTTGCGGGATTTCGCGGTCGAGCATCTCGAAGCGGCAGGCCATGCCGTGCAGGTGACCGATCTGTATGCGATGAACTGGAAGGCCGCGTTCGACGCGGATGACGTGACCGACCGTGCGCCCGATGCGCGCTTCGATCCCGCACGCGATTCGAAGCGCGCGTTCGAGACGGGCACGCAGCGCGACGACATCGCGCGCGAGCAGGACAAGCTGAAGTGGGCCGACGCGGTGATCCTGCAGTTTCCGCTGTGGTGGTTCTCGATGCCGGCGATCATGAAGGGCTGGGTCGAGCGCGTGTATGCGTACGGCTTCGCGTACGGCGTCGGCGAGCATTCCGACCTGCACTGGGGCGACCGTTACGGCGAAGGTTCGCTGGCCGGCAAACGGGCGATGGTGATCGTCACGACGGGCGGCTGGGAGTCGCATTACAGCGCGCGCGGCATCAACGGGCCGATCGACGACGTGCTGTTCCCGATCCAGCACGGGATTCTGTATTACCCGGGGTTCGACGTGCTGCCGCCGTTCGTGATTTACCAGACGCACCGGATGGACGACGGGCGCTTCGACGAAACGCGTGCGGCGCTCGGCAAGCGTCTCGACGAACTGTGGAGCGCGCAGCCGATTCCGTTCCGGCGACAGAACGCGGGCGACTACGACATTCCGGCGCTGACGCTGAAGGCGGAAATCGCGCCGGGGACGGTCGGGTTCGCGGCGCATCTGGCGAGCGAGCGGTGATCGTCACTGCATCGTCGTGACGCGGGGCGCCACCTGAACCCGGCGGCTGTGCAAAACGTCCCGGGCGACCGGCGAGAAAATCGCCGGCCGCCCGGGGGCGTGCTTCGCGCGGCCGTTCGATAACGCCGCGCTTCACATTCACTGCTTACCGATCATCTTCTCGCACCGAAGAAGGATGCCGGCACAGCGCCCGCACTTCCATCTCCATATACGGAAACAACGGCAGCTGACTCAACAGGTCGTGCAGCTGCTGCACGCTCTCGACGTCGAAAATACTGACGTTCGCATACTTCCCCGCGATCCGCCACAGATGCCGCCAGACGCCTTCGTTCATCAGCCGCTGGCACATCGCCTTCTCTTCGGCCTTCAGCGTGGCCGCCTTGACCGGATCCATGTCCGCCGGCAGGCGGACGGTCATTTCCACATGAAACAGCATCCTGCGCTCCTTGCGTTGTCGATTCGCCGAACGGGACGGCCGCTCAGGCCTGCGCCCGCACCCGTTCGACTTCGCTCGCCGGCACGTCCTGCTTGTCCTTGAGCAGCGAGAAATCGAAGTCGATCAGCGCGAACTGCCCGTCGACGCCATACGGCTTGCCTTCCGCGCCCTCGGCCTGCCTGATCTTCGGGATCAGCCCTTCGCGGGTCGCGAATGCGAAGTCGTCCCAGATATGCGGATCGCCTTCGATGTTGATCTGCGTCGTCAGCTTACGATATCCGTCCGCGGAAACGAAGAAGTGGATGTGCGCCGGACGATGGCCGTGGCGGCCGAGCTGGTCGAGCAGTTGCTCGGTCTTGCTGCCCGGCGGCACGCTGTAGCCGACCGGCAGCACGCTGCGGAAGCTGTAGCGGCCCTCGGCATCGGTGCGGATCGAGCGGCGCAGGTTGAACGCCGGCTGCGACTGATCGAAGTACGAGTAGTTGCCCAGATGGTTCGCGTGCCATACCTCGACGAGCGCATTCGCGAGCGGCGTGCCGTCCTGGCCGAGCACCTGGCCGCGCATGATCAGCGTCTGGCCCGGATCGGTGCCGTCGTCGAGACGCGCATGGCCGACCGATTCCGGTGCGCCCGCGACATACAGCGGCCCTTCGATCGTGCGCGGCGTGCCGCCGTGGAAGCCGGCCTTCTCCTCGGCCTCGTCCATCCGCACGTCGAGGAAGCGCTCGAGGCCGAGGCCCGCGGCGATCAGCCCGAATTCACGGCCGGCTTCGTTCAGGTAGTTGAGCGCGGTCCAGAACTCGCTCGGCTGCACGTCGAAATCCTCGATCGTGTAGCAGAGGTCCTTCACGATCCGGTTGACGATCGCGCGCACGCGCGGATTGCCGGGCTTTTCCGCGGCGTCGTCGAAGGTCTTCAGCAGGGCGTCGATGGCTTGCTTGTTCATCTGTGTCTCCGGTTTCGGTTGTCGTGTCGTGCGGGATCAGCGGGCGTCGCGTCGCATCCGTTCGATGCGGGCCCAGTCGAAGGTGATGCCGAGGCCGGGCGTCGCCGGCAGGTGCAGCTTGAAATCCTGGTAGCGCAGCGGCTCGACGAGGATTTCCTCGGTGAGCAGCAGCGGGCCGAACAGCTCGGTGCCCCATTTCAGCGAGCCGAACGTGCTGAACAGTTGCGCGGACGCCATCGTGCCGGCCGCGCCTTCGAGCATCGTGCCGCCGTACAGGTCGATGCCGGCCGCCGACGCGATCGATGCGACGCTCGCCGCGCCGAGCAGGCCGCCCGACTGCGCGATCTTCACCGCGAACACGTCGGCCGCGCGGTCCTGCGCGAGCGCGAACGCATCGACGGGGCCGTGCAGCGCTTCGTCGGCCATGATCGGAATGTGCGCGAGCTGCGTGAGGCGTTTCAGCCCCGCGCGATTGGTTGCGGCGATCGGCTGCTCGACTAGGCTCACGCCGGCGTCCGCGAGTCGTGCGCCGGCGCGGATCGCGTCGGTTTCGGTCCAGGCCTGGTTCACGTCGACGCGCACGTCGCCGCGCTCGCCGAGCGCGCGCTTGATCGCGATCACGTGCGCGACGTCGTCGTCGACCGCGTTCGAGCCGATCTTCAGCTTGAATGCGCGATGGCGGCGTGCGTCGAGCATCGCCTCGGCTTCCGCGATGTCGCGCTGCGTGTCGCCGCTCGCGAGCGTCCACGCGACGTCGACCGCGTCGGTCGTGCGGCCGCCGAACAACTCGGACAGCGGCACGCCGAGGCGGCGCGCCTGCGCATCGAACAGCGCGGTTTCGAGCGCGCACTTCGCGAACCGGTTGCCCTGGAACAGCTTGCGCGCACGCGCCATCGCAGCGCCCGGACGCGTCGCGTCCATGCCTTGCAGCAGCGGCGCGAAGTAGGTGTCGATGTTGACCTTGATGCTCTCGGGGCTCTCCTCGCCATACGCGAGCCCGCCGATCGTGGTCGCCTCGCCGACGCCTTCGATACCGTCCGTGCATCGAACGCGAACCAGCACGAGGGTCTGGCAATTCATCGTCGCGACCGACAGTTTGTGGGGCCGAATCGTCGGCACGTCGACGAGCAGCGTGTCGATGCGTTCGATGGTGGCGGCAGTTGCTATCATGCGATTCCTCCTGTTGGTGCACATGGTAGGAATTCCCGCCCGGCGTCGTCCAACACTCTTTCCGACTACTTCCATACCTTTGAGGCATGAAATGGAATTGCGCCAGCTCCGCTACTTCATCGCCGTCGCGGAGGAAATGAACATCACGCGGGCCGCGGAGCGGCTGCACATGACGCAGCCGCCGCTGAGCCGCCAGCTCCAGGCGATCGAGGACGAGGTCGGGCTGCCGCTGTTCGAGCGCGGCGCGCGGCCGCTGAAACTGACCGACGCGGGCCGCGTGTTCTATGCGCAGGCGACGCGGGTCGTCGAACAGGCCGACGAGCTCGGCCCGCTGACGCGGCGGCTCGCGCAATTGTCGGAGCGGATCGTGATCGGCTTCGTGCCGTCGACGCTCTATGGCGCGCTGCCGGACGTGATCCGCGCGTTTCGCGAGGCGCAGCCGGACGTCGAGCTGTCGTTGATCGAAATGTTCACGCTCGAGCAACTCGGCGCGCTGAAGGGCGGGCGGATCGACGTCGGGTTCGGCCGCCTGCGCTTCGACGACGACCAGCTCGTGCGCGAGGCGCTGATCGAGGAAAAGCTGATCGCGGCGCTGCCGGTCGGGCATCCGCTCGCCGATCGGGACCGGCCGCTGACGCTCGCGGACATCGCGAACGAGACGCTGATCGTCTATCCGAGCACGCCGCGGCCGAGCTTCGCGGACCAGCAGTTGTCCGCGCTGCGCGACGGCGCGCTCGTGCCCGCGGCCGTGCACGAGGTGCGCGAACTGCAGACGGCGCTTGGCCTCGTCGCCGCGCAGGTGGGCGTGTCGCTGGTGCCGGAAAGCGTGGAAGGCGTGCGCGTGAAGGGCGTCGTCTACCGGCGGCTGCCGGAACCCACGGCGACGTCGCCGATCATCATGAGCCGCCGGCTGCACGGCGAAAGCGCCGCGACGACCGCGTTCTGCGCGATCGCGCGGGCGATGATCGCGCCGGCGGCGTAGGGCCGGCCGTTTCCGTATCGATTGCAACTAACGGTCAATTCCGCCACGCTACGCCGAATTCGGAGAGGGCATCGCGATGCGATGTCATTTGCCGTAGATGCAGGCGCGTAGCGAGGCGATCAGGTCGATCAGGCGGGGAGTCGGTAAGGAGGCAAGGAGGCAAGGCGGTAAGGCGGTAAGGCGGTAAGGCGGCAAGGCGCAAGCAGCAAGGCAACCGACCCCGACAAGCCCGGCACCTGCCTACCGCTTCCCGTCGAGCGTCTCCGACGGCGATTCGCCGAACTTCTCCCGGTACGCGATCGCGAACCGCCCGAGGTGCGTGAATCCGCAATCGAGTGCGATATCGGCGATCCGTCTCTCGGACGCCGACCCGCGCAGCAACTCCCGCGCATGTTCGAGCCGCGTCGCGCGCAGGTATTGCATCGGGCTCATCCCGCGGAACTGCAGGAAGGCGTCGCGCAGCGTCCGCTCCGGCACGTTGGCGGCCTGGACGATATCGGCGAGCTGCAGCGGCTGCGCGTAATGCGCGTTCACGAACTCCTGCGCGCGCCGCACGAAGCCCGGCGCGGGATCGAGGCGCGCGCTCGGTACCGACGGCGGGTGGCCTTCGATCAGCAGATCGATCAGCAGGTGCTCGAGCTGCGACGCGACGCGCGGGTTGGCATTCGCGCGTTCGAGCAGTTCGGGCGAGCGGGCGACGAGCATCAGCTGCTGACGCCACGCGGCGAGCGCGGCATCGCTGATGTGCAGCACGGGGTCGAGCATCGCGCGCGGATCGCCGGTCAGCGAGCCGACGGTCGCGGCATCGATGCGCAGCACGAACTGCTCGCAGTCGGCGGAGAGCACCGCGTCGAAGCGCTCGCCGGGCGCGCACAGCACGCCCGTCTGCCCGTCGACGCCGAGCCGGCGGCCCATCGCGTGGACTTCCGCCTGCCCGGACAGGCAGAACATCAGCAGGTAATAGCCGTCGACGGCGTCGACCTGCACGCGCATCGCATCGCCGAACGCGATGGTGCCGATCCCGAGCCCGCCGAGCCGGACGAAATCCATATGCGATGCGCCTTGCACGCGCCCGCTCGGCAGCAGCGCGTGCGGCTGCATCACGCGCGAGATCCGCTCGCGGGTCTCGTCGAGATCGCGGGATTCGAACAGCCGGTGCGCGCGCAGCGCAAGCGGCTCGAACGACGTTGGGGACATGGGCATCGGCCTTGGTGTGGACGCGCGCTTCGATCCGACGAATGGGTCGCGATCGTGCGCCGGGTCGCGTGTGTCGCCATGCTAGCGCAGAAATCCGCCGAAAGTGGATATTGCGCCGCCGCAATCGCACTTTCCGGATAGACGCCGAATATTAGCTTTTCAAAAATCGGCTCCATGGAATCAACGAACCGGAACCACAAGGAGTCCGACATGGAGCAGACAGAATCGCCCGTCGTATTCGCCGCGCGTGACGACGCGTCCGATGTGCGCTTTCCGCACGAAGACGGTTCGCGCGTGCCGTACAAGGTGTTCAGCTCGCGCGCGGTCTACGATCGCGAGCAGGAACGCATCTTCCGCGGGCCGACCTGGAATTTCGTCGCGCTGGAAGCGGAAATCCCGAACGCCGGCGACTTCAAGAGCACGTTCGTCGGCGATACGCCGGTCGTCGTCACGCGCACCGAGGACGGCACGCTGTCCGCGTGGGTGAACCGCTGCGCGCACCGCGGCGCGCAGGTCTGCCGCAAGTCGCGCGGCAACGCGAGCTCGCACACGTGCGTCTACCACCAGTGGAGCTTCGACAACCAGGGCAACCTGCTCGGCGTGCCGTTCCGGCGCGGCCAGAAGGGGATGACCGGGATGCCGGCCGACTTCGACCCGAAGCAGCACGGGCTGCGCAAGCTGCGCGTCGACAGCTATCGCGGGCTCGTGTTCGCGACCTTCAGCGATGACGTGGCGCCGCTGCCCGAATACCTGGGCGAGCAGATGCGTCCGTGGATCGACCGGATCTTCCACAAGCCGATCGAGTATCTCGGCTGCACGCGCCAGTATTCGAAGTCGAACTGGAAGCTGTACATGGAGAACGTGAAGGATCCGTATCACGCGAGCATGCTGCATCTGTTCCATACGACCTTCAACATCTTCCGCGTCGGGATGAAGGCGCGCTCGATTCCGGATGCGAACCACGGGCTGCACAGCATCATCACGGTCACGAAGACGGGCGACGACACGTCGGCCGCATACAAGCAGCAGAACATCCGCTCGTTCGACGAGGGTTTCCATCTCGAAGACGAGTCGATCCTCGATCTCGTGTCGGAATACGACGAGGACTGCACGAACCACATCCAGCCGATCTTCCCGCAGCTCGTGATCCAGCAGATCCACAACACGCTGGTCGCGCGCCAGATCCTGCCGAAGGGGCCGGACAACTTCGAGCTGATCTTCCACTTCTTCGGCTACGCGGACGACACGCCCGAGCTGCGCGCGCTGCGCATCAAGCAGGCGAACCTCGTCGGGCCGGCCGGCTACATCTCGATGGAGGACACGGAGGCGACCGAACTCGTGCAGCGCGGCACGGTGCGCGACGCCAATGCGACGTCGGTGATCGAGATGTCGCGCGGCAATCCGGACCAGCAGGACACGGTGATCACCGAAAGCCTGATCCGCAAGTTCTGGGTCGGTTATCAGAAGCTGATGGGCTATTGAAGCGGGAGCGCGGAACGATGGAAAACCTGACGGAAGACATGAAGACGTGGTTCGAGATTTACATGCTCCAGAACCGCTACATCGGCCACCTCGACAACGACCGGCTCGAACGCTGGCCGGAAATGTTCACCGAGGACTGCACGTACGAGATCGTGCCGAAGGAGAACGCGGATCTCGGGCTGCCGGTCGGGATCGTCCACTGCACGAACCAGCGGATGCTGCGCGACCGCGTGGTGTCGCTGCGGCACGCGAACATCTTCGAAGAGCACACGTACCGGCACATGACGTCGGGCCTCACGGTCGTCGCCGAACGCGACGGCGAGATCGACACCGAGAGCAACTACGTGGTCGTGCAGACGCGCAGCAACGGCGAATCGAACGTGTACCAGGCCGGCAAGTATTACGACACGGTCGTGCGCACGCCCGACGGGCTGCGCTACAAGACCAAGCGCGTGATCTACGACACGTCGCGCGTGCAGACGCTGCTCGCCACCCCGATCTGACCGATCCGACAGCCAAGGAAACGACATGACCGAAGCAACGCTCGCCGAATGGCACCCGCTGGGCACATTCGACGAATTCTCCGAAGACGAACCGGCGGCGCGCGTCGCCGGCCAGAAGCCGATCGCGGTGTTCCGGATCGGCGACGAACTGTTCGCGATGCATGACCTCTGTTCGCATGGTCACGCGCGCTTGTCCGAAGGCTATGTGGAAGACGGCTGCGTCGAATGCCCGCTGCACCAGGGGCTGATCGACATTCGCACGGGTGCGCCGAAATGCGCGCCGATCACCGAGCCGGTGCGGACCTATCCGATCCGGATCGTCGACGGGCAGGTGGAAGTCAATGTCGGCTGACCCGTTCGTGATCGTCGGCGCCGGCCACGCCGCGCGGCGCACGGCCGAGGCGCTGCGCGCGCGCGACGCCGACGCACGCATCGTGATGATCGGCGCGGAGCGCGAGCTGCCGTACGATCGGCCCGCGCTGTCGAAGGACGCGCTGCTGACGGACGGCGGCGAGCAGCGCGCGTTCATCCGCGACGCCGCGTGGTACGACACGCAGCGCATCGAGTTGCGGCTCGGCTCGCGCGTCGACGCGATCGACCGCGCCGCGCAGCGTGTACGGCTCGATAACGATGCGACGGTGCCGTACACGCGGCTCGTGCTCGCGACCGGTTCGCGCGTGCGTGCGTTCGGCGGGCCGGTCGACGAAGGCGTCGTCCCGCATTACGTGCGCACCGTGGCCGACGCGCGTGCGTTGCGCGCGCGACTCGCGCCGGGGCGTCGCGTGGCGGTGCTCGGCGGCGGCTTCATCGGCCTCGAAGTGGCGGCCGCGGCGCGCCAGCTCGGTTGCGACGTGACGGTGATCGACCCGGCTGCGCGCTTGCTGCAGCGTGCGTTGCCGGAAGTCGTCGGCGCGTATGCGCGGCAACTGCATGACGCGCGCGGCGTGCTTTTCCAGATGGCGACGCTGCCGCGCGCGATTCGCCGCGCACCGGGCGGCGGCGCGATCGTCGAGACCGACCGCGGCGACGTGCCGGCCGATATCGTGGTCGTCGGGATCGGCGTCGTGCCCAATGTCGAGCTCGCGCAGGCGGCCGGCCTCGAGGTCGACAACGGGATCCGTGTCGATGCGGGATGCCGGACGGCCGATCGCGCGATCTTCGCCGCCGGCGAGGTGACGATGCACTTCAATCCGCTGCTCGGGCGTCACGTACGGATCGAGTCGTGGCAGGTCGCGGAAAACCAGCCGGCCGTCGCGGCCGCGAACCTGCTCGGCGCGGACGAAACCTATGCCGAGCTGCCGTGGCTGTGGTCCGATCAGTACGACTGCAACCTGCAGATGCTCGGGCTGTTCGGCAGCGAGCGGACGACCGTCGTGCGCGGCGATCCCGCGAGCGGGCCGTTCACGGTGTTCGGGCTGGGCGACGACGGGAAGATCGTCGCGGTGGCCGCGGCGAACCTGGGGCGCGACATCGGCGCGTCGCGTCGGTTGATTGCGGCGGGCGCGGTGCCCGATCCGGCGAAGCTAGCCGATCCGGCGGTGAACCTGAAGACGTTTCTCTGAGGCAACGCGCGAACGTGGCCGGGGCGGCCGTGTTCGCGTCGGATCGCTTGAACGCCGCAGGAAACCCGTTCGGGACAACATTCCCGGCGCGCGCGATGCGCACGGGTTTGTCGCGGGCCGGCGATCGGTGCATATTAGCGGCATTGCCGCTTCACCGGTCGCCCATGACGACAGACAAAGCCCTCGAACTGAAACGCAGCAAGCGCCGCGCGCTATGGCTGCTGCTGGCCGCCGTCGCGGTATTCGTCACGACGATCCTGCTGCCGCGCGGCCCGTGGGTCGACGGCTTCAAGGCGGTGGCCGAGGCTGCGATGGTCGGCGCGCTCGCCGACTGGTTCGCGGTCGTCGCGCTGTTCCGCCGCGTGCCGATCCCGTTCGTGTCGCGCCACACCGAAATCATCCCGAAGAACAAGGACAAGATCGCCGACAACCTCGCGGTGTTCGTGCGCGAGAAATTCCTCGGCCCCGACGCGCTCGCCGCGCAGATCCGCCAGCACGATCCCGCGCAGAAGCTCGGCGCATGGCTCGGCGAGCCCGCGAACACCGACGCGCTCGGCGGCTACGTGACGAAGCTGATGAGCTTCGCGCTCGACATGACCGACGACGCGCGGATCCAGTCGTTCGTCCACGACGCGTTCCGTGCGGTGATCGACCGGATCGACCTGTCGCAGTCGGCCGGCGCGATCCTCGACACGCTGACGAAGGACGGCCGCCACCAGGCGCTGCTCGACGATGCGATCGAACAGGTGGTCGACGTGCTCGACAAGGAGGAGAACCGCGAGGTGATCGCGGGTTTCATCGTCGAATGGCTGAAGACGCAATACCCGAAGATCGAGAAGATCATGCCGACGCAGTGGTTCGGCGAGAACGGTGCGCGCATGCTGGCGAGCGCGGTGAGCCGCGTGCTCGAGGGCGTGGCGGCCGATCCCGAACACGAGCTGCGGCAGCGCTTCGACCGCACGGTCGTGCGGCTGACCGAGCGGCTGAAGCACGACCCGGCGTTCATCGCGAAGGGCGACGAGATCAAGCGCTACATCCGCGATGGTGACGCGTTCAACGACTACGTGCGCGATCTGTGGGATCAGTTGCGCGCATGGCTGAAGGCCGATCTCGCACGGCCCGATTCGACGCTGCACCGGCAGGCCGCGACGCTCGGCGGCTGGCTCGGCGCGCGGCTCGCGGAGAGCCCGACGCTGCGCGCGTCGCTGAACGAGCACATCGAGAAGGCCGTGCACGAGATGGCGCCGGATTTCGCGGATTTCCTGATGCGTCACATCCGCGACACGGTGCGCAACTGGGATGCGCGCGAGATGTCGCGGCAGATCGAGCTGAACATCGGCAAGGACCTGCAGTACATCCGCATCAACGGCACGCTGGTCGGCGGGCTGATCGGGCTCGGGCTGTATCTGGTGTCGCTGGTGCCGCGCTGGGCCGCGGGGTGGCTGCATTGATGCGGCCCCGAGCGTCGAGCATGTGGCGCGGCATCGTGTGCCGCCGCATCACGCGTGCGCCTTCGCGCCGTGCAGTTGGAGGCCGAGCGCCTTGATCACCTTCAGGATCGTGCCGAAGCTCGGATTGCCGTCGTGCGACAGCGCCTTGTACAGCCCTTCGCGCGACAGGCCCGCGTCGCGCGCGACCTGCGACATGCCGCGCGCGCGGGCGATCACGCCGAGCGCATGCGCGATGAAGGCCGGGTCGTCGCCGGCTTCCTGCAGGCAGGCCTCGAAGTAGTCGGCCATGTCGTCGTCGGTCTTCAGGTGTTCGGCCGAATCCCACGGCCGGGTCTTGATCTTGTCCATCGGTTACTCCAGGTCGAGCCGCTCGAGCATCGCATGGGCGGCGCGGATGTCCGCCTGTTGCGTCGACTTGTCGCCGCCGCAGAGCAGGATCACCCATATCGTTCCGCGCCTGACGTAGTAGACGCGATAACCGGGGCCGTGGTCGATACGCATTTCGACGACGGGCGCGCCGGCGGATTTCCAGTCGCCCGGATTGCCCATCGACAGGCGGTCGATGCGGGCCTGGATGCGCCGCTTGGCGACGCGATCCTGCAGGCCGGCAAACCACGCGTCGAAGACATCGGTGGTCCGGATACTGAACGTAGGGGCACTGTAGGGCATGGATCTCGGTATGTCAACCATGGTTCACAGGTTCGTTGAATGAAATTGGCTTGCCCCCAACGATAGGGCCGCGCGCGCCGCTTGAGGTCGAATTGGCCGTCAGGCCGACCCTTTCGCGCGGCCGGACCCGGCTATTCGGCCGAAGTCGGAATTCCGCGAATCCGTCTACAATCAAAAACGTCCTTGCCGCCCGCGCGTGCTTGCCGCGCGCGGGTGAATCCGTTTGTCCTCCCGCCCAGGGAGGCGCCGTCGTGCGTTGCACACGTTGCTCCGCACGGCGGGCAGTGCCGTGGTTTGTGTCCAGTAGGTAAAGCGTCCGCGTGCCGTAGGCCGGCGCGCGTTCTGAACGTCGCGCGCCCGTAGGCCGGGCAGGCGGCATCAACCGAGAGTCCCCCATGAAAGCATCGGATCTGTTCGTGAAGGCGCTGGAAGCCGAAGGCGTCGAGTACGTGTTCGGCATTCCCGGCGAGGAAAACCTCGATCTGCTCGAATCGCTGCGGCGATCGAAGATCAAGCTCGTGCTGACCCGGCACGAGCAGGCGGCCGGGTTCATGGCCGCCACCTACGGCCGCCTGACGGGCCGCACCGGCGTGTGTCTCGCGACGCTCGGGCCGGGCGCGACCAACTTCGTGACGGCCGCCGCGTATGCGCAGCTCGGCGGCATGCCGATGCTGATGATCACCGGGCAGAAGCCGATCAAGTCCAGCAAGCAGGGCCACTTCCAGATCGTCGACGTCGTCGACATGATGCAGCCGCTCACGAAGTTCACGCGGCAGATCGTGTCGATCGGCAACATTCCGTCGGCGGTGCGCGAGGCGTTCCGCCGCGCGGAGGAGGAGCGTCCGGGCGCCGCGCACCTCGAACTGCCGGAAGACATCGCGCACGAGGAGGGCGACGGCAAGCCGATTCCGCGCAGCTACAGCCGGCGGCCGGTGGCGGAGGAGAAGGCGGTCGCGCACGCGGTCGACGCGATCCAGGCCGCGCGTCACCCGCTGCTGATGATCGGCGCGGGCGGCAACCGCAAGACGACCTGCAAGATGCTGCTCGAATTCGTCGACAAGACGGGCATCCCGTTCTTCACGACGCAGATGGGCAAGGGCGTGATCGACGAAACGCATCCGCTGTGGCTCGGCAACGCGACGCTGTCCGACGGCGACTTCGTGCATCGCGCGATCGAGCACGCGGACTGCATCATCAACGTCGGCCACGACGTGATCGAGAAGCCGCCGTTCTTCATGCGCACGGACGACAAGACCGTGATCCACGTGAACTTCCTCGGCGCGCAGGTCGATCCCGTCTACTTCCCGCAGATCGAAGTGGTCGGCGACATCGCGAACGCGGTGTGGCAGATGAAGGAAGCGGTGACGCCGCAATCGCACTGGGATTTCGAGCGCTTCAAGATGATCAAGGCGCATTTCGACGCGCACCTCGAGAAGGGCCAGCACGATCCGCGCTTCCCGATGTACCCGGTGCGGATCGTGAACGACCTGTACAACGCGCTGCCGGTCGACGGGATCGTCTGTCTCGACAACGGGATGTACAAGATCTGGTTCGCGCGCTACTGGCGCGCGCACGAACCGAACTCGCTGCTGCTCGACAACGCGCTCGCGTCGATGGGCGCCGGCCTGCCGTCGGCGATCGCGACGAAGATCGTGCATCCGCAGCGCAAGGTGATCGCCGTCTGCGGCGACGGCGGCTTCATGATGAATTCGCAGGAACTCGAAACGGCCGTGCGGCTGAAGCTCGACATCGTCGTGATGATCCTGCGCGACGATGCGTTCGGGATGATCCGCTGGAAGCAGGAAAACATGAACTTCCCCGATTTCGCGATGACGCTGAAGAACCCCGATTTCGTGTCGTATGCGCAGAGCTACGGCGCGCACGGGCATCGCGTCGAAGCGGCCGACGATCTCGAGCCGCTGCTGCGCGACTGCTTCGCGACGCCGGGCGTGCACGTGATCGACGTGCCGATCGACTATTCGGACAACGAGCGCGTGCTCAACCGCGAAATCAAGCGCCTGTCGGCGCAACTCTGAATCCGCCGTTCACCGGAAGGAGCGCTCCATGCTGAAGGATACCTATCCGTACTATCTGGCCAACGAGGCCGTCTACGCGAACACCGATCTGGAAGTCACCGACAAGTTCAGCGGCAAGGTCGCGACGCGCGTCGCGCTGGCCGACGCGAAGGCGATCGATGCGGCCATCGGCGCGGCGGTCGACGCCGCGAAGCCGATGCGCGAGTTGCCGGCCTACAAGCGGCAGGCGGTGCTCGACCACTGTGTCGCGCGCTTTCGCGAGCGCTTCGACGAGCTGGCCGAGGCGTTGTGCATCGAGGCCGGCAAGCCGATCAACGATTCGAAGGGCGAAGTGACGCGGCTGATCGATACGTTCCGCGTCGCGTCCGAGGAGTCGGTGCGCATCGACGGCGAAGTGATCAACCTCGAGATCTCGGCCCGCGCGCAAGGCTACACCGGCTATACGCGGCGTGTGCCGATCGGCCCGTGCTCGTTCATCTCGCCATTCAACTTCCCGTTGAACCTCGCCGCGCACAAGGTCGCACCGGCGCTGGCCGCAGGCTGTCCGTTCGTGCTGAAACCGGCGAGCCGCACGCCGATCGGCGCGCTGATCATCGGCGAGGTGCTCGCCGAAACCGACCTGCCGAAGGGCGCATTCTCGGTGTTGCCCGCGCATCGCGACGGCGCGGACCTGTTCACGACCGACGAGCGCTTCAGGCTGCTGTCGTTTACGGGCTCGCCCGCCGTGGGCTGGGCGCTGAAGGAGAAGGCCGGCAAGAAGAAAGTCGTGCTGGAGCTCGGCGGCAACGCGGCGGCGATCGTCGACGCGGACCAGCGCGACCAGCTCGACTACGTGGTCGAGCGTCTCGCGTTCGGCGCGTATTACCAGTCGGGCCAGAGCTGTATCGGCGTGCAGCGGATCCTCGTGCATGCGGACCTGTACGACGCGCTGCGCGACAAGCTGGTCGCGAAGACGCGTTCGCTGAAGATGGGCGATCCTAAGGATCCATCGACGTTCGTCGGCCCGATGATCTCGGAATCCGAATCGCGCCGCCTGTCGGGCTGGATGGATGCGGCCGTCGCGGCGGGCGCGAAGATTGTCGCGGGCGGCAAGGTCGACGGCGCGATGTTCGAGGCGACGCTGCTGGAAAACGTCGGCCGCGAACAGGACCTCTACCGGAAGGAGGCATTCGGTCCGGTCGCGATCCTCGAGAAGTTCGAGCGCTTCGACGATGCGCTCGCGCGCGTCAACGACAGCGACTTCGGGCTGCAGGCCGGCGTGTTCACCGATTCGCTCGCGCATGCGCAGCGCGCATGGGACGAGCTGGAGGTGGGCGGCGTCGTGATCAACGACGTGCCGTCGTTCCGCGTCGACAACATGCCGTATGGCGGCGTGAAGGATTCGGGGCTCGGCCGCGAAGGAATCCGCTACGCGATCGAGGACATGACCGAGCCGCGCCTGATGGTCGTGCGGCGCCGCTAGCCGCGACGGGCGCCGCATGACGGCACGCGGGCGGGCGCATCGCGCCGGCCCGCGTGCCGTTTTCGTTTCGGCGCACACCGACGGATCGCGGCGATGTCCGCCGTGCGCCATCGTCGCGGCAGCGCGTGCCGCGCCGGCCGAGCGCGCTCGACTGCACGCATCGCATCGTGATGTAATCGCGCGAAATGGCCAACCGGGGTACGACACCGGCTGGCGTGCGCATTCATTCCTCACGAGGTCGATTCATGTCCCCCGTCTCGGCATTCAAGCTGGTTCTGTTGTCATTCCTCGCGATCGTCGCGCTCGAATACATCGCCAAGCGGTTGCGGTTGCCGCCAGCGGCCGCGCTGCTGATCGGCGGCATCGGCATCGCGTTCATTCCCGGCCTGCCGCCGATCAACCTCGATCCGGAGCTCGTGCTGCTCGTGTTCTTGCCGCCGCTGCTGATGGACGGCGCGTATTTCACCGTGTGGGAAGAGTTCAAGCGCAATGTGGGCGGCATCCTGCTGCTCGCGATCGGCGCGGTGGTGTTCACGACGTTCGCGGTCGGCTTCGCCGTGCACTGGGTCGTGCCGTCGCTGCCGTGGGCCGCGTGCTTCGCGCTCGGCGCGATCGTGTCGCCGCCCGATGCGGTGGCCGCGAAGGCGGTGCTCGAACGCGTCGCGCTGCCGCGCCGTCTGATGGTGCTGCTCGAAGGGGAGAGCCTGCTGAACGACGCGGCGGGCCTGGTGCTGTTCCGCTTCGCGGTCGCCGCCGCGCTGACGGGCGCGTTCAGCCTCGAGCACGCGGTCGTGCGTTTCGCGGAACTCGGGCTCGGCGGCGTCGTGGTCGGCTTCCTGGTCGGCAAGCTCGTCGTGTGGTTCCTGAAGCTGCTCGACGACGACTACCTGGTGGTCACCGTCGCGGTGATCGCCGGCTGGATCGCATACATCGCGGGCGAGATGGCCGAGGTGTCGGGCGTGATCGCGACGGTCACGACCGGCATGATCGTCGGCTGGCATCAGCACGAGGTGTTCTCGGCGGCCGTGCGCACGCGCGGCACCGCGTTCTGGCAGGTCATCGTGTTCCTGCTCGAAGCGCTGGTGTTCGTGCTGATCGGGCTGTCGCTGCGCGGCGCGATCCACCGGCTCGGCGGCTTCGAGCAGGTGCTCGCCACGATGATGCCGGCCGTGCTCGCGGTGCTGGCGGCCGTGATCGTATCGCGCTTCGTGTGGATCTATGCCGTCGAGGTGCTGAAGTGGCCGGTGCGCGGGATCGTGCGGCGCGGCGGCGCGCCCGACTGGAAGGCCGCGACGGTCATGAGCTGGGCCGGCATGCGCGGGGTCGTGACGCTGGCGATCGCGCTGTCGTTGCCGGAGGCGCTGCCGGGCCGCGACGTGATCCTGGTCGCGTCGTTCGCGGTGATCCTCGTCACCGTGCTGCTGCAGGGCACGACCATCGGCCCGCTGATCCGGCTGCTGCGCCTGCCGCAACGCGAAGAGCGCGCCGCGCATCACCTGACCGAGCCGCAGACGTGGGCGCATATCGAGGCAGCGCAGCTCGCGGCGATCCAGCCGCTGGTGCGCGACGACAGCGGCAACGTGATTCATCCGCGCCTGCTGGAGCAATACACGTATCGTGCGGAGCTGACCGAGCGGGCGAAGAACGAGCCCGAATATCCGGCGGAGGTCCGCGTCGCGCACTACGACGTCGTGCTGGCCGCGATCAAGGCCGGGCGCGCGGAGCTGCTGCGCCTGCATCGTACGGGCCGCATTCACGACGAGATGCTGCACGTGGTCGAGCGCGATCTCGACCTGCAGGAAGTGTCCGCGCAGCACGCGCGCGGGTAACCGGCCGCGCGGCCGGGCGTGAGCGCACGGCCGCCTTGCTGCGCCACCGGCGCCGGCCGGCGGCGTTCGATGCGTGCCGCGTCGCGGCCGATCCGGTTGCGGCGCGTGCTTTTCTCCTCTCCACCTTCCCCATTCCGTCGCATCGAAATCCGGTCCCGATCCGTTCGACGGGCGGCCTTGCAGCGCATGCAAACCTCATGGCGGCGGCTTCGCAAACGTTGTCGTCTTTCGCGCCAGGAAATGATCTGATTTATCTGAATTCCGCTCTCTCATCATATTTGGCAAAACTAAACCGGAAGGAGATAGATGCTGTGTTCTAATTTCATTTAGAATCAGCCGGTTATCTTTATTGAGAGAAAGCGCGCGGAGGTAATGCGACCGTCGTCGGGGTGAATTCGACGTTCGGATCCCCGCGAGGCAATGCCGACAGGCCAGATCGGCAACACAGGCGGATTTCTCTGCCGCCATGTTTTAAGATGGCGTCCAAGTCGGATAAACAACTCCTATGAAAGAATCAATTGGAGATTTGGCGTTTGAAACGGTATTTATGAAAGAATCCAGCGGTGAAAATGCGCCGGATTGTCTCGAATCGGGGCTATCGGTTCTGCTCGTCGACGATCAGCCGTTCGTCGGCGAGGTGATCCGTCGCGCGCTGCGCAGCGAGCACGATATCGACCTGCATGTGTGCACCGACGCACACCGGGCGATGGCGGTCGCGCGCGACGTGAAGCCGACGGTCATCCTGCAGGATCTCGTGATGCCGGACATCGACGGCCTCGACCTCGTTCGCGCGTGGCGCGCGAACGCCGACACCGCACGCGTGCCGATCATCGTGCTGTCGGCGAAGGAAGAGCCGATCGTCAAGCGCGAGGCATTCATCGCCGGCGCGAACGACTATCTCGTGAAGCTCCCGGACGCGATGGAGCTGACCGCGCGCATCCGCTATCACTCGAATTCGTACCTGATGTCGCGGCAGCGCGACGAAGCGCTGGATTTCCTGTCGCACGACATGCGCTCGCCGCAGACCTCGATTCTCGCGCTGCTCGAGGTTTACCGGACCGAGCACGGCGACATGCCGGCGATCATGGAGCGCATTGCCGGCCACGCCCGGCGCGCGCTCGCGCTCGCCGACGGCTTCATCCACCTGACCCGCGCGCAGTCGGAACGCCGCGCGCACGAGGTCCTGAGCCTCAACGAGATCGTGCTCGACGCGGTCGACCAGCTGTGGGAGAAGGCGGCCGGATTCGGCAGCCGGGTCGTTGCCCACGTGCCCGGCACCGAGTGCGTGACGATGGGCGACCGCATGATGCTCACGCGCGCGGTCGCGAACCTGATCGACAACGCGCTGAAGTACGGCCCGGCCGGTACGGACGTGCATTGCACGCTGAGCGACGACGACGGTGCGTGGCTGATCGGCGTCGAGGACACCGGCTCCGGCATCGCGCCCGAGCAGCGCACGGCCGCGACCGAGTCGTTCGTGCGGCTCGAATCCGCGCATGGCGCGGCGCGCGGCGGCTTCGGCCTCGGGCTTGCGTTCGTCCGCGCGACGGCCGCGCGGCATCGCGGCCAGATCCTGATGCGCAATACGGCGCGCGGCTTCATGGTCGCGCTTCGGCTGCCGGCACAAGCGGAGCGATGATTTCGCGGCGCGGCCCGCCGGTGCCGCGTTGCCCGCAGACCCCGATGCGCTCGTGGCGCGCCGTCCGGCGCGCAGGCGGGCGCGGATTTTTTCAACGCTGATTTTAGAAAGCCCATAACGAACATGGCCACCGTGACGCCCCGCGCGACCAATGAAAGCCTGCACACGACGAGCGGCGCCGCCCGGCTGACGCTCGGCAACCGTATCCTGATCAGCTTCGGCGTGCTGTTCGTGCTGATGCTGGTGATGGCCGGCGTGTCCTACGAGCGCCTGCGCGCGATCAACAGCGAAGCCGTCAGCATCGAACGCGATTCGCTGCCCGGCGTCTATCTCGCGGCGTCGCTGCGCGGCGCGGTCAACGAATCGTTCACGGCGCTGCAGCAGGCGACGTTCGTCGACACCGATCCCGAACTCGTGCAGCGCGATTTCGCGAAGATCGGCGAGGCGCTCAAGGAGGTCGAGTCGTTGTCGGTCGACTACCAGAACACGACGTTCCGCGATGACGACCGCCAGCGCTTCGCGACGTTTCGAGGCGCCTTCGACCGCTACCTGCCGCTGCTGAACGACGCGGTGCAGAAGAGCCGCGTGTCGCGCGAAGAGGCCGTCGCCGCCTATGCGAAGGTGCAGCCTTCATGGGCCGAGGTCGTGCGCAACGCGAATATCCTGGTGCAGGAGAACCGCAAGTTCGCCGACCAGTCCGCGAAGCTGATCCGCGAATCCGTGCAGGACACCGAGGTCGTGCTCGCGACCGCGCTGGCGATCGTGCTGCTGTCCGCGCTGGGGCTGGGCTACGGGCTGTACCGTTCCGTCACCGTGCCGATGACGCGGCTCGTCGAGGTGCACGACGTGATGCGTACCGGCAACCTGACGCGCCGCCTCGACCTGCGCCGCCGCGATGAATTCGGCACGCTCGAGACGGGCTTCAACCGGATGGCCGACGAGCTGACCGAACTGGTCGCGCGCGCGCAGCAGTCGTCGCTGCAGGTGACGACGTCGGTCGCCGAAATCGCGGCGACGTCGCGCGAGCAGCAGGCGACCGCGAACGAAACCGCGGCGACGACGACCGAGATCGGTGCGACGTCGCGCGAAATTTTCGCGACGTCGCGCGACCTGCTGCGCACGATGAACGAGGTGGCCGGCGTGGCCGAGCAGTCGGCGACGCTCGCGGGCGTGAGCCAGAGCGGCCTCACGCGGATGGGCGAGACCATGCGCAGCGTGATGGACGCGGCCGGTTCGGTGAACGCGAAGCTCGCGATCCTCAACGAG